>JAPOQG010000235.1 GCA_026710865.1 Acidimicrobiaceae bacterium
CCTGCGCATCCTGGGCAGGCACAGAACCGAGATCATCGCGGGCGCGACCCCCACCCGCACCTCGGTGAAGCCGAACTTGGCGTCGTCACGGGCGATGGAGATGTCCATGGCCGCGGCCAGGCCGATCCCGCCGGCAACGCAGTGGCCGGCGATGCGGCCCACGTAGGGCTTTGGGGACCGCCGGAACCGCCCGAAGAGGCCGCTGGCGTTGGCCTTCGCGGGGTTGTCGCCGGTCCTCCCGCTGGAGCTCTCACGCAGATCGGCCCCCGCGCAGAACACCCGCCCGGAGTTGGTGAGCACGACCACCCGCACCGCCGGGTCGGCGTCGGCATCATCGAGCGCGGCGGCGAGCTCTGCGAGCAGCCGGCGGCTCATTGCGTTGCGATTGGCCTCGTCGGCCAGCGTGACCGTGACCACGCCGCGGCCGTCGCGGGACGTCTCGACCAGGCTCACCACTCGCTCCGGTCCCGGTTCATGGCCGGCCCGTCCGTGGGCGGGCCGGCGTAGGCCTGAGCCTTCGACATCCAGTCGACGGCGTGCACGCCGGCAACTTCCAGGCCGGTATCGGCGACATGGCGGCGCTGGGTCACCACCAGGCAGAAGTCGAGGGCCGGTCCCGCGACCGTGTTGTCTCCGGCGGCGCCGGCGTCGCCCCAGGTCCACGTCTCGCCCGCAGGGGCGCCGAGCTCCACCCGCACATCCCCCTCGGGAGCGGGCTCGCCCCGGTTGATGTAGGTCCAGGCCCGGGTGATGTAGCCGAGTTGGGCCACATGGCGAAGCCTGTGGGTGGGCTCGCGTTGCGCGCCCACGGTGTCACAGACATCGGTGCCGTGGGCCCACGCCTCCATAAGGCGCGCGGTGACGAACGACTTGGCCCCCATCGAGGGCCCGTACCATTTCACCCGGTCCCGCTCGCCGAGCGTGCCGGCCGCCTCAGCCAGTTCGGCCCGCCCCTGCCGCCAGGCTTCCAGGCGTTCCGCCGGGGCCAGTCGGCGAAACTCGCCGAGGGTGAAGTCGTCGCCTGAGGTCTCGCTCACCTGCGACGCCTCCGTCAGCTTGCGTGCCTCCATCGAGAATGCCTCGGGGTCGCGGATCGCGAGCGCGGCTGCCCGGTCGAAGTGACGCAGGTGGCCGATCTGGTCGCTCACCGACCAGCGGGGGCTGGGGGTGGGAAGGTCCCAGTCCCGGTCGTCGAGAGGCGCCACGATCTCGTCGAGGCTCTGCTGCTCGTCGAGCAGGTCCTCCAGCAGGTCGGCGAGGTTCACAGCTGGCGAGTCCCTTCCCAGGAAGATAGCTTCCTAGGAAGATACCTCATTGAGGGCGTGGGCGCGCCGAACCCGGCCGCCGACTCGCGGGCGCCCGGTGCGCTCAGCCTCCGAGCAAGGCCTCGGGAACATCCACAACCCGAGCCCGCAGCCATTCGCCCAGGCTCTTGGCCTGCGGGTCCTGACGGTCCGAGGCAGCCACGCCGTCGCCGAGCAGGCCGTGAATGACGAAGTTGAGCGACCAGATGTTGGGGAGCCGATGCCGGTCGACCCGCAGCGGGGCGGCTTCGGGGAGCAGGGCACGGAGCCGCTCGGTGCTCAGGAACCCGTCGAGCCAGTCGAACGCGTCCGCGGAGCGGGTGAACACCCCGAGGTTGGCGTTGCCGCCCTTGTCCCCGGAGCGGGCGCCCGCGACCCGGCCCAGCGGCGAAGGCACGGTCGGACCCCAGTCGCGGCCGTCAGCGGGCGCAGCGGGGGAGAGGATCGGCGTCACGGGCTCAGCCGCGGCCGGCACCGGATCGACGACGGTTCGCTCGCCGTCGAGGAACGTGACGTACTGGGGAACCGCCGATGAGGGCACCGTGGCGGGCCGGTAGACGCCGAAGGCCCGGGGCCGGGCCGCCGACCCGGGCGAGAACATGCCCGGGATGGTGGCCAGGGCCAGCTCGTTCATGGCGTCCGACAGGGTTCGGCCGAGGCGATCCTCGTCGTGGTCGAACACCCTGAGGCGCCACACCGCGGTGGCCTCCTCGTTGGTGGCCGGGTCGATCTTGTCGGTTCGCACGAGCTGCTCGGTGACCTTGGCGTAGTCGCCCCGGTCATGCGGGCAGGCCCGCCAGAACGCCTCGTGCACCAGGGCGGCCTTGGCCTCGATGTCGAGCCCGGTGAGCCCGACATTGATCTCGCTGCGGTAGCCGCCCGTCTCGTTGGTGGCCACCTTGAGGGTGGGCGGGGGCGGCTCGCCGCGCACCGAGTCCATGAGCACCCGGTCCTCACCGGACTGGGTGAGCCGGATGGTGTCGAAACGGGTGGTCACGTCGGGCCCGAGGTAGCCGGGGGCGTCGATCTCGTAGAGCAGCTGGGCGGTGACCGTGCCTACGGTCACCGCGCCCCCGGTGCCGGCGTGCTTGCCGATCACCGAGGAGCCGTCGGCCGCGATCTCGGCCCACGGGAAGCCGGTGCGGGCCATGCCCTCGACCTCCGTGAAGAACGAGTAGTTCCCGCCGGTGGCCTGGGTTCCGCACTCGATCACGTGCCCGGCCGCGACCGCGCCGGCCAGCGCATCCCAGTCGTCCACGGACCAGCCGTGGTGCCAGGTCGCCGGGCCGCATGCCACCGCGGCGTCGGTGACCCGGCCGGTCACCACGATGTCGGCGCCGCGGCGCAGTGCCTCGGCGATGCCCCAGCCGCCCAGGTAGGCGTTGGCGGTGATCAGCCCGGTCGTGTCCGTCATCGGCTCACCGGTGGCGAAGGACCGCAGCGTCACTGCGTCGGCTGCGCCGGGATCCAGCCGCGACATGAGATCGTCCCCGTCCACGAAGGCGATCCTCGGTTCCAGGCCCAGGCGGTCGGCGACCTCGGCGACCGCCCCGGCACAGCCGCGGGGATCGAGCCCGCCGGCGTTGGACACCACCTTGATGCCGGCGTCGAGGCAGGCGCCCATCACCTGCTCCATCTGCTTGACGAAGCTGCGTGCGTAACCGCCCCCCGGCCGCTTCTGGCGGGTGCGGGCCAGGATCAGCATGGTCAGCTCGGCCAGCCAGTCGCCGGTCAGGACGTCGATGGGCCCGTCGTTCACCATCTCGGCCGCAGCCGAGAGGCGATCCCCGTAGAAGCCGGAGCAGTTGGCGATCCGGATCGGTTCAGCCATCGGGCGTCTCGGCCGCCTCGAACACCAGCAGCGGGGTGCCGTTGTCGATCTGGTCTCCCGGAGCGACCAGCACCTCGGCCACGGTGCCGTCGCAGGGAGCGCTCACGTGGTGCTCCATCTTCATTCCCTCCATCACCACCAGGGTGCGGCCCGCGGCGACCTGCTCGCCGGGCTCAACCCGCACCTCGACGATCACCCCCGGCATCGGCGCTGCGAAGCCCCCGGTCGCCTGGCCGCTCTCGGGAGCACCGAAGCGGGGCAGCACCGCCACCGTCACGGTCTCAGAGTCGCCGGTCAGGTGAAGCCGGTCGCCCTCCGCGGTGACCGCGTACCCGAAGACGGAGTCGGCCGCGTGAGCCGAGGGGTGCGCCTGGCCGCCCTCCGCGGTGACCGCGTACCGGACCCGGCGGCCGTCCCACTCGATGTCGAGCAACTCCGGCGACCAGGCCGCGATCCTCGCCGGAGCCTCGGTCGCGCCGTCGCCGCATTCGGCTCGGACCGCAAACGTGCCGTCCCGCTGCGGCCGGTAGGAGACGATGACGCCGACGGGTCCCGCGGCTGTCGCGACGGCCAACTCGGCTCGCTCGGGCGGCAGGCGACCGTGGCGCCACCCGCTGGGCATCCACCCCAGCGTCGGGGCCTCGCTCCTCTCCGCGGCCTGGAGCCACATGGCGGCCGCCACCGCAGCCTGCTGGCACCCGGTGTCCGGCAGCGCCGCGGCCCGGCTCGGATCGGCCTGCTCTATGAAGTCCGTGGTGGTGTCGCCGGCCAGGAAGGCCTCCGAGCGCAGCGCGGAGACCAGGAAGTGGCGGTTGGTGGTCACCCCGCCTATATGGAGCCGCTCCAGCGCCAGGGCCAAGCGCCCGGCTGCCTCGGCCCGGGTGGGGGCGTGGGCTATGACCTTGGCGAGCATCGGATCGAAGTCGAGCCCCACAGTGCTGCCGGCCTCGACGCCGCTGTCCCACCGCACAGGCGGCTCGGACGCCGGAGCGAAGGCGGCCAGGGTGCCCACCGCGGGCAGGAACCCGGCCGCGGCGTCCTCGGCGTAGAGCCGGGCCTCGACGGCATGGCCCGCGAAGGGGACGTCGGACTGGGTGTAGCCGAGAGGCTCGCCCGCGGCCACCCGCAGCTGCTCGCGCACCAGGTCGATACCGGTGACCTCCTCGGTGACCGGGTGCTCCACCTGGAGGCGGGTGTTGACCTCCAGGAAGAAGAACTCGCCGGTGTCGTCGTCGAGCAGCAGCTCCACCGTGCCCGACGAGCTGTAGCCGATCGACCTCGCCAACACCACGGCGGCCTCGCCCATCGCAGCCCGCAGTTCGTCGTCGACCGCGGTGGACGGCGACTCCTCGATGATCTTCTGGTGACGGCGTTGGATCGAGCACTCCCGCTCGCCGAGGTGGACCACGTTGCCGTGAGTGTCACCCAGGATCTGCACCTCGATGTGGCGGCACCTGCGCAGGTAGCGCTCGAGGAACACGGTGTCGTCGCCGAAGCCGCCCAGCGCCTCGCGCTTCGCCGCCGCCACCGCCGCCTCCAGATCCGCAGGGTCCGACACCAGGCGCATGCCCTTGCCGCCGCCGCCCGCGGCCGCCTTGACCATGAGCGGGAAGCCGACCTCGCCGGAGTCGGCAGGATCCTCCGACGAAGGCAGGGTGGGCACGCCCGCGGCGGCGGCTGCGGCCTTGGCGGCCAGCTTGTCGCCCATCGTCTCGATGGCGTCCGGAGCCGGTCCGACCCACACCAAGTCGGCCCCGGTCACTGCCCGGGCGAAGCCGGCGTTCTCGGCCAGAAATCCGTAGCCGGGATGGACGGCGTCCGCTCCGGCCGCGCGCGCGGCAGCCACCACCGCCTCGGCGTCGAGGTATCCGCCGGGCAGACGCACGGCGACATCGGCCTCCGCCACGAACGGCGCGCCCGCGTCGGCGTCGGAGAACACGGCCACACAGCGCATGCCCATGGCCCTCGCGGTGCGGAACACCCGGCGGGCGATCTCGCCCCGGTTGGCCACCAGAAGCGTGCCGATCGCGCTCACAGCCGAACCCCCAGACCCGAACTGGCAGCAAAATGCGCGCCATACGAGCAAAACGCTGACAATTCGCGGCGCCGGGCCGTCGCCGAGCCGCTCACAGCCGGAACACCCCGTAACCGTCCGCTCCCTTGATGGGGGTGTTCCCGACTACCGACAGGCACATGCCGAGAACGGCCCGGGTGTCGCGAGGATCGATGATCCCGTCGTCGCTGATGGCTCCCGTGGCCCGCAGCGCCAGCGAGCCCCGCTCCTGGATGGCCTCGGCCTGGGCCACGATGCGGGCGTCCTCATCCTCGTCGAAGGGCTCGCCCTTGCGGGCCGCCCGGGCCCGGCGCACCTGCGACATGACCCCGGCGATCTGCTTGGGGCCCATCACCGCGATCTTGGCCGTCGGCCACAGCCAGGTGAAGCGGTTGCCGAAGGCCCGGCCCGACATGCCGTAGGTGCCCGCACCGTAGGAGGACCCGATGATCACGGTCAGATGAGGCACCGTGGAGTTGGTGACCGCGTTGATCATCTGCGAACCCTTCTTGACCATGCCGTCGGCCTCGTAGTCGCGCCCGACCATGAAGCCGGTGATGTTCTGCAGGAACACCAGCGGGACGTCGACCTGGTTGCAGAGCTGGATGAAGGTGGCCCCCTTCTGGGAGGAGTCCGGGTAGAGGACGCCGTTGTTGGCCAGGATCCCGACGGGGTAGCCGCAGACCGACGCCCAGCCGCACACCAGGGTGGCGCCGTAGCGGGCCTTGTACTCCTCGAACCGCGAGCCGTCCGCCACCCGGGCGATCACCTCGCGCATGTCGAAGGGCTGGCGCAGGTCCCGGCTGACCAGCCCGAGCAGTTCCTCGGGGTCATGCACGGGCGGATCAGCGGCCATGGTCGGCCCCGGATGGGGCTTCTGCCGGTTGAGGTGCGACACCACCTCGCGGCACATGCGGATGGCATCCATCTCGTCGGTCGCGAAGTAGTCGCCCAGCCCCGAGACCTCGGCGTGCAGCCGGGCGCCGCCCAAGGTCTCGTCGTCGGACTCCTCGCCGGTGGCCATCTTCACCAGCGGGGGGCCGGCCAGGAAGATCTTCGACTGGTCGGCCACCACGATGTTGTAGTCGGACAGGCCCGGCTGGTAGGCGCCTCCGGCGGTGGACGACCCGAACACCACGCACACCGTGGGGATGCCCATCTTGGACAGCTCGATCATCTCGTAGAAGAACCGGCCCGACTCGGCGAAGTGGACGGTCTGGGATCGGCTGGCGCCCCCGCCGGTGAACTCCGAGCCGCCGCCGTCGCTGCCGCCCAGACGCAGGTCGGCGCCGGCCGACTCCACGAAGCTCACATAGGGGATGTGATTGTCACGGGCGATCTCCAGGGCCCGCATCCACTTCTTGCTGGCATACGGGGTGAGGGCCCCGGCCAGCACGCTGGGGTCGTTGCCCATGATCACGCACTCGGTGCCGCCGATCACTCCGATGCCGACCACCATCCCGCCGCCCATGGTGTAGTCGGACCGGAAGGCGGCCAGCGCGCTGATCTCCAGGAACGGGCTGTTGGGGTCGATCACGTTGGCGATGCGCTCCCTGATGGGCAGCTTGCCCCGGCCCCGCAGGCGCTCCATCGCGGCGGGCCCGCCTCCGGCCTCAGCCTCGTCGAGCAGCTCCTCGATCGCCGCGAGCTGCTCCAACAGGTCGTCGCGGTTCTGGCCGAACGCCTCGCTGCCCGCGTTCACCGCGGTCGGCAGCGCAGTCGCCAGCAGCCTCGGAAGGCCAGCGGATCCGCCCCCGTCGATCTTCACCGGCGCGACACTACCGCCGCCCGCCTCTCGCAGCGGCCCCGCGTCCGCGGGCATCGACTCCGCGCCACTTCCGACGGCGCCCCCGGCCGAGCGGACCGGGGGCGTCAGTCTCTGAGCTGTTGGAGGATGTCCTTCATCATCAGCACGAGGTGGAGCGGATCGGTGGGAGACTGCTCGAACTCGGGCACCAGGTGCAGATAGAAGTCCCGAGCGAGGTCTGTCTCAGAATGAACCAACAGGCCCCGACACCCGATCGCGTGCCCCGCCGCGGCCGTGCGACGCATGACGTCCGCGAGAAGCCCAGCACCGATGCCGCGGCCCTCGTGGTGCACCGACACGCCGAGTCGAGCGAGCAGAGCTACAGGCTGCGGATATCGGCCCGCGCCCTTGCGCAACCTTGCCGGGGCCTCCGCAGCGGCGATGCTCGCCATGCACCATGCGTAGTAGGCGACCACCTCGGCACTGTCGGCGGGTGTGACCACAAGCACCTTGCTGGCACCGGCTGCGTGGGATTGACGAGCGTGACGCCTCAACCATTCGGTCTGCTGCTCGGACCGGCACAAGAAGCCTGATAGTTCGTTGCCTGGCTCCAGCAGGCGTGGCGACCGGTACTGGGGCGTCACGCGTCAGCGAACGGCGAAGGGCGCGACATCAACTCTCGCAGCCCGGGAAGATCACGGACGGGTCGCTCGTTCATCTCCTCCCAAGCGCGCTGGGCCTCAGCATCGAGGACGAAGCCGGTGCGGTCGGCGAGCGCCTCATGCGCGGCTATCCGGAGGTTGGACACCACGAAGTCCGTGAGGCCGGTCCCGCATGCCGCCACGGCGTCGTCGATCAGCTTGCGATCCTCTGGAGTCATGCGCACCTCGAGCCTCGCGCTCCTAGTGCGATTGTCGGTGAAAGCCATGGCACCCACCCACCCTTCCGTCGTCGTCTCTCCCCCTGCTGGTACGAGTGTACGGCGGCTGTACGGCCAGCACATGTTGGCGCTCGCCGTGGGGCAGCGCGGAACCCGTGCCATGATGGGCGCCATGACCGACTCCGTCGACACCAGCGTGGTGGACTTCCACTTCGACGTGCTGTGCCCATGGGCCTACCAGACGTCGAAGTGGATCCGGGACGTCCGGGCCCAGAACGGGCTGGAGATCAACTGGCGGTTCTTCAGCCTGGAGGAGATCAACCGCTTCGAGGGCAAGAAGCACCCGTGGGAGCGGCCCTGGTCCTACGGCTGGTCGCTGATGCGCATCGGGGCGGTTCTGCGCCGCGACAGCATGGACCGCCTCGACGCCTGGTACGAGCGCTCGGGCCGGGCCCTGCACGAGGAGGGGCTGCGGGTGCACGATCCCGACGTTGCCCGGGAGCTGCTCGGCGGGATCGGCCTGGACCCGGCCACGGTGGACGTCGCCCTGGACGATCCCAGCACCCACGACGAGGTCAAGGCCGAGCATGACCGGGTGGTGGCCGCGGGCGGCTTCGGCGTGCCGACGCTGTTCTTCGATGAGCAGGCCCTGTTCGGGCCGGTGCTGATCGACCCGCCGGCGGGGGCCGAGGCCATGCGCCTGTGGGACGCGGTGACGGCATGGCTGGAGTTCCCCCGCCTCTATGAGATCCAGAGGCCCAAGTCCCACCGCGACGAGCAGGTCATCGCCGAGGTCTTCCGCCCCTACATCGAGGCTCGCGACTGGGTGAGCATCAACCGGGGCGAGGTCATCGACTTCGACCGCTCCTGACGCCGGCACGGACCGCCACAGTGGACTCCGATCAGATCGAGCAGCAGATCGCGGCCTCTGATCTGCCCAGCCTGCTGGCCGCGCTGGCCCACGCCACCGGAGACCCCGGCCTGGTCCCCGGGAGTCTCTGGCTCGACCCGGACCTGGCCCTGCAGCCCGAGGGAGGCTGGGACCAGGAGCAACTCGGGCGAGCCCGCGAGCTGGCCGTTTCGGGCCTCCGGAAGCTGACAGCGCCTGAAGGCGGGTCCGACGCGCCCAACGACGCTCTGGTGCCCGAGCTCATCGACTGGCTGACCGGCGCCGACCTCGACGACGGCTACCGCAGGATGCTGGCCGAGGAGCTGGCGGTGACGGGAGACATGCGGATCCCGGAGCCGATCACGGCGGGGGACTGGCCCGCGGCGAACACGAGCGACCATGCGGTGGCAGTGATCGGGGCGGGCATGTCGGGCATCCTGGCCGCCCACCGGCTCGAGCAGGCCGGGATCGACTGCGTGGTGCTCGACAAGAACGGCGATGTGGGCGGAACCTGGCTGGAGAACACCTACCCGGGCTGCCGGGTCGACGTGTTCAACCACGTGTACAGCTACTCCGGCGAGCAGCGCCCGGACTGGCCCGAGTACCACTCGAGCCAGCCGGTGCTCCTCGACTACTTCCGCGACTGCGCCCGAAGGTGGGGGATACGGGACCGGATCCGCTTCGACGTGCGGGTCGACTCGCTGGCCTGGGACGACGACGCCTGCCGCTGGGTGATCCGGCTCGAGACGAGCAGCGGGCCCGAGGAGATCACCGCCGGCGCGGTGGTGTCCGCGGTCGGTCAGCTCAACCGGCCCCTGATGCCCGACATCGAAGGCGTCGACAGCTTCGCCGGCGAGCAGTTCCACAGCTCGGCCTGGCGCCACGACATCGACTGGCAGGACCTGAGGGTGGCCGTGATCGGCACCGGCGCGAGCGCGCTGCAGTTCATTCCCCACCTGGCCGAGGCCGCGGCGCACGTGACCGTGTTCCAGCGAACACCGCCGTGGCTGATCCCGCGCCCCGTGTACCACGAGCCGCTGGCCGAGGGGCTCCTGCGACTGTTCGAGCTGGTGCCCGGCTACGCCCACTGGTTCCGGCTGCGGCTGTTCTGGTGCACCCACGAGGGCACGGTCGGTGCCCTGCGCCGCGACCCCGCCTGGGACGGACCGCTGGATCAGGCCGTGAGCCGCCGCAACGAGGAGACCCGCCGGCTGCTGACCCTGTACCTGAGGTCGGAGTTCGGCGACCGCCCCGACCTGCTGGCCAAGGTCGTGCCCGACTACCCGGTGGGCGCCAAGCGGGTGGTGCTCGACAACGGGATCTGGGCCCGCACGCTCAAACGGGCCAACGTCGAGCTGGTCAGCGGCGGCATCGAGCGGGTCGAGCCGGACGGCGTGCGCGGGTCCGACGGGCGCCTGCACCGAGCCGACGTGATCGTGTACGGAACCGGGTTCCGGGCCTCGGAGTTCCTGATGCCCATGCGGGTGACCGGGCGGGACGGCGACGATCTCCACGAGACCTGGAACGGAGACGCCCGGGCCTACAACGGCGTGTGCGTGCCCGGCTTCCCCAACCTCTTCTGCATCTACGGCCCCAACACCAACATCGTGATCAACGGCAGCATCATCTACTTCGCGGAGTGCGGCGCCCACTACGTGGTGGAGTGCCTGCGCCTGCTGGCCGAGCGAGGCGTCACGGCCATGGACTGCCGGCCCGACGCCTACCAGTGCTACGCCGCCCGCATGGACGAGCACAACTCCCAGATGGCCTGGGGCATATCACCGGTCAACAGCTGGTACAAGAGTCCCAGCGGGGGAGTGGCCCAGAACTGGCCCCTGCCGCTCATCGACTACTGGCGCCAGACCCGCCGCCCCGACCCCGCCGACTTCGAGCTGATCGCGGAAGGGCCGGCAGATTGACGTAGTTGTCACCAACATGTGTGCACGACTACGTCAATCTCGCTGAGGGCAGTGCGCTGCCCCTAGGCCGCGGCCCGGGTGCGGCGCAGTAGGGGATCGGCGAGCTTGAGGCCCCGGTCGGCCACGCTCAGGACCCGCGACGCCAGGCCCTGGGTGTCTCCGTCGATGAGGTTGCCCATCACCTGCAGAGTGATGTTGGCCACCGCCTGGGTGCCCACGGCCAGGCGCAGGCCGTTGCGAAGGATCCGGGGATGGCCGATGAGGAAGCTGAACCGCCGGCCGGTGCGCAGGAACCCGTCGAAGCGCTCGCCTACCACCCGGTCGTAGGCGCCGGGCGCGGTCGCCGGATCCTCCAGGAACAGGTCGGCGAGCACCATCCCCGACTCCAGGCCGTAGTCGATCCCCTCGCCGTTCATCGGGTTGATCAGCCCGGCCGCGTCCCCGACCGCGGCCCACCCGGGCCCGTGGCGGCGGACGGCGCTCATCGGCAGCCTCCAGGCCCGGGGCCGCTCCAGGTAGTCGCCCAGCTCCCACTCATCGGCCACGAGGTCCCGGTAGTCGTCCAACAGCCGGTTGAGGTTGAGCTTCCGGAATCCCTTCATGGTTGACATGGATCCCGCCCCGATGTTGACGGTGCCGTCGCCGGCCGGGAACATCCATCCGTAGCCGGGAACCCATCCGCCCTCGGCTCCCCGCAGCGTGAGGCAGGCCTCCAGGTGCCGGTCGGCATGGCGGGGGCTGGGTGCATAGGTGCGGATGGCCAGGCCGAAGGGCTCGGACTCGACCCTCTCAGCGCCCAGCATGCGGGCCGCGGCGCCGGGCGCGCCGGCAGCCAGCACCACCATGTCGGCCAGGAACCGCCCGCCCCCCGCGGCGCTCTCGACGCCGACGACGGTGCCGTCGTCGGAGAGGACCGGCATGACCTCCGTGTTCCACGCGATCTCGGCTCCTGCGGCCTCGGCCGCCTCGACAAGGTGTTTGTCCAGCGCGCGGCGGGGCCACACCGCGCCATGGGGGCCGAACCGGTTGTTGGCGGGCCACAACAGCTCGCGCCGGGTGTTGCCCGCGATCATGCGCAGGCCGTCGATGCGGTGGGCGCCGTCCAGTTCTATGCCGAGCTCGTCGAGAGCGGCCACTGCCCTCGGGGTGAGCCCGTCGCCGCACACCTTGTCCCGGCCGGGCGAGGCCTTCTCGAAGACAGTCACACGGGCCCCGCCCCGGGCGGCCCGTATGGCCGTGGCCGCTCCAGCCGGCCCGGCCCCGATCACAGCGATGTCACATCGAGGCGGCGTCATGGCGTCTCGGGGCGCCGGAAGCGACCGCCTGCTGCGTCGGTCCCGGGACGGGCCCGGCCCAGCGGCACCACCTGCGCTGCCGGACTGCTAGTGGGGGCCGGGACCGCGACCGTGAAGGCCGTGGTCGTGGCTGTGGCTGTGGCTGTGCAAGCCGTGGCTCTGGCCGTGGCCATGCTGATCGTGGCCGTGGCCGTGGTCGTCGAGCACGATCATGTCCTGGCCGTGATCGTGGTCGGCGTGGTCGCCTAACAGCCGGTCCCCGAATGCCTCCCGCAGTCGGTCCTCGGTCAGCAACTCGTCGGGGGGGCCGGAGGCCACCAGGCGGTTGGCCAACAGCATCACCGAGTCGCAGTGCCTGGCCTCGTCGAGATGGTGGGTGGTGATTATCACGACGGCGCCCCGCGACGTGTACTCGTCGATCACGTCCAGGATTCGCTCCTGGCTGGGGATGTCCAGACCG
>JAPOQG010000204.1 GCA_026710865.1 Acidimicrobiaceae bacterium
CGGCGACAACGTCTACTGGCTGGCCGCCGAAGAGGTGATCGACGACTCCAACCCGACCGGCCTCGAGGGCGGCGAGGGCCACGACCAGCGACCCGGCCAGGCCAACATCGGGCCCGAGTCCTGCCCCGCCGCTGCGGACGCAGGCACCTGCCAGCTGGCGTGGGTCGCGGCTGACATCCAGGTCACGGCCAACACGGGGTGGATCAACGCCAACCCGTACGCCGCTGAGCTGTTCTGCGCGGTGAACCTGTCGGTCATCGACGTGTCGCTGGCCAACGTCGAGCAGTCCGCAGCCGGTGACTCCGCCACCGAGGACTTCATCGCGGGACTGGCCTCCACCTGGATCGCGGACAACCGCGACACCGCCGATGGATGGCTGGCCCAGGCACGGAATGCCCCGATGACGCCATCGTGCCCCGACACCGTCATCCCGCTCGCGCTCCAGTAGACGCATTGGCGCTATAGCGCGCGCTTGAGTCCTCAGGGGCTCGACACATCACGACATGAGGGCGGGGCTCCGGCCCCGCCCTCGTCGCGCGCCGCCGATCAGGGATCGGTGGACTGCGTGCTCCCGGGCAGCGGGTTGTTCCATGGCCCCGGTTCCGGGATGTCGGGCGGGTTGACCGCTCCGCGGTCATCCAGGGTCCAGCCCTCCTGCCGGGCTTGGGTTATCGCGTAGTCCCGGGCGCCGGGGCGCACGAAGCGGACACGGCCCCTTCCGGCCGATTCGATCATTCCCTTGTTGATCAGGCGCCTTCGGTAGGTGCTGAGGCTGCCGTACGGCCGGCCCCACCGGCTGCCGACCGCCGAGACCGCGCTGGGCCGGTCGTCGTCGGCGATCATGGCGATCAGGAACCTCCGCTCAGGGCCGGTGAGCGTGCTCCAAACCGGGCCGTAGACGCTGCCGCCGAATCTCTGTCGGGCCTCGTCGATGCCTCGCTGCACTTCGGCGGCGGTAATCCCGGCGGCGGGATCGGCGGCCGACGACCACACTCGGGCGCCGATCAGCTGGACCATGAACGGGTGGCCTCCCGATGCCTCCGCGGCCTGGCGCAGCAACCCGGCGCCGATCGTGCCCCCGGCCTGCTCCATGGGCACCAGGAGGGCCTGCTCGGCCTCCGACCCCTCCAGCGGCCCGAGGTCGTACTGGGCGCAGCGCTGAAGGAATGTGCTCTTGGCCCCCGACAGCACTGTGTGCCTCAGCTCGGGCAGTGCCGCGCCTGCGAAGGCGACCGGCAACTCCCTGCGACGCGATGCCAGCTGAAAGATGGAGCCGAACTCGCGCACCTCGCCCGTGTCGGCGTCGTGAAGCTCGTCTATAGATATCAGCAGGCCGCAGCCCCGTTCAGCCAGACGCTCGCCCAGTGAGGTCAGGATCATCGTGAGGCTGGGGGGCGGGCGCTCCGGTTCTGATGCCATCTCGGTAGCGATGCCCGCGCCCATGAGAGCAGCGCCGGTGATCCTGCGTCTCGCCGGCGGAGAGTCCTCGGCATCGAGGCTGCGGACCAACTCCGAGGCATGCAGGGTGATGCGACTGACCAGACCGGCCGGATAGCCCGACTCGGATATGGTCAGCCACCCTTGTCCGCGGGCGCGGTCCTCGATGGCGTTCAGCAGCGCGGTCTTGCCCATGCCTCGGATCCCGAGGAGAAGCGATGCGCACGCCGGGCTGTAGATGTTCCCGTCGATCACCTCGTCCATATCGGCCAGCACGTCGTCACGGCCGGCCAGCACGGGCGGCGAGATGCCGAAAGTGGGCGAGAACGGCGCAGCTGCGGCCATCGGCGGGGCTCCGGTCAGCGGGGAATGCAACTTGGCGGCTTGTATTCTAACCGGGTCGTCGTGGCTGATTCTTTTTTGTTTGTTTGATTCTGTTCTGTTTGTTTGTGCGCCCGGGCGCGACTCTGGCGGAGCCGCCGGACGAGCGCAACACCGAGCTGCATGTTCCCGGAGCGTTGCCCGCCATGACGCCCCAGCATCCTATGTAGTTCTTGTCCCGTAGACTATGTAGGATGAGTTCATGAAGGCGGTGACGATCACCATGCCCGAGGAGCTCGACGCCGAGGCGGCTGCGGAGGCGAGGCGGCTGGGCATCTCCAAGTCGGAGCTGATCCGGCGGGGACTGGCCGCCGTCCTGCCGGCCCGCAAGCCTGAGCCGGTCAAGAACATGTTGCTGGAGCGAGCGGGCTTCGGCAGCAAGGGAATCAGCGTCAAGCCCGGAGAGATCGACGAGGTCGTCTACGGCTTGTGAAGTTCGTCGACACGAGTTGGTGGGTGGCTTGGACGCTGCCCGACGACGCCCGCCATGACGACGCGCTGAGAACAAGCGCGCGCGTCGGCGATGGTGAGCGGCTGCTCACGACGAACCTGGTGGTCGGCGAGACTTGGACCTTCCTGCGCTACCGAGACGGCCACCGTACTGCGGTCGGGTTCCTCGACGAGGTAGAGGACTTCGGGTCGGCCGGCAAGCTGACCGTGCACGCCGTCACCGTCGACGAGGAGTCGAGGGCGTGGCGCTGGCTGCGTCGCCACGACGAGAGGGCCTACTCCTTCGTGGATGCCGCCAGCTTCGAGGTGATGCGGGCTCGGCGCCTGAGAGAGGCGCTGGCCTTCGACAACGACTTCGCGGCGGCCGGATTCATCGAAGTCCGGCCCTGAGAGCGTGCGCGGACAGGCGTGCGCGCTCTCGCGTCGCGAGGGGGTCTCTCCCGCTCTTGTTCGCTCGCTCAAGGGCCGTTCGGGCCACGGCCTCGCTCGTTGCCCGTCAACTCGTGCGCCTTTTCGCTCGGCCTCTAGGGTGATGGCGTCGTGACGGTGCTGTTGGGCTGTTTGGATCTGTCGCGGTCTGCGTCGATCAACTGAGTGGAGGGCGATGTCGGCGTGACGGTGCTGTTGGGGCTGCTGGCCGCGCTGTCGGTGGGGACATCGGACTTCCTGGGTGGTCTGGCCAGCCGGCGAGCGCACCCGGTCCTCGTGACTGCGGCCTCAACGCTCGCGGGCTTCCTGCTGGCGTTCGTCGCTGCGTTGATCGCCGTTGGTGATCTGACCGTCGCCGGTATTGCGTGGGGGGCTCTGGGCGGCATCGCGCTGGCGCTCGGGCTGGTGGCGCTGTATGCGGGATACGCCCGGACGCGGGTCAGCATCGCAGCTCCCGTGGCTGGCGTGGGAGCGGCCTCGCTGCCGGTGATCGTCGAGTCGCTCTTCGGCGACGACGCCCTGTCGGCAGCCGCAACTGCAGGGGTTCTGCTCGGGCTGGTAGCGATCGGGCTGGTCAGCATCGGCCGTTCCGAGCAGCGGGGCACGGTCGGATCCAGCGTGCTCTACGGTCTGGGCGGCGCAGCCGGGATCGGGCTGTTATTCGTCTGCCTCGCTAGTTCCGGCGACGACAGCGGCTTGTGGCCGATTGTGGCTGCTCGAGGATCTGGTCTCGTCGTGCTGGTGGCGATCATGGGCGGCAAGCGGCTCGCGCCGTCGATGTCTGGTGGCAGCTGGGTGCTTGTTCTCGGCATCGCGGCGCTGGTCACCGCGGGCAACACCATGTTCCTGACTGCGACGCGGGTGGGGTCAACTTCGGTTGCAGCCGTCCTCAACTCGCTCTTCCCTGCCGTGACGGTGTTCTGGGCATGGGTCGTTTTCCGGGAGAGGCTGCGCAAGGTCCAGTTGCTGGGACTCGCCGTCGCGCTGGCGGCCGTCGCCCTCATCGCCGCCGGCTGAGGAATCTCGCCTCCGAAGGTGACGAGCGTGTGGCCCTCGGCGACGGCCTGAGCGATCAGGAGCCGGTCGAACGGGTAGGCGTGCGGAAGGGTTTGCAGCCCACCTACGGGTCTCGCTAGGAGGGTGGGACGGGGTCGACGATGGCGGGGACGATGTCGAGGACGTTCTCGATGTGGCTGGCCAGCGAGAACAACTCCAGTTCCCCGTGGGGTCGCCCGACCAACTGGATCCCCACCGGGAGACCGGTGTCGGAGCGGCCGCAGGGGATAGTGATCACCGGCAGGGTGGTGACGCTGACCGCCGCGGCGATCGTCAACCAGCGGTAGTACTCGCTCACCGGCAGCCCGTCGGTGTAGCCGACATAGCGCTCCTCGACGGGAAACGGCAAGACGGTGGCGGCCGGGCAGATCAGCAGGTCGTAGTCGCTCATGAACCCGGTAGCGAGCTCGAAGACGCGTCCCTGGGCCGCGATCGACGCGCGGACGGCGTCGCCGTCGACCGCGAGGCCCCGCTCGACGTTCCACACCACCTCGGGCTTGAGAACACCACGCGCCCGGGGGAACTCGGCTCCCAACAGGGCGGCGAACAACAGGGCCCGCGGGACGTCGAAGGCCACCTCGGCATCGGAGAGGTCGGGGTGATCGGCCACGACGGTGATGCCGGCGCGCTCGAGCGCAGCCATCGCCCGGGTGCACACGTCAGCGACCTCGGGTGCTGTTTCGGTGACACCGAGGTCGACGCTGAATGCCACCCGTTCCGGGGGCCGCGGCGAGGCGGCCGCGCTGCGGAACGACTGCTGGGGCGGGGGCTTTCCGAGCCCGGCGCGGGGGCTCTCACCCACCATCGCGTCGGCGAACAGGGCGAGGTCGGCGATGTCGCGGGCCATCGGCCCCTGCTGGGAGTGCACCTGGAACGGCATCACGGCCGGCCCGCTGGCGATCCGCCCCGGCGAGGGGCGCAGGCTCGTAACCCCGCAGAAGCTCGCGGGGGTGCGCAGCGAGCCGGCCAGATCCGAGCCGTGGGCGAGCCAGGCCATGCCGGTGGCCAGCGCGGCGGCCGCGCCGCCCGAGGATCCGCCGGGGGTGAGGCGCAGATCATGGGGGTTGCGGGTGGGTCCGAACACGTCGTTGAACGTGTTGCCGCCCGCGCCGAACTCTGGTGTGTTCGACTTGGCGTAGACGACCCCGCCGTGGGCTTCGACCGTCTCGACGATCACGTCGGATTGGTCCGCCACGAAGCTCTCCCTCAGCCGTGATCCCCAGGTGGTCCGCACGCCGGCGACGGGCGTGAGGTCCTTGATGGGAACCGGCAATCCGGCCAGCACACCGCGTTCGGTTGGCGGTAGTTCCATGAGCCGGTCGGCGTGGCGCCGGGCCCGGTCGAAGCAGCGGGTCGGCAACGCGTTGACCAACCGGTCCACGACCTCGATACGGGCCCGGACCGCGTCGAGGGCGTCGTGGGGGCTGACCTCGCCCGCAGCCAGGCCGGCGACCATCTGGCGTGCGCTCAGCCTGATCAGATCACCGGTCATGGGAGCGCTTGCCTCTTCAGCCGTGGACTGACATCGAGGAGTTCGGGTTGATCTCGCGGTTGCGGCTGAAGGTTCCCATGTCGATCGGCAGGCCGGTGTAGCGGCCCTCCACCACAAGCGGGTCGGCGTCGTGGTCGTGGCCGGCATCGACCGCCTCGATCAACTCGGCCATGCAGTGACCGGCCACGCCCGCGTTCTTGAACTGGTTGCCGCTGGTCCCGATGGCCACATAGAAGCCGTCGAGGTCGGTGCGGTCATAGATGGGGATCCAGTCGTCGCTCACGTCGTAGAGGTCGACCACACCCTTGCGCTCATGGGGAACCCCCAGAGACGGCAGCCGCCGGTTGAGCCGCAGCACCTGGGCCTCCCACTGCTCGGGTGTGAGCCGCTGGTCGTAGTGGTCGGGGTCCACCCAGTCCTGGGCGTCGCAGCGGGGGTCGGTGCTGCCCACCAGGATGTGGTTGCCGGTCTCGGGCCGGAAGTAGATGCCGTTGTCGTCGTCGGCGATGTTGAAGCCGTCCCGCTCGTAGTCGAAGGCGGCCGGCCCCGGAGCGTGGTGGACCTCGTGGCGCAGGGCCCGGGTCTTGATGTTCATCGACTCGTACACGCCGGCCATCCGGTTGATCAGATACGAGTGCGGGCCGGCCACGTTCACCACCACCGGCGCCGCCACGGCGGTGTCGCCGTCGAGGGTCACGCCGGTCACCCGGCCGCCGGCGTGGCCGATGGCGGTCACCGCGGTGGCGAAGCGGAACTCGGCGCCGGCCGCCTCCGCGGCCCGCTGCAGGTTGTGGGTTGTGAGCTGGGGGTCGCTCACATAGCCGGCTTCCGGGGTGAACACCGCTCCGGGCAGCTGTTCGGTCGGGTCGGCCCAGAAGTCGGGGTCGTCGGGCCGTTTGGGCGGGCCGAACACTCCGGCGTCGAGGATCGGCATCCGCCGGACCAGCTCGTCGGTGGACCACTCCTCGTAGGCCACGCCGACGGCGTCGAAGTGGGGGAGCACCTTCAGGTAGTGGCCGCCGGGATCCTTCAGCGCTGCCATCCCGCACTGCCGGTACTCGATGAGGCCCAGTTCGTCGGAGGCTTCGAGGTATGCGGGCCAGTCGAGCCAGTACTGCAGCCCCTCGTAGGCCATGGCCACGCCGGTGTAGGTCGAGTACGTGAAGCGCACGATGGCGCACGAGTTGACGGTGGAGCCGAACCCGGCGGCGGGCAGCTTGTCGACGCACAGCACCCGCCGGCCCCGCCGCCCGAGTTCGAAGGCGGTGGCTGCGCCGATCACGCCCGCGCCGATCACCACCGCGTCGAAGTTCGTCTCGCGGCCGCCGGTGCGGCTGGGTGTCCCGCCTGCATTTGATCCGCCGTCTGCGGTTCCGGGCCTTGCTGGCGGTGCGCTTGCAGCTTCGGGGTCTCGGGGAGCGTGCTGGTGGTCAGACGCCACGCCGGCGCTCATCCCGCATGTCGAAGGCGATCTTGACCGCGCCGCGGCGTCCCGCCTCCGCAGCATGGCCGAGGGCGTCGACGTAGCGGTCGAGGGGGTACAGCGCCGAGACCAGCCGGTCGAATGCGACCTTGCCGGCCAGTTCCATGGCCAGATCGAAGCTGGTGGTGAGGCGGCCGTCGGCGCGTACCTCGGTTCCGTAGGCGTAGCAGCCCACCAGCTCCGCCTCCCGGTGCCACAGGCCGGTCAGCTCGACCGTGACCGTGGCCGGCATCCCCAGCACCACGACCCGGCCTCGGGGCCGGCACAGCGACAGCGCCTCCGCCAGCGAGGCCGACGACCCGACGGCATCGATCACGACATCGGCGCCTCCCGAGAGGTGGTCACCGACCATGAACGACCTGGTTGCCCGGCGCACGGCCCGCTTCAGCTCGCCCGGCTCGACGGCCGCGTCGGCGCCGAACTCCAGCGCCAGGGCCCGCTGGGTCGAGTACCGGGCGCCCACCATGAGCGACGCCGGCTCGGTGAGGCCTCGCAGGGCGGCCACCGCCACCAGGCCCATGGTCCCGGCCCCGACCACGGCCACCGTGTCGCCGGGGCGGGTGCCGGAGCGCAGCGCAGCGTGCACGCCGCCCGCCACGGGCTCGATCATCACGGCCAGCTCGTCGCTCATCCAGTCGGGGACTTCGTGGAGCTGGGAGGGGTGCGCGACCAGCTCGGTCGACCAGCCCCCGCCGGTCGACTTGCAGAAGCCGGTCTGCAGCCCCGGCAGCAGGTGACCGCTCATCAGGTGCCGGTAGTCGTCGCCGTCGCCCGGCGCGGCCCCCGGGTAGGGCGGGTCGAAGCCACGGGCCTCGTGGCCCAGCACGGGCTCGACGATCACCCTGCGCCCGTCGGCGGTGTCGGCCACGATCTCGTGGCCGGGCACGAACGGGAACGACACGTAGTCCTCGAAGTAGCGGGCCGATTGGCCGTCGATGGTGGCCAGGTCCGAACCGCAGATACCGGTGAGCCTGGGGTAGACCCGCAGCCAGTCCTCGCCGGGAAGGTCGGGCGGGTCGCCGTCGATCAGCTTGAGCGGCCCCCACCGCGCTCCCGCGCCGGGCCGGAGCCGCGACGCCAGCGCCGCGGCCACGTAGCGGGCCTCCTGGCGCGAGAAGCGCAACGCCTTCACACCGACCGATGGTATCGACACGGACCCCGGTGCAGCGCTCGCGCGGCGCGCCAGGCTCGTGCCGGTACCGGGGCAGGTTGACTCACGCACCGAACCTCGGGTGGGCGGCGGCTCATGGATGAAGACAATCCTCAAGCATTGAAAAACATTGTAAAAATATATCATTGGCTAGATGGATGTTGAGGCGAGTGCTCGCAGGCATGGGGTACTGGACGAGGACATGATGCATGCAGTGCGCTACCACTGGCGGAGTCTCAGAACCGCGGATCCGGCGGTCACCCTGTTCATCGGGCCATCGACCACAGCCGAGCCGTTGGAGGTCGGGGTCGTTCAGGACGAGCGGGGTACCGCTATCATCCACGCCATGAGGGCGCGTCGAAGATTCTTGGAGTACAGGAGGCACGGATGAGCAAGACCCGCGCCAAGCGACTAGAGGCCTTCGGCATCTGGGCAGAGCATGTCAAGCCTGAAGATCTCAAGGAAGCCGATCCCTCTGTCGTGCAGGCGATCCTCTCAGCGGTCGAGGGTCGAGACGCCTCCGCCGAGGAAGTCACGACAGCCCCGCCCTCGCCGGCCTAGCTCGGAGGGCGAACGGGTGCGAAGCGTCGCCCGAAGCGCCTGCACCCTCTCTGATCTGATTCGCTGCGGCGCGCCCTGCTTGCGGCCGATCTTGACCGCATGAAGCTGGGGCTCGGCCTGGACCTGTACCGGGGCGCCTCGCTGGAGGTGCCCGTGGCTGCGGTGCAGCTCGCGGAGCGGCTCGGATACCACAGCGTGTGGACGGCTGAGGCCTACGGGGCCGACGCGCTGTCGCCTCTGGCCTACCTGGCCGCGTACACCAGCCGGATCAAGCTCGCCACCGCTGTCGTTCAGATCGACGCTCGCAGCCCTGCAGCCGCCGCCATGCACGCGATGACCATCGACGCGCTCGCCGGGGGCGGCCGCGCCATCATCGGTCTGGGAGTGTCGGGGCCCCAGGTGGTGGAGGGCTGGCACGGCGCGGCCTGGGGGAAGCCGACAGCCAAGCTGCGCGACTACACCGCCATCATGCGCAAGGTGCTGGCCCGCGACGAGCCGGTCACCCACGACGGGGACGCCCTCCGGCTGCCCTACGACGGCCCTGGCGCGCTGGGCCAGGGCAAGCCGCTGCGGTCGATCCTGCATCCCTCTCCGGGCATCGAGATATGGATCGCGGCCGGAGGGTCCCGCAACGTGGCCCTGGCTGCCGAGGTGGCTGACGGCTGGCTGCCGATGGGCTACGGGCCCGACGGGGCCGACACCTACCGGGAGCCGCTGCAGCGGGGTCTGGCCCGCCGCCACGGAGGCCTCCGACCCGAGCCCGAGGCGTTCGGGTCGCTCCAGGTCGAGATCACCGACGACGTGCAGGCCGCCCTCGACGCCCGCAAGCCGATGGTGGCCATGTACGTCGGCGGCATGGGCAGCGACAGCCACAACTTCCACGCCGAGGCCATGGCCCGGCGCGGTTGGCCGGAGGCCTCCGCTCGGATCGTGGAGCTCTGGCGGGCCGGTCGCCGGGACGAGGCCGTCGCCGCGGTCCCCGACGACTACATCGACTCCCAGTCACTGGTCGGCCCGGCCCAGCGCATCCGGACCCGCTGGCCCGGCGCGATTCCCGCGGGCCTGACCGGTGCGATCATCCGGTGCCGCCACGACGAGGGCCTGAGGCTGGCCGCCGAGCTGGCCGGCACCGGAGACACTGCGGGGGCACGCCCATGACCGCCGAGCTGGTCCGTGCCGGAGACACTGCGGGGGCACGCCCATGACCGACGAGCTGATCCTCATCGACGAGCCGGCCGAGCACCTCCGCCGCATCACACTCAACCGCCCCCACAGGCGCAACGCCATCTCCACGCCGATGCGGACCGCGCTGCTCGATGCCCTGCACCGCTTCGACGACGACCCCGAGGCCAGGGTCACCATCGTGCGGGGCGCGGGGCCCTGCTTCTCTTCGGGCTACGACCTGTCAGGCGGGCTCATGGACGATCCGCCCTACCCGTCCGCGCCCGGCGACGGCCAGTGGACCCGCCAGGCCAGCGACGGCTGGTTCTCCATCTGGGACCTGGCCAAGCCTGTCATCGCGCAGGTGCACGGGTACGCCTACGCCGGAGGCACCGAGCTGGCCACGGCCTGCGACCTGGTGTACGTGGCCGACGACGCCCGCATCGGCTATCCGGTGGTGCGGGTGGCCTCGCCCCCGGACTGGCAGTACCACACGCCGCTGATGGGCCTGCGCCACGCCATGGAGGCCATGCTCACCGGCGACTCCGTCAGCGGCGCCGAGGCGGCCCGGATGGGGTGGGCCAACCGGGCCCACCCGCCCGAGGAGCTGGAGGGGGCCGTGCTCGCGGTGGCGGAGCGCATCGCCGGCGTGGCCACGGACCTGGCCCAGATCAACAAGCGCATGGTGCACCGGGCCTTCGACGTGCTCGGGGGACGGGCCGCCATCCGGTCTGGTCAGGAGTTCCAGGCCCTTGCCGCTCACCAGCCGTCGGTGCGGGCCGCCATGGCCGACCTGCTGGGCTCGGTCAAGAAGGCCATCGGCGACACCCCGCCGGCCTGAGCGGCTTCATCGAGCGCCCATCCGGGTCGACGCCCCCGAGTGGTTGCTAGAGCACAGGCGAAGCGGAGCACTGGAATAAGTTTTCAGATTGTTTCATATAATTCTCCTTGCTTTGGGTTGCTGTTGTGGCATCAGACTGCCATGATGGTGTGACAAACCCATGAAACAGCACGATACATGTTGTGCTACTACCCAAGGGAGGGTGTCAATGGCTGGTGACATGCTGGTGATGTCGAAGTCGCAGATGGAACAGCTCGCGGTGATCTTCGCCCGGCAGAAGGAGACGGCGGAGGGGGTGATCAGCGCAATCGGCGCCGGTATCGACGGCACCACCTGGCAGGGGGCGAGGGCCGAGCGGTTCCGCCAGCTCTGGGAGACGGAGTTCCGACCCAATCTGCGGGCACTGTGCGACGCACTGGGGGAGCACTCGGCGTTCATCACCGCCGAGCTCCAGGCGGGTGTCAGCGCGCTCGACACCGTCTGAGGGCCGCGGGGCGGCCCCGACCGCCGCTACGAAGCGGGGACGGCACAGCCGGTGCGGATCCGTCATCTCTGCAACGGCACAGAACAGACCGTGGAGATCGACTCCCGCCTCGAGGGCTACACCGTGGCGGACCTCATGGCGGCGCTCGGGAGCCGACTGGACGGACCCGGCGACAGCTCCGCCGGCGTCAGGGTCGACGGATGCTGGCACAGTGCCGGCACTCCCCTGTCCGCGGTCCCGATCTGGGAGGGGGCCCTGCTCGAGATCGCTCCCGGCTCCGGGCAGTCCCCCTCCCAGTCGCCGAAGCAGCCGGCCGGACCGGCACTCGGGGCATCGAGCCGCGGACAGGTTCTCGCGGTTGCCGCAGAGCAGCAGCCGGCCGGACCGGCACTCGGGGCATCGAGTCGCGGACAGGTTCTCGCGGTTGCGGCAGAGCAGCAGCCGGTTGGCTCGGCGCTTGGGGCATCGAGCCGCGGCCAGGTCCTCGCGGTCACCGCGGGCTTGCGGGCCGGATCCCGTCACCGACCGCCCCCGATAGGAACCTGGACGATCGGTCGCTCGGTGAGCTGCGATGTGGTGCTCGACGACCCTGCGGTCTCCCGCCGCCATACCCGGGTCAGCGTGGAGAGGCCCGGAGCCCGGCCGGTAGTCGCCGACCTCGGCTCGCACAACGGCACCGTCGTGGCCGGCCGCGCCGTGACCGACCCGGCACCGGTGCCGGCCGGCGCCACCGTCCGGCTCGGCGCCACCTGCCTGCAATGGCGGACCGAGAGGGACGACGCGCCCGCGGCGGTGAGCGCCGGTCTGGGTGCCGCCGCGGGACGGATCCCGTTCAACCGGCCGCCTCGCCGCCGGCCCCCGACCTCGCCGGCGACGTTGCGGGTGCCGGCGGAGCCGCCGCCCCGGCCCGAGCCCGAGCCCCTGTCGTGGGCCGGGATCGCGTTGCCGGTGGTGGCCGGCCTGGTGCTGGCTCTGGTGTGGAACCCGTTCATGGCAGTGTTCGCGGCCCTCGGCCCGCTGATCACCATCGGCACCTGGCTGGAGCGGCGCCGGCGCAGCACCCGAGCCCATCGGCGGGCCTGCGAGGACACGGCCGCGCGGGTGAAGGGCTTCGTGGCCGCGCTGCCGGCGGAGGCGGCCGCCGAGCGTCTCAGGCGGTTGGCGCTGGTCCCGGACCTGGCCGAGCTGGTGCGCCGGGCGGAGACCCCGTCGCTGCGTTGCTGGGAGCGCCGCCAGCGCGATCCCGACGCCATGCGACTCGGTGTCGGCACGGCCGATGTCCCCTACTCGCCGCCGATCGAGGTGGACGGCGACGGTGGCGCCGCGCCGCAGGCGCTCGAGGCGCTGGAGGCTCTGGAACCACTGCGCGATGTCCCGGTGGCCGTGTCGCTGGCGCCCGGAGACGTCGTCGGCATAGTCGGGCCGCTGCCCGCGGCCCGGGCGGTGGCCCGGTCCCTGGTGCTGCAGGCGGCTGTGCTTCACGGCCCGGCCGACCTGGCCGTCGCGGGCCTCGCTCCCGGCGGGGCGCGGGAATGGTCGTGGCTGCGCTGGCTTCCCCATACCGCGGATGCGGCCGGCGGCGGCCCGGGCGCGCTGGCAGCCACCGAGGGCAGCGCCATGAGGGCCGCGGCGGAGACGGCCGCCGCGGGTTGCGCCCAGCGGATCCTGCTGGCCGTCATCGACGGAACCGAGGCGCTCACAGGCCGGTCCGCGCCGGGCCGCACGCTGCTCGCCCTGAGAAGCACCGCCGGGATCATCGTCACCACCGACGTGTGCGACCTGCCGTCCAACTGCACCACCATCGTGCAGGTCGATCATTCCGCCGGAGGGCTGCGGCTGGTCGACCCCCGCTCCGCGGCGAAGCTGGCGCCCCTCGTCGCGTGGGGCGTCACAATCGCGACCGCCACCCATGCGGCGGCCCGCCTGGCTCGCCTCGACGACCCCGAGCTGGGTTCGCACCACGCCAACCTGCCCGAGTCGGTGTCGCTCGTGGACCTCATGGATGGCGAGCCGACCCCTGAGTCGGTGTCGCAACGCTGGCAGGCGACTCGGGGCACCGCTGACCTGCGGGTGCCGATCGGCGCCACAGCCGAGGGACCGCTGGTGCTCGACCTCGTGGTCGACGGCCCCCACCTGCTGATCGGCGGCACGACGGGCTCGGGCAAGTCGGAGCTGCTGCGCTCGCTCGTCGCCGGGCTGGCGCTGTCGGCTGATCCCGACCATCTCGCCCTGGTGCTCATCGACTACAAGGGCGGCGCGGCCTTCGACCGGTGCGCGGAGATGCCCCACGTCGCCGGGATGGTGACCGATCTCGACGACCGCCTGGCTGAGCGGGCGCTGGTGTGCCTCGAGGCCGAGTTGCGCCACCGCGAGGAGCGGCTCCGGGCTGCCGGAGCCGAGGATCTCGCCGCCTTCCGGGCCCGCAGCGGTCCCGCCGCCGAGCCGCTTCCAAGGCTGGTGGTCGTGGTGGACGAGTTCGCCACGCTGGCTGCGGAGTTGCCCGACTTCCTGCACTCGCTGGTGGGGATCGCCCAGCGGGGCCGCAGCCTCGGCGTCCACATGGTGCTGGCCACCCAGCGGCCCGCAGGGGTTGTGACCGATGACATCAGGGCGAATACATCGTGCCGGATCGCGCTGCGAGTGACCGATCGCCACGACTCCAACGATGTGATCGACTCGCCGGCCGCGGCCCGGATCCCCCGGCAGCGTCCCGGTCAGGCGCTGGCCCGGCTCGGTCCGGGTGAGCTGGTCGCCTTCCAGTCGGCCCTGGTGACCGGCACCACGCCGCGGGGCTCCGGCGGTCTGCGGGTGGGGGCCGGCGGCCAGGCTCCGGGCCAGGATCCCTCCGAGTTCCCCGGCGGATCCGGCTCCGAACCGGGAGGCGACCCGGTGGAGCGCAACGACCTGGACGCCGTGGTGGACGCGGTGACGGTCGCGCACCGGCGCCGAGGAGGTCGAGCGCCGCGCCCGCCCTGGCCGAAGCCGCTGCCCCTCGAGGTGTCAGCGGGCAACCTGCCGGCCAGGGTCGGACCCGGAGAGCCCGCGGCCTGGCTGGTGGACGACCCCTCGCGTCAGCGCCAGTTCGTTGGCGGATGGCATCCCGGCCAGGGCCACCTCGTGGTTGTGGGCGGCCCCGCATCGGGCACCTCCACCACTCTGGCCTCCGTGGCTCTCGACCTCTGCCGGAGCCGTGATCCCGACGACCTTCACATCTACGCGCTCGACTTGGACGCCGGGCTGCTCACCGCGCTCGAACGCCTCCCCCACGTGGGTGCGGTCATCGCTCCGACCGACGGCGAGCGTCGGGCACGGCTGTTGCGATTGCTCGACGACGAGGTGACCGCCCGGCGGGCCGGAGGAGCCTCAGCCGCCATCGTGCTGCTGGTGGACGACCTCGCCGGGCTGGCACGGGCCCATGATCCGGTGCGCGACCCCGAGCCCCATCAACGCTTCGCCCGCATCTGGAGCGACGGCGCCGCGGTGGGGGTCACCGTGGCGGTGAGCGTCGCCCGAGCCGCGGACCTCCCACCGGAACTGGCCGCGTCCGCGGGTGTGGTGCTGGTCCACGCGACCTCCGATGCCGGCGACGGGCTGCGCTTCGGCCTGCGCACCCCGACAGCGGGCCTTGCCGCGGGCCGGGCCGTCAGAGCCGGCGACGGCCTGGAGGTGCAGATCGCCCGACCCGTCGGCGGCGACTTCGCGTCGGCCGCAGCCGAGGTGGCCGCCAGTGCGGCGCCGGCGGAACGAGGACCGGCCCGGATCGGCTCGCTGCCTCCCAGGGTCTGTTTCGAGGACCTGCCCGGCAGCGCCCTCAGCGAGGACCGCCGCATCGACCTCCGCTTCGCCATGGGCGATCTGAGCCTGGCGCCGACCGGCTTCGCGCTGCACGACGGCGAGCACGCCCTGGTGATCGGTCCGCCCCGCACCGGGCGCACCTGCGCCCTGGCCGCCGTGGGCGCCGCGGCCCGCTGCGCCGGAGTCGAGGTGGTCGTCGTGGGTGACCGTCCCGGCGACCTGGCGCGGCTGCTGGGGGTGGAGCCGGTCCCGGTGGGCGAACTCGACACCCCCGATGGCCGCCGGCGGCTAATGCTCGTAGACGACGCCGATCGGGTCAGCGACCCCTCCGGGCTGCTGGCTCGCCTGGCTGCCGGCGGTGACGGCTCCTGCCATCTGGTGGTCTCGGCCACCGCCGAGCGTCTCCGCTCGTCCTACGGCCACTGGCTCAACGAGATGCGAACCTGCCGGACCGGGGTGCTGTTCAGGCCGGGACCCCTCGACGGCGACCTGCTCGGCGCGGCCCTGCCGGCACGGTTGGAGCCGCTGCCGGTGCCGGGTCGGGGACTGGTGGTGGCCGACGGCGCAGCCGCGGTCGCGCAGGTGGCGCTCGTGGGCGCGGCTGCGTAGCGTCGGGGCTTGGTGTGTCCTACCGGACCCGCCGCAGTCGAGCCTGACGGAGCCCGCCGTGACGCATCCCAACATCCGAATCGAGACCTCCGGTGCGGTCACCACCGTCACCGTCGACCGGATCCGCCGCAAGAACGCCTGCACGCCGGCGATGTGGGCCGGTCTGCGCCACGGCTTCCGCGACATCGCCGAGTCCTCCGCCCGGGCGGTCGTGCTCACCGGCGCGGGCGGCGACTTCTGCGCCGGCGCCGACGTCGGCCCCGGCGACGACAACGAGGCCGGAGACGAGCCGAGCCGGCACCGGATCGACCACATGCGCGACATTGCCGACACCGTTATGGCCATCCACGACTGCCCCCGCCCAGTGATCGCCAAGGTCGACGGCGTGGCCGTGGGCGCCGGCCTGGGAATGGCCCTCGCCGCCGACATGGTGTGGTGCTCGGCGAGGGCCCGGTTCTCGCTGATCTTCGCCAAGCGGGGTCTGAGCCTGGACTTCGGCACGTCGTGGCTGCTTCCCAAGCGCATCGGCCTGCACGAGGCCAAGCGCCTGGCCTTCACCGGGGAGATCATCGGCGCCGAGCGGGCTGCGGACCTCGGCATAGTCAACGAGGTCGTGCCGGTGGAGGAGCTCGACGCCGCAGTGGACGAGATGGCGGCCGCCGTCGCGGCCGGACCCCCCATAGCGCTGGCCGGCTCCAAGCGCCTCCTCAACAACGCCTCCAACATCTCGCTGTTCCAGGCACTGGAGGCCGAAGCACTGAGCCAGGGCGTGAACTTCGCCACCGGCGACACCAAGGAGGCCCTGCGGGCCTTCATCGAGAAGCGCGACCCCGCCTTCCAGGGCTGGTAGCACCACAGGCTTGGAGAGGCAATGAGTAGGAGCACCCTCCCCGTGGCTACGACCAGGCCATGGAGCCAGGAGTCGGGTGGGCTCCGAGCGGTCTCGTAGTCGCTTCTTGCCGTGTTGAGAGGCAGTTCGTGTAACGCCGCCATGCCACAACCGTGTGCAGGCGGCCTAGATTCGCCGTGTGGACGTCGAGCCGTCCGTAGCGAGACTGGACGAGCAAGTCCGTCGCGGACTGGCGAAGTCCTTCATCGAGGACGCCGTGATCGGCCAGTACCGTCAACTCGTGCGCTGGCAGCACATCACCGGTCAGTCAGCGCAGATCGACTCCGGTTACCTCGGCCAGCACTTGGTGAGCCTGGTCTCGGGAAAGGCGGGTCTGGGCCGAGGCAGCCGCGGCAAGGGGAACGACCTTCGCGACGGTTCGGAGGTCAAGATCGCAAGCACACTGGGCGGGGTTGACAAGCCGCGCTGGAACAACAAGCTGAGCACCGCACAGGCAGTCGCGACCTACCTCGAGAATCCTGCGATCTACTTCGGACTGTTCGACACCTTGGAGAAGGGACAAGACTTCCCCGTGCGAGTTCGCGTGTGGACTGTCGAGCCCGCGAAGGACGAGGCCTTCCGCAACGTGGTCATAAGGTGGGCGGACAGGCAGACGTCTGGCAACTTCCAACTCCATCCGCCGTGCTGGTCCGACTCCAACGTTGCTACGAATCAAAGCGGCAACATCGCGCTTCCTCTTGCGTTTCGGGCGATGCAACTGGACATCGAGGGCGTCGACTACCTCGTGGTTGAGCATTGGGATCCGGCGCCTGGCGGCTGCTCGGAGCAGTAGCTGACAGGTGCCCGCAGCTAGAGATCCGTCTTCAGCAGATCCGAGTACAGGTTGCGCAGGCCCCTTCTGGCGCTCGCGATGTGTTCGAGGTGGCCTCGGGCGGCCTCTCCTGCTCGCGAAGCCCACGAGTCGTCGAATGGCGGAAGCATGAGCGAGAGCACGTCCTCGGCATCGATCCGGCGGCGCGAGCTCGATGTGCCGCGGCCCAGCGGAGCGATCTGTCGACGAACAAGTGGGTGCTGGAGCAGCACAAGCGCGGTGTACGGATCAAGATCCGGACGGAACACACCAAACTCGGCAGAGCATTGGACTTGCCCGACACGAGACGGAACGACGGCTGCCCTGAACTTGCCTGGGTTGAGCAACGAGACGAGCAGCTCGCCGGGCTCTGCCAGTTGGCCAGGGGTCACCGGCCGATGCGTCCAGGCGAGGTCCCAGTCAACTGCACCGAGCTTGTCCACATGGAGGACCGACACGAACGGCAGGCCGCCAGCCACCGGCGAGCGGCGCTTGCCGTTGAACTGAAGGATCGTCCTCGCCTCAAGGCCCCCCGCGTCCTTGAGTTCGCCGCGCGCCGCCTCAGCATCCTCGTCGAGGGTCGAAGCATCAAGACTGCCCAAGTCGGCATACCGTCTCGTCGCCATCCGCTTCGAGGGCTGCCAGGAATCCGGGTGGGCGATGAATCGACGGATGTCCTCAGCGATCCCGGGAAGGTCATCACCGCCAGGGTCGCAGGCCGGCGAACCCTTGCTCATAACGAACCCGACGTGATCGGCTCGCGCGAGGAACACATGCTTCCTCGATTCGGCAGGCGCCTTCCGCAGAAAGGTCACGCTGGTCTTCGCCGTTGTCCCGGCTGGCGCGAATGTGGCTGGTGGAAGGCTGATGACCCCTTCCACACCCAGCGGCAGGTCAAGCCGTGCCCTGCTGAGCAGGAGTTCCCGCATCGCTCGACCGTCCCCGATGCCGTCGGGAAGAATAATGCCCGCTATGCCGCCCGGCGCTAGAAGCTCGATACAGCGAGCCACGAACGCGAGCGCCGGGTCCACACGCAGGGATCCCGCCAGGATCGGAAAGCAGTACGCCGTCTGCTCTATTCCTTCGGCGGAGTCGTACTTCTTGTCCCCGAACGGGGGATTGGTCAAGATCAGAGAGAACCTGCCGCGCTGCTGCGACACCTGCTTGTCTGTGATGGAGTCGCCCACGACGAACACCTCCGGCGTGCGGATCCCGGCCGCCATGAGGTTCACACGCGCCATTGCGACCGACGATGCGGACTGGTCCGCGCCGAACAGCGGACCACCACGCTCGAGCCAGCCTTCGCCGAGACCGCGTCGTCGAGCCTCGTGAAGCAGGCCGACGAGGAAGCGGCCGCTGCCACAGCACGGGTCGCCCATCAGAGTCGAGCCGTCGTTCACGAGTTCGGCCGAGAGAAGCTCGAGACCAACCGTCACCATGAGTTCGACGACACCCTCGGGCGTGAGGTAAGTCCCCAGGCCTCCGGCGTGCTCGTATTTGCCGCGCAGGAAGACATCGAAGGCCGTGCCTACAGGGTCGGACGCTCCAACAGCCCCCAGTTCGATGCCGCCAAGGATGCGCACCGCCTCCGAGAGCACGTCTGGTCTCGCAATCCGAAGGGGCTCGTCCAGCGGCCAGACCGGTTGCGCCTCGCCGCTCGGCAGCAGGGCACTCAGCGACGGCAGACTGTTCGCGACGCGGAACGCTGCTTTGGCTCGTGGGATGCTGTCGTCCGGTCTTGACGGGACGCGGTCCATGACGTCGGCGAGGCTTCCGAAGCCCGGTACGACGGCGTCTGGCTCTCGCTCGGCCGCGATCCTCAACAGGAGCAGCTTTGTGAGTTCCTCTACCGCAGCGTTGGAGGGACGAATGCCCCCGCGCGTGTAGAGGAGCTGGTGAAGGCCATCAAGTTCTCTGGCCAGTTCAATTGGCGCAGCGCTCATCGTCGTCCTCATCGATACTTCCCTCCTGCGTTCTGTTCATCGAGTCGTCGGCTCCGCGAGGTTCCTCATCGTCCTTGGACTGTGTGACAATGGCCTGCCCACGGCCGTCGAGTCGACCGGTCCGGACCGCCCATTGACGCACATCCGGCCAATACCAGACGAGCGTGCGAGAAATTGCCGCAAGGGGCTGCGGGAACTCGCCATGGCGCCGACGCCAGTCGTGCACGACCTGGAGGCGCTTGACGCCGAGCCGCGCGGCAATCTCGGCTGCGCCGACCAACTCGTCGACATCAACGCTGCGACCCACGCCCGCATCCTGCCACACTCTGCGTACATGTTGACGCACCCCCCGTCTCGCGAATCGGCGCTGGTCTTGGGCCGCGGCGAGGCGCTCGGATCGAGGGTCACCCGAGCTTGGCTCCGGCGCGTTCGCGGCCGCGCGGTCGGGCCTGCGGATGAAGTCGATGCCTGGCATGTGGGCCTGAGCGGTACGAGTGCTGGGTGTGCTGAAGCGCGACGGCGCCCCGGCGACGGAGAAGTCACCGGGGCGCCCCCGCCCTACCGGGGCGTCGCTGCGGCTTACTGAAGTGAGCCGATGTCGCTTGCAGCGATGCCCAGGGCGTCCCACGCGGGCTCGAGAGCGGCGCGCACCTCGCCGCCGAATCCGTTCGCGCCGGGCGGGTTGTCCAGGTTGAAGACGGCGTCCATGGCGTCAGCGTCGGCGCCGGCTGGAACCATGTATGCCTCGACCACCCGCCAGAAGGCCAAGCCCTCAGCCTGGTGCTCCTTGGCCTTGGCGTCGTTGCCGTCGGCCAGGTCGCCCTCGATCAGGCTGGCGTAGCGGATCGCCGCCTGCGAGTAGGTGATGGCCAGGCCGCGAACAGCCTCGGCGGCGGCTGCCTCCGCGCCCGCCGCGTCAATGTTGAGCAGAGCGTCGCGGCCCGCGATCATCGCGGCCAGGATCGTCTCGTTGGCCTGGGCGGTCTCGCCGTCGGCGCCGACCGTGCCGAAGTTGGCGGCCCGCTTGTTGCCGGTGGCGTAGGGGGCGCAGCCCGGCTCGGCTCCGTGGAAGAAGGCCCAGCCCTCGTCCCAGTTGTGGACCGCGCCGCCGGCCACGTCGAAGTTGCCATCGTGGGCCTTGGCCAGCGCGGCGTTGAACTCGTGGATCGTCCAGGCCACCATGATCTGGTTCTGGATGCCCTTCTCCGCGCCGCATTGAGCTCCCGGTAGACGGCGGGGACCACGTTGCGCAAGTAGCGACCGAGCTTCACGAAGCTCTGACCCGTGACCCGGAAGCGGTAGCTGATCGGCACCTCGGCGTACCGGTAGCCCTTGGCCAGCAGATCGAGAGTCAGCACCTGGGCGTAGTTGTAGTCGTGGATGATCTCCGCGTCGGCTGCGGCTGCGCCCGAGAAGGCCCGGTAGCCGGTCTGGCCGTCGGTTATCCGCCGCCGCGCAACCAGCGAGAGCACCGCGGTGAGCACGAGGTTTCCGAACCGGCGATGCGGTCTCATGTGGTGGATCCGTCCGAGGAACCGGCTACCGGCCACATAGTCGGCGTGCCCCGCCAGCACCGGTGCCACCAGGGCAGCCAACTCCTCGGGCGGGTACTCGCCGTCGGCGTCGCAGAAGGCGACGGCCGCGGCTCCCCGCTCGACCGCGGCCGCCAGCCCCACCCGCACTGCCGCGCCCAGGCCGCGATTCTCGCCCAGGCTGATCACCTCCGCGCCCGCAGCCCGGGCCCGCGACGCAGTGGCGTCGGTCGAGCCGTCGTCGACCACGAGCACATCGACGGGCCTGCCCAGCACTTCTGCCGGTGCCCGCCGTACGCAGCCGCCCACCGACTCCTCCTCGTTGTACGCAGGCATGAAGAGCACCACTGGAGCGTCGCCGGCCATCCCAACTGGCATGGCCGCCCCACCGGCCGACAATTCAACCGGCTCGGGAGAGTCAACCGGCTCAGGAGCGCGCCGCAGCCGGAACCGACCGGCGAGGCTGGGTGCGGGGACGAACAGAGCGATCGCGCCGGCGCCAAGCGAGTATGCGGTCTTGAGGGCGTGGGCGGCCAGCGCGGCCACCAGCGCATCGCCCGTCTCATGGCCGAGGGCGACGTAGGCCGCGACCGCGGCCGCCTCGTAGGTCCCGAATCCGCCGGGAGCGATCGCCGCCACCTGAGCGGCGACCGAGACCGCGGTGACGCCCACTGCCTCCGCGGCGGTGATCTCCAGTCCGGCCCACTGCGCGGCCTGCCATACGAGCACCGCTTCGCACAGCCAGGCCACGACCGACAGACCCAGCGCAGCCGGGCCCGGCAGCCGAACGTCGGGGCGCTGCCCGGCCAACCGGTGCAGCCACAGCCAAGCCGCCAGCGCGGCTGCGGCCACACCGGCAAACACGAACCAGCCGCTCCAACCAGCCAGACCGGCCAGCGCGGCCGGGCCTGCCACCAGGCCCAGTCCCACCACGGCCAGCAGGTCGGCCGAGCGCAGGGCGACCACCGAGGCGGTGGCCGAGTCCAGGCTCGCTCCGGCTCGGCGGACCACGCTGACGACTCGCATCGGCTCGCCCAGGCGCAGCGGGAGCAGGTGATTGCCGCCCAGGGCCAAGTGGATCCCGCTCAGGGCGTGGCCGAAGCTCAGGCCTGGGAGTACTCGGCGCCAAGCCGCCGCCCGAAGCAGGAACGCCACGCCGAACGCTGCCACCGCCGCGAGGATCCGAACCGGCTCGCCTCGAGCTGTCCGGGCGGCCTGGGCGAGCGCTTGGCCGTCCACCGCCGACCAGATCACGGCGACCGACAGGGCGGTAACCGCTAGGACCAGCACCGGCACGACACCGCGGGGAAGGCGCTCTCTGAGCGAGGAGATCAAGTTCACGAGATTTCGTTAGGGTAACTTTACGATTTTCGCAAACCGACACTATAGTGATTCGCCATGATCCGACCAATCCTCCCCATGATGCTTGTCACAGCCCTGATCGCAGGATCCTGCTCAGGAGGCGAGTCCCGCATGTTGGACGGGACCGCGGCGGAGATCTACGGCGGAACCTGCGCCGGATCCAACGGCCGGGAGGTCACGGTCTACTCGGGGCGGACCGAGAATCTGATCGGCCCCGCCCTGGAGGCCTTCGCCTGCGAGACGGGCACCGAGGTCGCGGTGCGGTGGGGCAGCTCCACCGACCTGGCCCTGCTGCTGGCCGAGGAGGGTGACCGTACGCCGGCCGACGTGTTCCTGTCCCGCTCGCCGGGTCCGGTCGGGTTCCTGGAGGCCGACGCCCTGCTCGGGAGCATCGACGACGATGTGCTTGCGCTCGTGGGTGTCGACAGCCGCTCGCAGTCCGGCACCTGGGTCGGCTTCTCCGGCCGCAAGCGGGTCCTCGTCCACAACCTCGACGCCGTACCGTCAGAGGAGCTGCCAGAATCCGTGTTCGACCTCACCGATGCTCGTTACCGGGGGCGCGTGGCCATCCCGGCCACCAACGGCTCGTTCGTCGACTGGTTCACCGTGTTCCGCGACCAGTACGGCAGCGATGTCGCCTCCCGATGGCTCAACAGCATGGTGGCCAACGACGCCCGCTACTCCCCGAACAACCGGTCGATCGTCGAGGCGGCTGGTCGTGGCGAGATCGACATGGGCCTCGTGAACCACTACTACCAGTACCAGGAGGCCGCGACCGCCGGCGACCGCCACCGGGCTGCCAACCACGATCTGGCCGACGGCGACATCGGGTCGCTTCTGATCATCACTGCGGCCACCATCACCGCGGACAGCGACAACCGGCAGGCAGCCAACGAACTGATCGGCTACCTGCTGTCCGAGCCGGTGCAGCGCTACTTCAGCGCCGAGACCTTCGAGTACCCGCTCGCCGCCGGGGTCGAGCCGGCCGATGTCCTGCCGCCCCTGAAGGCGTTGGAGATCGGCAGCGTCGACTTCGATGGTCTTGGCGGCGGCTTCGCCGAGACCATCGCCATCATCGAGGCGAGCGGCATTCTCGACCAGTGACCACCCATGGCGGGGCGACCGGGCAGCAACCACCTCGGGTGGCTGCACGACGGAGGGGGTCTCAACGGGCGACATGTTGAGCCGTCGGCCGTCGGGGTGCCGCTGAAGGCCCGCGGCGGCATCCTCAATCAGTGACTGTCGAGACGTCGAGGCGATCGTTGCGCCCTTCGAGCGCTCCGCCGACGCTGCGGGCGGTCGGGCTGGCGCTGGCTGTGGCGTTCGCCTTCCCGGGGGTGTACCTCGTCTACAGGAACTTCGCAGAGGGAGCCGATCCGGCCGGGCTGCTCCTCAGCGACCGCACCATCGGGCCGCTGTGGCGCTCGCTGCGCCTCGCGGTGTCGGTGTCGGCCGCGGCGCTCATGCTCGGCACCGCACTCGCCTGGCTGACAACCCGCACCGACCTTCCGCTCAACCGGCTGTGGCGGATCGTGTTGCCGCTGCCGTTGGTGTTCCCCACCTTCGTCGGCGCGGCCGCGTTCATCCACACCCTCAATCCCGGCGGGCTGGCCAACGACCTGCTCGGCGCCATCGGGGTTGACCGGACTCCCGAACTGCGGGGGTTCTTCGGCGCCTGGCTGGTATTGACCCTGATGACGTACCCGTACGTCTACCTGCCCGTGGCGGCCCGGCTGCGCCAGCTTCCGAGCACCCTCGAGGAGAGCGCCCGAGTGCTCGGTGACACCGCGCTCAGGGTCTTCGGCCGGGTCTGCGTGCCCCAGACGGCCACCGCCATGGGCGCCGGAACTCTGCTGGTGTTCCTGTACACGCTCAGCGACTTCGGAGCGGTGCAGCTCATGCGCTACGACACCCTCACCCGGGCAATCGCCACCAACCAGCTCGCCAACCCGCCGGTGGCGCTGGCTCTGAGCCTGATGCTGCTGGTGCTGGCCGCGCTGGTGGTCCTCGGCGAGCGCCGGGTCTCGCACCGATTGCCCGACGCCGGCGGCGGCCAGTCGAGCCGCCCGATGATCTACGGCCTCGGCCGCTGGCGTGCCCCGGCGCTGGGGTTCGTTGTTCTGGCGGCCGGCGGTGCCGTCGGTGCGCCCCTGGTGGCTCTGCTGGACTGGGCCGCGGGCGGGTTGGCGCGGTCCGCGACCGGCGGCCGGCCCCTCACCATCGATGCGTCCAACGTGCTGGACGCCACCGTGAACACTCTGGGCGTCAGCGCGGTCGCCGCGGTGGTGTCGACAGCCGCGGTGCTGCCCGTCGCCCTGCTGGTCGGCCGCTACCGGTCGCGTGCGGGCTCCTTCGCCCACGCGGTGGTGATCAGCACCTTCGCTCTCCCCGGCATCCTCATCGCCCTATCGATGCGGTTCTGGACCCTGCGCTCGGATCTGGCGTTCGAGCTGTTCAACGACACGATGGCGCTGCTGATCTTCGCCTACGTGGTTCGCTTCGGGTCCCTGGCCATGGGAGTGACGCTGGTGGCTGTGCGAAGCGTTCCCGACCGGCTCCACGACTCGGCCCGGATCCTGGGCGCCGGACGGGTGCGCCGGTTCTTCTCAGTCGATGTGCCCATCATGGCGCCGGGCATGCTGGCGGGCACGGGCCTCGTGCTGCTGTCGGTCATGAAGGAGCTGCCCATCAGCCTGTTCGTGTCGCCGTTGGGCTTCTCCACGCTGGCCACCAGGATCTTCGGCTCCTTCGAGGACGCGTTCATCGCCGAGGCGGGGATCATGGCGGTCGTGCTGGTGGCCCTGTCGTTCGTGTTGACGTGGTTCCTGGTGATCCGGCGCGACGATCTGATGTGAGCATTGGACCGTGGCCCGGGTGGCGGCCGTCGCGGCTTGCGTTGGCGATGGGCGCGGTTGCGCTCTGGACCTTCGCGATGGCCTTGCCGGCCATCGGGGCCCGGGCTTCCTACGGGGCCCGCGTCACCGCGGACGAGCCCCAGTACCTCACCACCGCCATCAGCATCGGCGAGGACTTCGACCTCGACATCAGCGATGAGCTGGCCGAGCGCCGCTTCGAGCCCTTCCACGAGACCGACCTCAACCCCCAGACCGTCCACCTCGACGATTCGGGACGGCGCGTCAGCCCCCATGATCCGCTGCTTCCCGCGTTGCTGGCTGTGCCCATGCGCCTGGGCGGATGGGTCGCGGCCAAGGCGACCCTGGCCGCCCTCGCGGGCGCCACTGCCGCAGCCACCCTCTGGCTGGCAGTACGGCGGTTCGCGGTGCCCGTGGGACTTGGCGCCCTGCTGGTGGGGGGCTTCTTCGCCGCGCCTCCGTTGACGGCCTACGCCACCCAGGTCTACCCGGAGATGCCGGCCGCGCTCTGCCTGACGCTGGGACTGGGCGCGGTGACCGGTCCCCTGCAGGCCAGGGGGCGCGCTGTTCTGCTCCTGAGCGTGGTCGCCCTGCCGTGGCTGTCGGTCAAGTACGCGCCCGTGGCGGTGGTGCTGGTCGCAGCGCTCGCCGCAAGGACATGGCGGGGCAGCCGTCGCAGGCTCGCGGTCGACCTGGCGATCCTCGCAGCCGCGGGTGTGGTCTATCTGGTCTCCCACCGAGCTGTGTACGGCGGCTGGACCGCCTATGCCAGCGGCGACCACTTCGTGGACGGCGAGCTGCTCGTGCTCGGCCGGGATCCCGACTACGCGGGCCGCAGCCGCCGGCTGGTGGGCCTCCTGGTAGATCGGGGGTTCGGTCTGGCCGCCTGGACGCCTGCGTACCTGCTCGTGGTGCCGGCGCTGGCGGCACTGGCCCGTCGGCGCCCGCCGGGCTGGTCGGTGCTCGTCGCGGCGTTCGGGGCGGGGTACGCGGTGGCGACGTGGGCCGCGCTCACCATGCACGGCTGGTGGTGGCCCGGACGCCAGTTGGTGGTCGTGCTCCCGGTGGCGGTGGTGGCCGTGGCCGTCCTGGCAGGCAGGTCTTCCCGGCTGCTGTGGCCCTCGCTGGCGGGCTGTGCGGTGGGGATCCTCAACTGGCTGTGGCTGGTGGTGGAGTCCTCGACGGGCCACCGCACGCTCGTGACCGACTTCGAGCCGACCTCCAATCCGGTGTACCGGGCCTGGAGGGTGCTCCTGCCGGATCACCGCGACTTCGACGCAACGGCAGTGAGCCTCACCGTGGTGTGGGCGCTTGTGCTGGCGGCGACTGGAGTGTGGGCCGCGCTCAGAGCGCGACCGGAACCAGACGGGGATCGTCCCGCTGCGGTTCGACACCGGTAGCCCGCCGGCGCCGGTGCCAGGCCCACTGCTCGGCCAGGCCCCGGTTCAGCGAGGTGACGGGGCGCCAGCCCAGCAGCCGATGAGCCGCTGAGCAGTCGGCCGACGTCGCCTGCGGGTCTCCGGCGGGGCGGGCCGCGGCCTCGACCGGCACCGGCGCGCCGGTCATCGCTCCGACCGCGGCGATGACATCGTTGAGCGACGCCGGAGCGCCTCCTCCGATGTCGAACGCCCGGCCCGATGCGGAGGCCAGCGCTCCAGCAGCCGCCGTGGCGGCTGCAACGTCGAGCACGAACGTGAACTCCCGCGTCTGGGACCCGGAGCCCCGCCGCACGAACGCCGGGCCGTCGGGCCGCAATGACTCGAATATCCGGTGCATGGCCATGTCCGGTCGCTGGCGTGGCCCGTACACGGTGAAGTACCGCAGTGTCACGACGTCGAGGCCCCGCCGGGCGTACACGCCGGCCAGGTGCTCGCAGGCTGCCTTCGAGGCGCCATAGGGGCTGATCGGGCTCAGGGTCCGCCGGCCGTCTCTGCCGGAGGTCTCTCCGTACACGGAGGAACTCGAGGCGATGACCACCCGGCGCACCCCCGCGGCCAGAGCGGCCTCCAGCACGGCATGGGTTCCCGCCACGTTCACGTCCCAGGCGTCGGCGAAGGACCCGCCCCAGGAGTCCTGCACGCCCGCTCGGGCCGCGAGGTGGTACACGGTCTCGGCTCCGGCGAAGCCCGGCAAGGTTGCTGTCGCGCAGGTCGCCGACCTCCAGGCGGAACCAACCGTAGGCGCCGGCTCCGATCAGGTTCGCTCTCTTCTGCTCCGGGCTGTAGGCGGGATCGAAGCAGTCCAGCCCGATGACGCTGCGGCCCCGGCCGACCAGCAGGTCGACGAGATGGGAGCCGATGAACCCGGCCGCGCCCGTAACCACGTCGAAGGCGCCTCGCCGGCGCGCGCCGCCGTGTCCGTTCGTGATATATTCGCCTGGGTCTACAGAGAGCATTAGGCTTACCTTACAAAAATTGTGGCCGCATGAGAAACCGGAGCAGTCGAGTTGGCTGAGGTAGTCGTCGTGGGAGCGGGCCCGGCCGGTCTCATGGCCGCGCTGCGCAGCGCGCGGGCCGGCCATCGGTGCATCCTCCTGGAGGCGGGGGAGACCGTGGGCGGCATGGCCGGCAGCTTCGACATCGCGGGCCAGAGGGTGGACTACGGCTCTCACCGGCTGCATCCGGCCACGCCCGAGCGGTTCCTCGAGTTGTTCCGGGAGCTGCTCGGGTCCGATCTTCAGGTCCGGCCGCGCCGCGGCCGCATCCGCCTGCGCGGGCGCTGGCTCGCGTTCCCGTTGCGGGGTGGGGACATGATCCGCAATCTCCCGGTGTCGTTCGGCGTCCGGGCCGCAATCGACGCGGCCGCACCACCGCTGCGGAGGGGCCGAGCCGTCGCGGTGTCCTTCGAGGAGGAGGTCACGCGCCGGCTCGGTCCGGCCGTGGCCCGCGAGTTCTATGTGCCCTATGCCCGCAAGCTGTACGGCGTCGAGGCCGCCCTTCTCGATCGGGAACTGGCGATGCGCCGGGTGAGCGCCTCGGGCGCGGCCGACGTGTTGGGGCGGGTCGTGCGGGCCGCTCGGCCCCAGGGCCGCCGCTTCCTGTACCCGCGGGCCGGGTACGGCCAGCTCAGCGAGGCTCTGGCCCGGGCCGCAGTCGACGCCGGTGCCGAGGTGAGGATGCGAGCTCCGGTCCGCCGGGTCGAGGCCGCCGGCGACGGTGTGGCGGTCTGCTACGACGGTATGAGGGTTCCAGCGGATGTGGTTCTGTCGACCATGGCGGCGCCCGCGCTGGCCAGAGCCCTTGAGCCCGCTCCGCCCGTCGAGGTGCAGGAGGCACTGGGGCATTGCCGGAGCAGGGCGGTGGTCCTGGCGTACCTGGTCGTCGGCCGTGATCGGTTCACGCCCTTCGATGCTCACTACTTTCCCGGTCCGGAGACCCGGATGGCGCGGCTCTCGGAGCCCAAGAACTACCGCGACGGCGACGATCCGCCGGGACAGACCGTGCTGTGCGCCGAGATCCCCTGCTGGCCCGGCGACGAGCTGTGGCATGCGTCCGGCGACTCGATAGGCGAGATGGTGGCCGACGACCTGGAGCGGGTCGGCCTGGGCGTTCCCGAGCCCTGGCGGGTGGAGGTCCGCCGGCTTCCCGCGGTCTACCCCGTGTACGAGACGGCCACAGCCGAGGCGCGGGCGACCGTCGAGTCGTGGCTGCGATCGCTCGCCTCCGCAGGCGTCGTGTCGCTCGGGCGTCACGGCCTGGGCGTTCTCGACAACCTTCACCACATGTTGGCCATGGGGGAGGCGGCCGCAAGCTCGGTCCGTCCGTCGGGTGGTGTGGATGCGATCGCCTGGTCCCGGTCGCTGGACGGTTTCGCCGAGCACGTCGTGGAGGACTGAGCACTGCCTGGCGGACCGTTTTGCCCCGGCCCAACCGGACCGCTCCGGGTTAGGGTGGGGTCATGCAGGGCCAACCGGAGATAATCGACTTCCTCAACGAGGCGCTGGCCGCTGAGGTGACCGCCATCAACCAGTACTTCGTCAACTCGAAGGTGTGCGAGGACTGGGGTTGGGACCGCCTGGCCGCCAAGATGCGCGAGGAGTCCATCGAGGAGATGCACGACGCCGAGAAGCTGATGGACCGCATCCTCTACCTGGACGGCATGCCGAGGCTGGAGAGCCTGGCCAGCGTGCGGGCCGGCAAGACCGTCGAGGAGCAGATGGAGAACGACCGCCGGCTCGAGGTGTCCGCCATCGAGCGCTACCGCCGGGGGGTGGCCCTGGCCGAACAGCACGGCGACGTCGGCACCCGGGAACTGCTGGAGCACCTGCTGGTGGGCGAGGAGGAGCACCTCGACTGGATCGAGACCCAGCAGAGCGCCATCGCCGACATCGGCATCCAGAACTACCTCCAGGCCCAGATAGGCGGCTGAACGCCCCGCCCGTCGGGTTAGTCGGGCTGAGCCGGCAGGACTAGGTGGATAGAACCGGATCCTTCCCGCGTCGCCAGGCCCGCACCCGGCGCTTCACGCTGGGCGAGCCCCGCGACATCCGGGTGTCCGACGACGGCTCCCGGGTGGCGTTCCTGCGCTCGTCGGGACCCGTCGACCCGGCCAACTCTCTGTGGGTGCTGGATGTGGCCGCCGGTTCGGAGCGCCTGGTGGCCGACCCCGGCCGGCTCACCGGCGACCACGGCGACCGGGATCTGCCGAAGGCCGAGCGGGCCCGCCGCGAGCGGGTGCGGGAGACCGGCTCCGGCATCGTGTCCTATGACGCCGACGCGGATCTGGGGACCGCGGTGTTCTCGCTGGGTGGGAGGCTGTGGCGGGCTGACCTGACCGGAGGCGACCGGCGGCCCGAGCCCCTCGCGTCCCGGCCTGGAGCGTTCGACCCGCGGCTCTCGCCCGGCGGCTCGCGGGTCGCCTACGTGGCCGGTCCGGTCCTGCGGGTGACCGGGGACGCCGCCGAAGACCGGGCCGTCGCCGAGGAGCCCGGCGAGACGGTGAGCTGGGGATCGGCCGAGTTCGTGGCCGCCGAGGAGATGGGCCGCACGAGGGGCCACTGGTGGTCTCCCGACGGCCGGCGCCTGCTGGCGGCCCGGGTGGACACCGCCGGTGTGCCGCGCTGGTGGATCCCCGATCCGGCGTCGCCCGACGCCGAGCCGGTCGAGATGCGCTATCCGGCCGCCGGCGCGGCCAACGCCGAGGTGCGCTTGGCCGTTCTCGACGCCGGGGGCGACGACGGCGGCGCCGGGACCGGCCCGGTGGACGTGGCCTGGGACGAGGGCGGCTGGGAATACCTGGCCGGGGTGCGCTGGAGCGCCGACGGGCTGATCCTGACGGTCCAGACCCGGGATCAGCGCACGCTCGGCGTGTTGGAGGCCGACCCGGACACCGGGTCCTGCCGCCTCCTGCGCCGTGTCACCGACGACGCCTGGGTGGAACTCGTTCCAGGCGTGCCGAGGCTGGTGGGATCCGGGCTCGTCACGGTCGAGGACCGGGGCAGCGCGCGCCGGCTGTGCGTGGACGGCGAGGCCCTCACGCCCGACGACATGCAGGTCCGGGCCGTTCACCATGCCGACGACGCAGGTGTCGTCGTCACCGCCTCAGCCGACCCGGCCGAGGTCCATGTCGCCCGGGTGGGCTGGGACGGCTCCGTTTCGTGGCTCACCGACGGCCCGGGCGTCAACGGGGCGGCTGCCGGTGGCGGCACGGTCGTGCTCGCCGGGCGGACGCTGGAGCATGCAGGCCGCCGCTGCACGGTCGCGTCGCGACTGAGGCCCGGCCGGGACCACTGCATCGCTTCGTTCGCCGCGGATCCCGGCCTGGACCTGAACGTCGAGATCGTCGAGCTTGGCGCCCGCAAGCTGGTGTCGGCCCTCGTGATGCCCTCGGCGGCGGCCTCCACCGGCGACGGGCCACTGCCGGTGCTGCTGGATCCCTACGGCGGGCCCCACGCCCAGCGGGTGCAGCGGGCCGAGGCCCTGTTCCACACCTCGCAGTGGTTCGCCGACCAGGGATTCGCGGTGCTGGTGGTGGACGGCCGGGGCACGCCGGGCCGGGGCCCGGCCTTCGAGCGGGCCGTGCGGGGCGACCTGGCCGGCCTCGTCCTCGAGGACCAGATCGACGCCTTGAGGGCCGCGGCCGTCATCGAGCCGCGCCTGGACCTGTCGAGGGTGGCCATCCGGGGCTGGTCCTTCGGCGGCTACCTGGCCGCGCTCGGAGTCCTGCGACGGCCCGACGTCTTCTCAGCTGCTGTCGCGGGCGCGCCGGTCACCGACTGGCGGCTCTACGACACCCACTACACCGAGCGCTATCTCGGCCACCCCGCCGAGGAGCCGGCCAACTACGAGCGCACCGACCTGACCCCGCTCGCGCCCGGCCTGGAACGCCCCCTGATGCTCATCCACGGCCTGGCCGACGACAACGTGGTGGCGGCCCACACCCTGCGGCTGTCGCGGGCTCTGACCGAGGCAGGACGGCCCCACACCGTGCTGCCTCTGTCGGGCGTAACCCACATGACCCCCCAGGAGGAGGTCGCCGAGAACCTGCTGATCATCCAGCTTCGCTTCCTGCAAGACGCCCTGCGAGTGCCCGCAAATGGGTGACGACCTGTCGCGTGGCAGCGGTGTCACTCCCGCTCTTGTTCGCTTCGCTCACGGGCCGCTCGGGCCACGGCCTCGCTCCGTGTGTGCCGCGCCGTCCCGCCTATCCGCTCGGCCTCTGCGAGTGCCAACATTGGCGCCTCGAGAGCAGCCGCCGCGAGACCGCGAGGGAGCAGCCGGTGAGTGACGAGCAGCCCGAGGCGATTGCGGGAACCGGCGCCGATGAGGCGGTGGCCGGCCTGCGCCGGGAGCGGCTGCTGGACGGGCGGTCCTGGGACGACTTCTGCGACGCGCTCAAGGCCGCGGGCCGGGTCGTTCTGCGCGAGACCCCCGACGGCGACCCTCAGGACCGGGTGGAGGGATTCCGCTACCTCACCCGCATGATCATGATGGCCTCGGCCCGGGCCGTCGAGCGCCGGACCCCCGGCGCCCGGGCCCGGCCCGTGCGTCTCATCCCGCCGCCGCTGAGGGGCGGCCAGGGCGTGCAGTCGCCCAACCAGGACCACATCGTGCAGCCGGTGGACCCCCGCTACCGCTACCGGGTCACCGGGACCCTCGGCAGCGCCTACACCCACCTGTCGGCGTGGAGCCCCCCCATCCCCGATGATGTGGGCGCGTTCGATGTGGGGACCGGGGCCGAGGACCATCTGCGGAGCTTCAACCCGAACATGGCGCTGACCCCCCACAGCTTCGTGCTGTCGGAGCTGGCCGCCGCCGACGGCACGGTCGACTTCGTCATGTCGGTGACCGATCCCGGCCCCGACGAGGCGTGGTTCCCGATGACCGCGCGGACCAGGGAGCTCATGGGTCGGGTGGTGTACGAGGACCGCGGGGCCGAGTCGCCGCCCCGCCTCGAGATCTGCTGCCTCGACGAGCACCGGAGGCCGGCCACGCCGGAGCCCGACGACATGGCGGTCCGGCTGGCGGTCGCGGGGCAGCTGGTGCTCGGGCTGCTCAGCGACTACGGGGGATGGACCCGCGACCTGCTCACCCGCGAGAACCAGCTCGAGTACACCAAGGAGTGGTACGAGCGCATCGGCGGGGCGCCCGACGACCGCCATTTCGAGTTCGGCTACTGGCGCCTGGAGCCGGGCACCGCGCTGGTGGTGGAGTTCGCCGAGCCCCGCTGCCAGCACTGGAACTTCCAGCTCTGCAACCACTGGATGGAGAACCTGGCCGACTATTTCCGGGGCCGGGGCTACGTGGACAGCGAGAACGCGGCACGCACCGCCGACGGCCGGGTGCGCATTGTGGTGTCCGGGTCCGACCCCGGCGTCGCCAACTGGATCGATCCCGGCGACCGGGACCACGGCGTGATGGGCCTGCGCTTCGTACAGCCCGCGACCACCCCCGAGGTGTCCAGCCGCCTGACTCCGATCGAGGATCTGGCCGGGTCCTGAGCGGCGGGGCTCGGAGCCCTGCGTGCCAGTGCGAATCCATGATCAACATCGTTCGGGTTGTGCTCGCGCCGATAGTGCGCGAACATGGTTGGCAGCGTCTTCCTTGACCGGGGCCGCGTGGGCTTTCGGTCACCTAGCGGGGCGGTGGTGCGCACTACCGGGGGGAGGAGGTGCGCATCACCGTCACCGCACGCGGCGGTCCGCACGAGTCTGGATTCAGCCCGCGCTGCGCTGGTAGGCGGAGGTCACGAGGGTCTTCGATGCCGCAGGCATGGCCATGACTCCCATTATGTCCACGATGCCCCGGGGTCGAGGGTCGGGCTATCGTCACCGGTCACGCGACGAGCGACAGGAGCGGAGCCATGGCCGAGCGTGACGGATATGACCACGGGGTCTTCAACTGGGTCGACCTGTGTACCGGCGACACCGATCAGGCCAAGGCGTTCTACGGGCCGTTGTTCGGGGTGACGTTCGCCGAGCCTGCCGACGACAACCCGTACACGGTCGCGCTCAAGGGCGAGAGGCTCGTGTGGGGGCTGATGCCCCAGCCCGAGCATCTGGCGGGCATGCCGTACTTCTGGGAGACCTACATCAAGGTCGACGACATCGAAGCGGCCGCGGCGCGGGTGGCCCCGTGCGGGGGGACGTCCCTGGGGCCGGTGATGGACGTCGACGACACCGGCCGGCTGGCGGTGGTGGCCGACCCGACCGGCGCGGTGGTGATCCTGTGGGAGCCCGGCGACCACCACGGCGCGCACCTGGTGGACGAGCACGGCACCATGTGCTGGCACGAACTGGTCACCAGCGACGTGGACGCGGCCATGGACTTCTACTCGCAGCTGCTGGGCTGGACGGCGGTGCCCTTCGACGAGGAAGGCACCGTCGGCATCCGGTTGGGCGACGACTTCATCGGCAGCGCCACCCCCGGCGATGGCGATGTCCCGCCCCACTGGGCGGTCTTGTTCGCGGTGGACGACTGCGACGCGGTCGTGGAGAGCTGCGGCCGCTTCGGCGGGCAGACGCTGGTGCCCGCCATGGACTTGCCTCCGGGCCGCATGGCCATGCTGGCCGACGACCAGGGCGCCATGTTCTGGGTGATCACGCCCGACCCGGACTTCTCCGTGTGAGCATCCCGAGTCCTCTAGAGGCGCCGCCAGCACTCGTCGAAGGCGTTGACCGTGGCCATCCGGTCGTTGCCCATTGGCAAGATGTTGATGGAGTCCACGCCCACGTTCTGCAGGGCGGCGAGTTGAGCCGTCACCCGGTCTCGATTGCCGGCGATCGCCATTCGCTGAACGAAGCTCGCCGGCAACAATGAGGCGGCTTCTGCGGCTTCGTGGAATTCGCCGCCGCGGTAGCGTTCTCGCACCGCTGTTGTGATCTCGGGATCGAGCCCGGCGAGATCGCAGTAGACCGGCGCGGTCTGCGGGAACCAGGCGGCGATCGAGCGTGCTCCGGCGATGGCGGCATCCTCGTCCTCGTCGATCACGCCGTAGACGAAGATCGCGACGTGTGGACGAGGTCTTTGCGCGCTTCTCGCGCCCTCATCGACGCGATCCAGCGCCCACTGGACCACCGCCGGGTCGAGGCCGCACAACAGGATCACCCCGTCGGCGACCGCGCCGGCCAGTTCGAGGGTGCGGGGCCCGCTGGCTGAGACGAAAACGGGCAGATCGGCCTTGGCGTCGAACCGCAGATGGGCATCGTCCAAGCGAAACCCGGGCCCGTCGGAAGTGACCCGTTCACCGGCCAGCAGCTTGCGGATTGCTGCGATGGCCGCCTCCAGTTCCGCAACTCGGGCGGGCTTGGCCCCCAAGGCCATCAAGGGTCGATCCCCCGCTCCGATGCCGAGGATGGCGCGGTCGCCTGCGATCTCGGAGAACGTTGCCGCCGCCACCGCGGTCAGCGCGGGATGGCGGGTGACGGGGTTGGTGACCGCAGTCCCCAGTGTCAGTTGCGTGGTGGCCCTCGCCGCGAGGGCCAGCAGCTGGTACGGGTCGCGTGCGTGCAGCGACGACTCCGTCAGCCACAGGTTGTCGAATCCGAGCACCTCGATGTGTCTCGCCATGGCGAGGAACTCATCGACCGCGTCGACGCCCTGCAGAACCACTCCCCGTCGGATACTCATAGTCGTTGGTCCCTCTCGATGTCGAGAATCGTGCCGGCCCTCATCGCGTGAGCCGATCCACGAGGTCGGGCGGCACGCCGAATTCCTCAAGGACGCCGCGGGTGTGCGCGCCGAGTTCGGGGGGCCGGTCAAGGCGCGGCCGCTCCCCGTCGATGCGGAACGGCGGGTCCACCGCAGGGATGGTGCTGTCGCCGCCGTTGCTCGGTCGCCGCAGGATGTCGAGCGCCTCGACCTGGGGGGACCCGAGGGCACGGAGAAGTGTGCGGACCTGACCGGCCGGGATCCCGGCCGCATCGAAGCGGTCGAGCCAGGCGGCGGCGTCGTCGGTCGCGAGGACGGCGTTGATCGTGGCGGTCAGTTCATCCCGGTGCGAGACCCTGGCGGCATTGTCGACGAACCGGGGATCGGAGGGCAGGTCGGGCCGACCCAGGACGTCGCACAGCGTCTCCCAGAGTTGTTCGTTGCCGGCTCCGGCGAGGACGATCTCTGTGTCGCGGGCGGTGAATGCTCCGTAGGGTGCGAACGAGGGGGAGTGGCTGCCGAGCAGCCGGGGGCTGCTCCCGGTGGTCACTGCTTCGCTGGCGATCGTTGTGAACGACGCCATGGCGAACTCCAGCAGAGATGAGCTGACCTCGCTGCCGACCCCGGTCTCCTGCCGGGCGAGATGAGCCGCCAGGAGCGCGGTCACCGTCACCAGGCCGGCGCCGATGTCCAGCATCGGCGCCCCGACCTTCACGCTGCCCGAGTCGGCGGAACCGGTCACCGACATGAGGCCGCTCTCGGCTTGGACGATGAGGTCGAAACCACCTCGGGCGGCGTCGGGGCCGAGATCGCCGAAGGCTGAGATTGAAGCGTGAATCAGCCATGGGTGCCGCTCGTGCACCGAGTCGTAGTCGAGGCTGTAGCGAGCCAAGGACCCCGGCCGGGCGTTGTGGACCATGAAGTCGGAACCCGCCAGCAGGTGCTCCAAGGCCTGCGCACCGTCGGGCAGGCGGAAGTCCACCAGGACGCTCTCCTTGCCGCGGTTGAGTGATGCGAACAGGGCGGATCCGCCACCGCCGTCGGCCAGGCCCTGGCCCCGGTAGGGGTCGCCGCTGGGGGGTGGCTCGATCTTGAGGACTCGAGCGCCCAGGCCGGCAAGGATCATCGTGGTGTAGGACCCCGACACGTACCGGGTCAGGTCCACGACCTTGGTGCCCGCGAGCGGCCCGGCTACCACAGCGCCGGCTCTCGATGGGTCCCGAACGCGTTGCGGAAGACATCCGACAACTCGCCGAGAGTGGCCCCACGGCGTGCCGCCTCGATCAGGGGCTCCATCACGTTCTGGCCGGACGCCGCCGCACGCGACAACGACGCCAGAGCGTCCGATACGTCGTCACGCGCCGCGAGGTGCCGGTCCAGCCGGGCCAGTTGGCGGTCACGGCTCAGCTCGTCGAGCTCGAAGAGCCGCAGTTCCGTGGCGTCCGCCTCCTCAACGTGGGCATTGAGACCGACCTTCACTGAGGTCAGGTTGGCGACGGCCATCTCGGAGCGGTATGCGCTCTCTGCGATCCAGCGCTGGGGCACGCCTGCCTCGATGGCCGCGACCGCGCCCCCCAGCGAATCGATAACGCCGATGAGCTCGGTCGCTCTCGCTTCGAGTTCGTCGGTCAGGGCCTCTACGAAGTACGACCCTGCCAACGGGTCCACCGTGTCGGTCACGCCGGTCTCGTGGGCGATGATCTGCTGGGTCCGCAGCGCCAGCGTGACCGCCTCGGCGCTCGGGATGGCCATGGCCTCGTCGTAGCCCATCACGTGGATCGACTGGGCGCCTCCGAGGACCGCCCCCATGCACTGGACCGTGGACCTCACGACATTGTTGAGCGGCTGCTGGGCGGTGAGCGTCGCCCCCGAGCAGCCCGAGAAGAAGCGGAGCCGCATCGCCTCGGGGTCGGTCGCCCCGAACCGGTCGCGGGCGATCCCCGCCCAGAGGCGGCGGGCGGCGCGCAGTTTCGCAACCTCCTCGAACAGTTCGAGGGTCGTCGCGAAATGGAACGAGAACCGCGGCGCGAACGCGTCGAACGAGAGCCCCCGATCGATCAGCAGCTCGGCATAGGCGATCGCGTCGCTCATCGTGAATGCGAGCTCCTGGACGGCATCGCACCCGGCCTCCCGGGCGTGGTAGCCCGTGATCGAGATCGGGTTGAAACGCGGGACCTCTCTGGTGCAGTACTCCACGATGTCGCCCACCAGTCGCATCGACGGCTCCGGCGGGTAGATGAAGGTCTTGCGGGCCAGGAACTCCTTGAGGATGTCGTTCTGCAACGTGCCGGCCAGCCGCGACCTGTCGGCGCCCTGCCGCTCGGCCGCGACGAGATAGAAGGCGAGGATGATGGGAGCGGTCGCATTGATGGTGAAGTTCACCGACAGATCGTCGAGGGGGAGTCCGTCGAACAACTCCGCCATGTCGTCGGCGGTATCGATCGCAACACCGACCCGTCCGACCTCGGCCTTCGCGGCGGGAGCGGTCGAGTCGAGCCCTAGCTGGGTCGGAAGGTCGAATGCCACCGAGAGCGCCGTCTGGCCCTGCTCGAGGAGGTAGCGGAAGCGTTGGTTCGTGTCCTCCGCCGACCCGTATCCGGCGAACTGGCGCATGGTCCAGAAGCGCTCGCGGTACATCTCCGGGTAGGGCCCGCGAGTGAAGGGCGGCTGTCCCGGAGCACCGATCCGTTCACTCAGGGCAGCCGGATCGCCGAGATCGTCCGCGGTGTAGAGCCGAGCGACCGGGATGCCCGAACCGGTTGTCGGGTTCTGGGCGGTCTCGCTCATCGCTGCGCCTGCCGTCCGTCGGCCAGGGCGGTGACGCGCCTCACGACGTCGGCGATGGCCGTGCCCGCTGGAAAGACGTCGTCGACGCCGATCTCGAGGAGGCGCTCGACGTCGCGGGGCGGCACGATCCCGCCCACGACCACGGGCACGTGTTCGAGGCCGGAGCGGGAGCGTTCCGCGATCAGGTCGGAGGCGATCGACAGATGGGCCCCAGAGAGGATCGAGGCCCCGATCACGTCGGCGTCCTCGTCGGTGGCCACCGCCATTATCTGAGCCGGGGTGGATTGCAGGCCGAGGTAGATGACCTCGCAGCCGGCGTCGCGCAGTGCGAACGCCACGACCTTCGCTCCACGGTCGTGGCCGTCGAGACCCGGCTTCGCGATGACGATGCGCCGCCGGCCTGTAGTCACTCGTGCGCTGCCAGGGCCAGTGCTGCAAAGACTGCGTACACCTGTGTCGCCTCTTCGATGTCGGCCACCGGGAGGTTCTCGTCGGCACAGTACACGGGCTCACCGCCGGGGCCGAAGATGACGGTGGGTATGTCTTCGCCGAAGCTGGCGGTGTCACCGAGCCAACCGGCTGCCATCAGCTCGGGTTCCCGGCCGCGAACCTGGCGGACGGCCTCGACCATGGTCTGCACGACGGCCGAGTCCGGATCGGCGACATACGGCGCCTTGACGTCCACCAACTCGACCTCGGCGCGGAAGCGTCCGTCGCGGTGCTTGGCCTTCTCGAGGCAGCGGTCGATCTCGGCCCTGACGGTATCGACCGACACGCCGGGCTGGGGCCGGCAGTCGACTCGGATCACGCACTCGTCGGGAATCATCGACGGGCCTCCCGGAGGGAGTCCGCCGTAGACCCGGCCGGGAGCCATCATGGTCTCGGTGCCGAAGAGCGCTTCGACCTCGGGGTTCAGTGCGGGCTCGAGCCTCGACGCATCCAGCTCGAGAATCGCCTGTGCGGCCAGCGTGTTGGCGTTGACGGCCTGGCGCTTGTGGCACGTGTGCGCAGACCGGCCCTGTGTGGTGATGTCGAAGTAGTAGCGGCCGCGGTGGCCGAGGAAGATCTCGTTGTCCGACAGTTCACCCAGCACGCACAGATCGGCACGATGGCGTTCGAAGTACCGGATGCTCCCCGTCTGGTCCCCCATGTGGTCGCTGACCGCTGCCATCGCCAGGGTTCCCCTGAGCGGCAGGCCGCAGTCGCGGACGGCCTCGATGGCGGTGATCTGGCATGCGAGGGCGGCCTTCATGTCCATGATTCCGTGGCCGTAGATGCGCCCGTCGATGAGATCGCCGGAGAAGGGCTCGGCGACCGTCCAGCCGATCGAGACCGGCTTGGTGTCCATGTGGCCGGTCATGACGACGCGGGGACCGTCACCGAAGGAGACCTCGCCGATGGCGTTGGGGCGTTCCGGGAGCACCGGTTGCAGCTCGACGTTGGAGAAGCCGCGGTCGCTCATCGACGCGGCCAGGAAGTCGGCGAGGTCCCCCTCAGCGCCGAGGATGCTGGGGATGCGGCAGACCTGCCGCGTCAGGTCGACCGCTCGTTGAGTGTCGACGGCCGCAAGAACACGCGCCGCAACCTCTGATGGCTCCATCGAAGCCTCGTCTCAACAGTGTTGTTGTCCTGCCGGAACTCTGGCACACGAGATCTTAGGAGTTGGCGTCAGGGCGCTTGGCATCGGCCTCGGCCTCACTCGGATCTGGGCGCTTGGCATCGGCCTCGGCCTCACTCGGATCTGTGGGCGGGCACATGATTCTTGTGGCCGGAACCGGCACAGAGTCGAGCGTGAGCGTCGCGTCGCGCATGACGCAGTCGAGATGCGCTCGCGCCGCGACGGTTCCTCCGTAGGCGATCGAATTGCCGAGAGCTATGTGGGCGGTCCCCAGCGACGACTCGGTCTCCATCGCGACCTCGCAGACATGACCGGCGGGGTTGAGCCCTAGGGAGACCTCGGCGAAGTTGGTCATCAGCTCGTCCCCGCAGCGCTCGAGCATGCCGGTGAGGCGGCGGATCTCGGGTCCGGCAGCGTCGACGAGGCGCCCCTCGTCGAACGTGAGCACCACCGGGTCGGCCAGCGGGCCCACCCCCATGAACAGCAGATCAGCGTCGATGACAGCGACACCGTGGGTGGTGCCCTCCACCGGCGCGGTGCCCGCCTCGATGTCGGGAGGCGCCATGTAGGACCCGGCCGTCCGGCAGATCCCGTGAAGCACACGGCCAGGCCGTCCCGATACCGAGCCTCGGAGATCGGTGCCGGCCGCGCTGGTGAGTCGAAACTCCGACGCCTGAGTCCACAGTTCGCCGATCTGGTCGGCCCGCGCCCGGAGTTCGTCGAAATCGACCGACAGGGGACCGTCGGTCCGCAGCGTGTCCAACGTGATCCCCGGCATGGCCAGGTAGCGGACGCCCACCGCGTTGGCGTCGCGGCGGGCCTGGTTCGAGCCGATGAAGATCGATGTCAACTCGATCACGGCATCGCTCTGTGCCATCGTTCTGGCCACATCGGGGGAGACTTCCGCTCCCGGAATGTCGAGCGGGGCCATCTCCAGTGTCGAGACGACCGCCGACCGCGCCTGCGCCCCGGCGCGCAACAGTTCCGCGACCCGGCGGTCGCTGCCGGAGTCGGTCATCAGCACCACGCGCTCACCCGGTCGGACGCCCAGGCAGCGGTCGAGCACGTTGGCCACCGCGGCGGGTACGTCCATACGCTGCCTCCTTGGTAGCGGCGCAGCGGCACGACCATCAAACGGCACCGACGATGCCGCCGCTCCCGTCCGTGTCGCGCTCACCTGCGGTCAGCATCGCGTGCCGCGAGGATCTCCTCCGTAGTGACGGCTGCGTCTGACGATTCCTTGCGCTGTCGAACCTCTCGCATCAACATCTCGACCGAGGGGAAGGACACGAGGCGCTCCAGTTCCCCTCGGAGGTACTCCTGCATGGATTGGCGCTTCGCCGCGGCTCGGGCCGCCAACTCGTCGCGGACCTCTTCGGGGACGTTCCTGATGGTGATCTGGACCGGCATGACAGCATTATGACTGCGTTGCCGGCGATTTACAAGCAGCTATTTCCTTTACTATCAGGTGACCACGGTCAGCTCGGTGGCCTTGACCGAGGCCCAGATGGTGAGCCCCGGACACAGCCCGAGTTCGTCGGCGGAGCGGCGGGTGACGTCGGCCCTCACTTCGGCCGGCGCGCCGAGATGCACCCGAGCCCTCTCCCCGTCGACATCGACCCGCTGGAGCTCGGCCTGCCAGGTGTTGCGGGCGCTGCCTGCAGGCCGGTCGCGATGCAGGGTCACGGCGTGGGCCGGGAAGGTCACGTAGACGGGCCCGGCTGCCTCGGTGGCCACGGTGAGAACCAGACCGGTCTCGGCGGTGACGGCTGTGCCCTGGGCCTGACCCGGCACCACGTTCGCGCCCAGGAACGTGGCTGCCCACTCGCAGCCCGGCGAAGCGGTCACCTCCGCGAGCGAGCCTCGGCCGGCCACCGCGCCACCGTCGAGCACGACCAGTTGGCGGGCCAGCGTGGCCACATCGACGGGATCATGGGTGATCAGCAGGGTGTGGCGGGCCGGCGACTCGCCGATGAGAGCCCGCAGCTGGGCCCGGCCCGAGGAGTCCACCGAGGCCAGCGGCTCGTCCACGATCAGCACGCCGGGCTCGGGGGCCAGGGCCCGGGCGATGGCCACTCGCTGGCGCTGGCCGCCTGAGAGCGCCGCCGGGCGCCTGGACCAGGTCTCAGAGTCAAGACCGACGCGGTCGAGCATCTCACGGGCCCGTCGCCGGGCCGCAGCCCGGTCCGCGCCGGCCCGGCGAAGTCCGAAGGCCACGTTGTCGATCACCCTGAGGTGGCCGAAGAGCCGGTGGTCCTGGAACACCATGCCGACACTGCGCCGGTGGGCCGGCACGAACACTCGGGCGGCGGGGTCGTCGGCCACCGTGTCCCCGATGACCAGGCGGCCGCTGGCCAGACGGTCGAGCCCGGCCACGGTCCGTCCCAGCGTCGTCTTGCCCGAGCCGTTGGCTCCGACGACGGCCGTCACGCCCTCGCCGATCTCCAGCCCGTCAACCCGCAGCATCCAGCCGGACCGGGCCACGCACCCGTCGAGCAAGACCGTCATCGCGGCATCACCAGCAAGAATTGGCAGCAATATGCACGCATAGCGAGCACTGCGCTGCCAATTCGGATCGGTGCCCTGGCCGCAGGATGGAATTGGCAGCAATATGCACGCATAGCGTGCGAAACGCTGCCAGTTCCGGCTGGGGTGGACGGAGCGGCGACGGTCATCGCGGCATCCAGCGGTCGCGCAGGGTCACCAGCACCGCCAGGGCCACCGCCATCAGCACCAGGCTGATGGCCACCGCCGCCTCCGGGTTGCGCTCCAGGGCCAGGTAGGTCTCCAGCGGAAGGGTGCGGGTGCGGCCCGGGAAGTTCCCGGCGAAGGTGAGCGTGGCCCCGAACTCTCCGAGGGCTCGCGCCCACGACAGCGCGGCGCCGGCCGCCAGCGCGGGACGGATCGTGGGCAGCACGACATGCACGACGGTGGCCCAGGGTCCGGCGCCCAGCGTTGCGGCCGCCTCGTCGAGGTCGTCGCCGGCCTGGCGCAGGGCGGCCTCGACCGTCACGACGAAGAAGGGCAGGGCCACGAACGCGGCCGCAACCACGGCTCCGGCGGTGGTGAATGGGAGGCTGACGCCGAACCAGGTGTCGAGCCACTGGCCGACCAGGCCCCGCCGACCCAGCGCGAACAGCAGGGCGGTGCCGGCCACCACCGGCGGCAGCACCATGGGCAGCATCACCACCGCTCGCGCCACCCGGGGGGACCGCAATCGGCGCCGGGCCAACACGAACGCCAGGGGAAGGCCCAACACGACACACGCCGCAGTGGCCGCCACGCTCACCACCAGCGACAACCGCAGCGCCTCCAGCACCTCGGACTCGCCCAGCAGCGTCGGCAGCGACGACCACGGCGTCCGCTGCAACAGCCCGACGATGGGCAGCGCCAAGAGGCCGAGGGCCACGAAACCCACGACGGTCAGCGCGGCGGGCAACTGGCTGGCGGACCGTGCCGGACCGGGCTCAGCGGCGTCGTCGGGCGGACTCGCGGCCGTCAGCGCCTGGATGTGCCGTGGACGTTGTCGTTGTCTCATGCTGGTACCGGCCATACGGGCCGGCGGTCCGAGCCCAGGAAGCCGTATGCATAGAGGGCCTTGGCGCCGACGCTGCCGAGCACCGTGAAGTCCTCGATCACCGCCTGTATGTGCGGCGGGGGTTCTGCCGACACCGACGCTATGTAGTAGCCGTTGACGTGGTCGCTCAACTCCGGGGCGTCGACGGTGGCGAGTCCCGCCATCCTCGCGTCGGTTGCGTACACAAGTCCGGCATCCAGCTCACCCAGCGACAGCTTGGTTGCCAGGGCGCGCACGTTGAGCTCCAGCGTGTCCGCGGAGGGCGCGATTCCCGCTTCGTCGAGCGCTTGGCGGGCCAGTGTCCCGCACGGGACCTCTGCTGCGCACAGGCCGGTCAGGAGGTCTCCGCGGCCCAGGTCGGCCAGCCCGGTGACCCCGCCCGGATTGCCGGCAGGAGTTGCCAGCACGAGCACGTTGACCGCGATCAGCACCGGCTCTCCATGCACCGACCCTTCGGAAACGGCCTGCTCCATGGTGGCCGAATTGGCGGTGATCAGAACGTCGGCGCCGGCGCCGGCGGCGAGCTGGGCCACCAGCGTTGAGCTCCCCGCGATCACGGGGGTCACGCTGTCACGGCCCTCGAACACGGTCTCGATCACGTCAGTAAGCGACGAGGCGGCCATCACCACCACATCCCGGCCGGCACCATCGTCCGCGGTGTCGCCGCATCCCGACACGAGCATCGCCACCGCGGCCGACACGACCGCTGCCGCCCTCAGTCCGGTCGGCCCCCGGTGGCACCTTCCGGTGACGCTGACGGCCGTCATAGGGACCGAATCTACCCAAGTCGTGATGCGGCGCTGCTTCCGTGTCTCCCGCTCTTGTTCGCTGCGCTCGCGGACCGCCCAAACCAAGGCAACACAGCCCACGGCATGGCTCGTTGGCTCCCAGATTCTAGGGAATCGTGCTCCATCCGCCCGGCCTCTAGGGTGTGGCGATGCTCGCACTAGCTCAAACATCGGCCAGTACAGGACTCGCGGACGCCTGCGGTCAGACGAACCGCGGCTTCGTCTGCGAGAGGGTCTTCGACTGGACCGGAAACGCCGGCTTGGCCACCGCGGCCGACTGGCTGCTCGACCGTCCCATCCGCATCGCGCTGGTCCTGGTGGCGGCCTGGATCGTCACCCGCATCGTCAAGCGGGCCATCTCGCGGTTCACCACGCGCATCGCTGCCGCACCGAGCAGCTCGCGGTTGCAGAAGCTGCGAGAGAAGGGTCCGGTGCGCGCGCTCTCCGATGAGGTCGAACGCTCCCGGTCCGAGTCCCGGGCCGAGACCCTCGGCAGCGTGCTGCGCAGCGTGGCGGTCGCTCTCATCTGGACGTTCGCGGCACTGATCGTGTTGGGCGAGATCGGCGTGAACCTCGGGCCGCTGATCGCCGGGGCCGGCATCGGCGGCATCGCACTGGGCTTCGGCTCCCAGGCGATAGTGAAGGACTTCCTGTCGGGCCTGTTCATGCTGATCGAGGACCACTACGGCGTCGGCGACTACGTCGACCTGGGCTACGCCTCGGGCACGGTCGAGGAGATGTCGCTGCGTTCCACCACGATCCGGGACATCAGGGGCACGGTGTGGCACGTCCCCAACGGCGAGATCTCACGGGTCGGGAACTACTCGCAGCTGTGGTCGAAGGCGCTGGTCGACATCGAGGTGGCCTACGGCACCGACGCCCGCCTCGCGATGGGCATCATGCAACAGGTGGCCAACGACCTCTGGAACGACCCGGAGTGGGGCGGCGACGAGCTCTCGGAGGCGCCGACGGTGTTCGGCATACAGAGCCTGGGCGCGTCGGGCGTCGGCCTCCGGCTGGCGGTGAAGACCGAGCCGTCGATGCAGTGGGCGGTGGAGCGGGAGATCCGGCTGCGCATCAAAGAAGCCTTCGACGCGGCCGGCATCGAGATCCCGTTCCCGCAGCAGACCACCTGGCTCCGCGACGACAGCGGATTCTCCGCCACCACGCTCTCAGAAGCCGAGCAGGACGCCTTCCGGGCGCTCTACGAGGAGCAGCACGGCCCGAAGCCCGAGGACGACTTCTCCGAGGAGCGCTAGGAGGCCGAGGCCAGCGGTCGGGTCATTCTGCGTGCATTGGCGGGTCGCGCTCCGGGCTCCTCTTGACCGGTCGAGATTTGTAAGGTAATGTTACTAACAATATGGCGGAGGCTTCCGGATCAGGAGTGCTGAGGCTGCTCAGCGGGCAGCGGATAGTCGACGCGCTGTTCGTGTCGCATCCCCGCCAGATGTCCCGGGCAGGGATCGCCCGCGCCACCGGCCTCTCGAAGCCCACCGTGTCAGCCCTCATCGCGGACATGGAGTCGGCGGGGCTGGTGCGGGTGTCCGATGAGAGTCCCAGTTCGGGATCGATCGGCCGGCCCGCTGCGCTCTACGAGCTGGTCCCCACGGCCCGGCACTCGGTGGTGGCCGACATCGGCGCCACCAAGATCCTCGTCGGGCTGTGCGACCTGTTCGGCGACCTCGTCGCGGAGCAGGAGCTCGAGACGGGCCCCAACGCCGGTGCGGCGCTGAAGCGGCTCACGGGGGCCGGATCGGAGATGCTTCGAGCCGTCGACGGTTCATGCCACGCGGTGTGCGTGGGGGTGCCTGGCATCTACCGACCCGACCAGGACCGTGTCGAGCAGGCCTTCAACCTGCCGGGCTTCGCCGGCCTGGCCCTGCGCGCCCGTCTGGCCGAGCACTTCGACGCTCGCATCCATGTCGAGAACGACGTGAACCTGGCCGCGCTCGGCGAGCTGACTCGAATGGGAGACGAGCAGGCAGGCGGGGACTTCGCCGCGATCTCGGTGGGTACCGGCATCGGCTTGGGGATGGTCGTCGGAGGAGACCTCTACCGGGGCGGCACCGGATCAGCGGGCGAGCTGGGGTCTCTGCTGCTGGCGCGGCCGGAGCCGGGCGCGCCGCCGGTGACGCTCGAGGACGTGGCCTCCGCCCCCTCGATCCGCAAGCGGTTCGGTCGAGCCATCGAGGATGGTCACCGCACGACGGTCGACGCCGGCGCAGATGTACCGGAGATTTTCGGGGCCGCCGCGTCCGGGGACGAGGCGGCCGCGGCCGTGCTGGACGAGGTAGCCGCGTCGATGGCGCTGGCGGTGTCGCACCTGTGTCTCATAGCCGACCCGACGCGCATCGTGTTCGGCGGGGGAGTGGGGGCCAACCCCACCTTCGTCGACGCCGTTCGCGGGCACCTTGCCTCGCTGGTCGCCACCCCGCCCGAGCTGGCTGCCTCCACCCTGGGGCGCAGGGCCGCGTTGGTGGGCGCGGTGTCCATGTCGCTGCGGTTGGTGCACGAGTCCCTGGTGGCTGAGATCCTCGGAGACCAGCCGCGATGAACAGTGCGGTTCGAATCTGCACGACGCCCTCCGACGAGGCCGGTCGTGAGCGCCGCTAGCCGGGTCGCCGAGGCCGTGGACGGCGAGGCCGTTGTCGGGTTGGTCCGCGAGGCCGTCCGCATTCCCAGCGTCACACCCGACGAGGAGGACTTCGCGCGCTGGGCCTGGCGCCAGATGCAGGAGTCGGACGCCTTCGACTCGGCCGACCTCTTCGAGTGCGAGCCGGGCCGTCCCAACGTGTGCGGCACGGCCGGGGACGGCGCCGGAAGGTCGCTGCTGCTGGCCGGGCACCTCGACACGGTCGCGGTCGACGACTGGCGCCGGCACTGGCGTGGCACCGACCGGGAGGATCCCTTCGGTGCCCATGTGATCGACGGCGAGATCTGGGGTCGGGGAGTCGCCGACCAGAAGGCGGGGATCTGCGCCACCATCGAGGCGGTCCGGGCCTTCGGCCGAGCAGGCCTCCGGCCGGCCGGCCGCGTGTCGACCCTGTTCGTGTGCGACGAGGAGTCGGGCCGGCCCGGCAGCGGCGTCTCGGCCGGCATGCGGGCCGCGGTCGAGGGCCGTGCCGGGCCGCGCCCGGACGCCGACTTCGCGATCTACACCGAGCCGACGACATCGGCCATCTACACCGCGCAGATGGGTTTCCTCATCGCCGACATCGCCTACACGGGCACCTCCGCGTACTTCGGCCGGCCCGAGCTCGGCGTCGACGCCCTGAGGGCCGGGCACCGCCTGCTCGACCGGCTGTGGCAGCACTCCGACGACCTGCGAGCGTCGGTGCCCGCCCATGAGCTGCTGGGCGAGGCCTTCCTGCTGGTCACCTCGGTCACCTCTGGAGGCAACATTGCCGTGCCGGGCCGCTTCGACCTGTCCTTGATCCGCAAGATCCTGCCCGGCGAGAGCCTCGACGGCGCCGCTGACGGCATCCGGGCCGTCGCCGAGGAGGTCGCGGACGAGCACGGAGTGGAGTGCGCGGTGGAGTTCAGCGCGCCCCGGGACCACCCGCTCGGGGGCACTGCCGACGAGCTCGACGCCGGTCATCCGGCAGTGGCTGCGCTGGCGGGGTCGATCGAGGCGGTGACCGGCGAGCCGGCCCGCATCGAGGGAGCGCCCTACTGGTCCGAGAAGCCGTTCCTGCGGGACCGGCAGATACCCGGCGTCTACTTCGCTCCCGGTGACATCTCCGACTGCCACACCCCGTTCGAGCGGCTCGCGATCGACGAGCTGGTCACCGCCACCCGCACCCTCTCGCACTTCATCGCCCGATGGTGCGGGACCCACGATCCATAAGCCGGACCCAAAGGGAGGGGTCATGACAACCAAATCCAAGAGGCCCAAGTGGCTGCTGCTCGTCTCGTTGCTCGCGGTGTTCGCGGTCCTTGGGGCCGCGTGCGGCGACGATGACGACGACGCCGCGCCGACCACCACCGCCGCGCCCGCGACCACGGCCGCGCCGACCACCACCGCCGCGCCTACGACAGTCGCGCCGGAACCGGCCCCCGAACCGCCCAGGACCCAGGGACCGGGCGGCGAGGAGGCGGTGCCGTCCAGCGAGATCACCCTGAGCAGCGAGGAGATCGGCGAGGTCCAGGCAGGGGGCTACACCGCCGCGCTGCTGTGGCACACCTCGGGAGCGTTCACCGACGCGGTGAGCCAGGGCGCCCGGGACGCCTTCGCAGAGCTCGGGATCGAGGTCGTCGCCGAGACCAACGCCAACTTCGACGCGGCTCAGCAGGCCAACGACGTGGAGACGGTCATGGCGCAGAGCCCGGACATCATCATCAGCCTGGCCATCGGCCCCGACGCCGGCGCTGAGGCGTTCCGGCCCGCCGTCGACGCGGGCGTGCAACTCGTGTTCCTGTCGAACGTGCCCCAGGGCTACGTCCACGGCCAGGACTATGTGGGCATCGTCACCGACGACCTCGCGGCCATGGGTATCACCGCCGCGGACCTGCTCGCAGATGCGCTCGGAGGCGAGGGAGAAGTGGGCTACATCTTCCACGACGCCGCCTACTACGTGACCAACCAGCGCGACCAGGCCTTCAAGGCATGGATCGAGATCAACTACCCCGGCATCGAGATCGTCGCCGAGCAGGGCCTCGCCGACCCGGCCGCCGCGGAGGAGATCGCCTCGGCGATGCTGACCCGCAATCCCGGTCTCGACGGCATCTACGCCCCGTGGTCGGCGGGCCCCGCCGACGGCGTGCTGGCCGCGCTGCGAGCCGCCGGAGCCTCCGACGTGGCCCTGGTGACCATGGACCTCGACACCAACGTGTCGCTCGACCTCGTGGAGGGCGGCAACGTCGTGGGAATAGCCGCCGACGAGGCCTACAACCTCGGTCGCACCATGGCCGTCGAGGGCGCCTACGGGCTGCTCGGCAAGCCTGCTCCGGCCTTCGCGGTGGTGCCGGCCATCGGCGTGACCGCTGACAACATCGTCGAGGGCTACCGCCAGTCGCTGGTCGCGGATCCGCCTCAGGAGGTCCTCGACGCCCTCGGCTGAGCCAGAGGCCGAGCGGCCAGTGAGCGCAGCGAACAAGAGCGGGAAACAGAGGCAGACTTGCCCCCCAGGCTCCGGCGGCAACGAGGGTTGAGTTGCCGCCGGGGCTCAGGGCAGGCTCAGTGAGGAACCCATGACTGAAGATTCCGCCGCGGCCGCGCCGGGGTTCGTGGCAGCCCGGCAATGGCTCGATCGGCGTCGCCAGGACGCGGGACTGCGCCCCTACGTCGTGTATGTCGCCGCGGCGCTCATCTTCGGGCTCTTCGCGGTGATCCTGCGACACGACGGGTTCCTCACCGCGTCGAACCTCCTCAACATCGGCCGCCAGGCCGCGCCGATCGCCGTCATGGCGGCGGGGATGACCTTCGCCCTGGCCGCGGCGGAGATCGACCTGTCGATCGGGTCGACCACGGCGCTGTCCTCGCTGGTGGCGGCCGAGGTCGTGGGAGAGTACGGGTTCGTGGCCGGCGCCGCGGCGGCGCTGGCGGTAGGAGCCGGCATCGGCGCGGCCAACGGCCTGATCACGGTCAAGGTGCGCATCCCGTCGTTCCTGGTCACCCTCGGGACGCTCGGGATCGTCAGCGGGATCGCCCGCAACATGAACAACCTGCAGTCGCTGCCCATACGCAACGACACGTTCCTGGCCGTGTTCGGTGCCGGATCTCTCGGACCGGTGTCGTCGCTGCTGCTCTGGACCGTCGTCGTCGGCCTGTTGGGACATCTCGTGCTGCACCAGCTCCGGTGGGGGCGTCACGTGCTGTCGGTGGGCGCCGACCGGAACGCCGCCGCGGCCCTCGGGATCAACACCGCACGCATCCGCGTCACCGCGCTGATGACCAGCGCGGCCGCCGCGTCGTTCGCGGGCGTGCTGCTCGCCGGCCGGCTGGCCATCGGCCGGCACGACCTGGGCGAGAACCTCCTGCTCACGGTGATCGCGGCGGTGGTCATCGGCGGGACCAACCTCTTCGGCGGCCGGGCCTCGGTGGCCGGCGCAGTAGCCGGGTCGGTGGTCATGGCCATGCTCAACAACGGCCTGATCCTGATGGGCCTCCGGGTCGCCGACCAGCTGATCGCGCGGGGCGTGATCATCATCCTGGCGGTTGCGCTGAGCATGAGAGAGCAGAAGGAGCGCTGACATGTTTCTGAGGTCCCTGACAGAGCGCAACCCGAGGCTCGTGCAGGCCGCGATCGAACTCCATCAGGCAGGCGAGATCCCGGCCAACAGCTGCGTGCTCGACCTCGACGCGACCGAGTCGAACACAGCCGGGCTGTGCCGGCAGGCTCACCGCCTGGGCCTCACCGTGTACGCCATGACCAAGCAGCTCGGACGGGCTCCGGGGGTGCTGGCGGCCATGGCCGCCGGCGGCGTCGACGGCTTCGTGGCCGTCGACATGGCCTGCGCGCGACCGATCGTCGCCAACGGCCACCGCCTCGGCCATCTCGGTCACCTGGTGCAGGTGCCCAGGGCCGAGGCTGCCGAAGCCGCCGGGCTGGAACCGGACTATTGGACGGTGTTCTCCGAGAACAAGGCCGCGGAGGCTGCCGCCGCGGCCCGCTCCCGCGCCCGGCAACAGCGGCTCCTGGTGCGGGTGTTCGCCGGCGGCGACGAGTTCTACCCCGGACACGAGGGCGGCGTGGTGCTCGAGGACCTGCCGGCGATGATCGATCGCATCGCCGGGATGGAGGGTGTGGAGTTCGCCGGGCTGACCACCTTCCCGGCCCTGCTGTTCGACGCGTCCACCGGCGGGGCCAGGCTCACCCCGAACGCCGACACCCTGGCCCGGGCCGCGGAGATCGCCCGCCGCCATCCGGCCTGCCCCGAGCGCCTGGAGATCAACGCGCCCGGCACCACCTCCACCGAGGTGCTGGGGTTGCTGGCCTCCTCCGGCGCCACCCAGGTCGAGCCGGGCCACGGTCTCACCGGCACCACGCCGCTGCATGCCGTGCAGGAGCTTCCCGAGGTCCCCGCCGTGCTCTATCTCAGCGAGGTGGCCCACGTCCACCAGGGCGTGCCGCTGTGCTTCGGCGGAGGGCTGTACGTGGATCCGGTGTTCGGCGACTACGGGGTGCGAGCCGTCGTGGCCCACGATCCGTCGGAGGCCTCGACCGAGCCGGTGCCGGTGGACATGCCTGATCCGGCCGGCATCGACTACTACGCCCGCTTGCATCCCGACGGTCACCGGTCGGTGGCCGAGGGCGCGACGGTGATCTTCGGCTTCCGCGTCCAGGCCTTCGTCACCAGGGCTTCGGTGGTGGGTCTTGCGGGCGTGTCCGAGGGCCGGCCCCGGGTCGCGGGAGTGTGGAACGGCTTCGGCGACCCTGCACCCTTCGGGACCGGCCAGTGACGGCAGTGGCGACGGATGACCGGGCCGCGCTCGAGGTGTCGGGCCTGTCGAAGTCGTTCCGGGCCGTGCGGGCGCTCGACGATGTGGCCATCGACCTGCGCTACGGACGGGTGACCGCCCTCCTCGGCGACAACGGCGCCGGCAAGTCGACGCTCGTGAAGTGCATCTCCGGGATATACGCACCCGACTCGGGGGTGGTGCGGGTCAACGGCGTCGAGCGGTCGATCCCCTCTCCGGAGGCTGCCCGGTCATTGGGCATCGAGACCGTTCATCAGACCCTGGCCGTCATCGATCCGCTCGACGTGGTCGAGAACCTCTTCCTCAACCGGGAGCACACCAGGGGAGGGCGGCTCGGTGCCCGGCTCGGAGTGCTCGACAAGAAGCGGATGCGGGCCGAGTCCAGCGAGATCCTCGGCCGGCTGGACATCCGCATCCCCTCGCTGCGCCGGTCCATGAGCGCGCTGTCGGGCGGGCAGCGGCAAGCGGTGGCGATCGGGCGGGCGGCGGCCTGGGGCCAGCAGATCGTGCTGCTCGACGAGCCCGCGGCCGCCCTGGGGGTGGAGCAGGCGGCCCGTGTGCTGGACCTGATCCGAAGCCTGCGCGACGCGGGCGTGGCCGTGCTTCTCATCACCCACAACATGGACCGTGTCACCGAGGTCTGCGACCGGGCCGTCGTGCTGCGCCAGGGCCGCAAGACCGCCGATGTCGATGTGGGCGCAGTGACCAAGGACGATCTCGTCGCCTACATAACCGGCGCCAGGTCGGGCGGGCTCGCATGAGCGACGGGTCGGCGACGCAGCTCGGCATCGACGTCGGAGGCACCAGCATCAAGGGCGCCGTGGTTGATCTCAGCGCAGGCGGTCTGGCCGGTGCCATCCACACCGAGCCCACGCCTCCGACCGCGACGCCCGGCGATGTGGTCGCCTCGATCGGTCGCATCGCGGTGGCCGCGGGCTGGTCGGGCCCGGTGGGCGTGGCCCTTCCGGGTGTGATCGACGGGTCGTCGCTGCGGCACGCGCCGAACCTGTCGGCGTCCTGGGAGGATCCCGACGCCCTGGGGTGCCTCCGGTCTGGCGACGGCGCCAACGCGGTGCTGATCAACGACGCCGACGCGGCCGGCCTGGCCGAACTCACCTACGGCGACGCCGCGATCGACAGCGAAGGGCTCACGATCGTGTTGACCTTCGGCACCGGAATCGGCAGCGCCCTGCTCCACAACGGGGACCTCATCGCCAACTCCGAGCTCGGCGGTCTCGTCGGCGCGAACGGGCGCTTCGAGGAGATCGCGTCGGGCAGGGCGATCTCCGTCGAGGGCCTCACCCCGGTGGAGTGGGCCCGGCGCGCCCAGCCCTTCTTCGACGAGCTGGAGGCCATCCTCAACCCGTCCCGCTGGGTCGTGGGCGGGGGGCTGAGCGAGAACTTCGACCGGTTCGCGTCGAGGCTCCGGTTGTCGAAGGCCATCTCGGTGGCCCACCTCGGAGTCCACGCCGGAATCGTCGGAGCGGCCGTGGCCGCCCGCCGGGCGGGCCGCGGCTCGGGGGGCGCCGCCTCGCGGTGAGGGTTGTCGTCGCCGAGTCTGGAGATGCGGCCGGGCGCGTGGCCGCGGACATGGTTGAACGGTTCATCGGCGACTCGGTATCGCCTGCTCTCGGTCTGGCTACCGGGGAAACGATGCAAGCCGTGTTCTCCGAGTTGGTCCGGCGCCACCGTGAGAACGGGCTGAGCTTCGCGGGTGTCCACGCCTTCCTGCTCGACGAGTACCTGGACCTCGACCGGCACGACCCGTGCGCCTATCGAAACGTCGCGCACCGGGTTCTGGCCCGTCACGTCGACATCGGGCCCGGCGCAGTCCACGGCCCGAACGCCCAGGCGGACGACCTTGACGCCGAGTGCGCCCGCTACGAGCGCGAGGTCCGGGATGCGGGGATCGGGCTGCAACTGCTGGGCATCGGATGCAATGGCCACATCGCCTTCAACGAGCCCGGCTCGCCGCTGGCCAGCACCACCCGCGTAGTCGCATTGAGCGACCGGACCCGGGCTGACAACGCCCGGTTCTTCCCGGACGGGCAACCGGTGCCGGACCGGGCCATCACTCAGGGCATCGCGACCGTCGGCGCTGCAGGCGAACTCGTGCTGTTGGCCTGTGGTGAGCACAAGGCCGACGCAGTGGCCCGAGCGGTCGAGGGGCCGGTCACGCCTGGCCTGCCCGCCTCCGCCATCCAGTTGCACGCCAACGTCACCGTGGTACTGGACCCGCCCGCGGCGTCCGGTCTCGGTTGCCCGCGTGTGGCGCCTGCGCCCCGGGGTTCTGACGAAGGGATGCTGATCGGGCCCGCTGGCGATATCTAGGCTGGCTGGCCTCCGATGCGATACGGCCGAATTTCCCTCGACGGTGAGCCCCGCTGGGTCGAAGTGGGCGACGAAGCTGTCCATGTGCTGCGGGACTCTCCGCTCGAGGGCGATCCCGTGATCGAACGTTCCGTGCCTCTCGAGGGCGCTGCCTTCCTGCCGCCGGTGGTGCCGTTCGTGTTCTACGCGGTGGGCCTGAACTACCGCAGCCACATCGAGCATCAACGGGCCGCGGGGCGTGACGTTGCCGTCCCCGAGCGCCCCGAGGTCGGCTACCGGGCCAACAACGCTCTGATCGGGCACGGTGAGACGATTCTCGTGCCCCCGGGCGTCACCGGCCGCTTCGAGGCGGAGGGCGAGGTGGTGGCGGTCATCGGCCGCCGGGTCCGCAACGCGTCGCGGGCCGAGGCCCAGGAGTCCGTGTTCGGCTGGACGATCGGCAACGACGTGAGCGCCCGCGAGTGGCAACGCGCCGACCGGTCGTTCTGGCGCAGCAAGAACAGCGACACGTTCAAGCCGATGGGGCCGTGGATCGAGACCGATGTCGACCCGATGGCCCAGACCACCTACGTGCGGGTGGACGGCGAGACCCGGGCCGAGTTCGCCACCGGCGGCATGGTCTTCGACCCGTGGGACTTCATCGTCGAGGCGTCCCGCTACATCACCTTCCATCCCGGCGACGTGCTGTGGATGGGAGCGGACTCGAACTGCCAGATCGGGCCGGGCGATGTCGTCGACATCGAGGTCACCGGCATCGGCGTGCTCTCGAACCCGGTGCGGCTCGACACTCGTTGAGGCCTGGCCGCGCCTTCTTCGTTCAGGGGGTTCGGTGGGAGATCACCGACAGGCCGTCGCCCACCGGCAACAGGGCCACGAGCACCCGCTCGTCGGCGGCCACGCGGGCGTTGAAGGCTCGCAGCTGCTCGGTGGTGGAGTCGGTCTGGGCAGGGTTGGCGACGTGGCCGTCCCACAGCGTGTTGTCCACCAGGATCACGCCCCGCGCCGACAGCCGGGACACCAGCTCCTCGTAGTAGGCGATGTAGGACCCCTTGTCGGCGTCGATGAAGGCGAGGTCGACAGCGGGCTCGGAGGGCAGGGAGCGCAGCGTGTCGAGCGCAGGCCCGATGCGCAGGTCGATGCGATCGGCCACGCCGGCGCGTTCCCAGTGCTCGCGGGCGATGGCCGTCCACTCCTCGGAGATGTCACAGCACAGCAGCCGGCCGTCCGGCGGGAGCCCCCTGGCCACCGCCAGAGCCGAGTAGCCCGTGAACGTGCCCACCTCCACTGCGAAGCGCGGCTGGAGCAAAGTGGTGAGCAGGGTCATGAGGGCGCCCTGGGCAGGGCTGATCTGCATGATGCTCGCATCACCGAGAGCGGCCGTGGCCTCGATCAGTTCCCGCTGCACCTCGCCGGGGGCGGTGCAGTGGGCCTCGATGTAGGCGGCGAGAGCATCGTCGAGGAACACCGAACGGGAACTCATGGTCTGCCGATGCTAACGACGAATCCGCTTCGGCGGCATCGGGACGAAGGCGCTGGTGCGGGCCGCGTGCTCCGCATGGCCGGGGCGCCGCTTGCCGATGCTGCGCTCCAGCACGGCCACCCCCGGCACCCGCAGCGCCAGGATGGTCATCCTCGGCACCTGCAGCGCCAGGATGGTCATCAACAGCGGTCCGGCCACGGTCCACCATGCGCCGGCAGACGTGCGGACCAGTGGCTGAGAGTGTGCCTCGCAGGCTGGAACTTCACTGGTCGCGAACGGGATTGAACCACGTGAGGCCCTCGAATCGGGCGAAGCCGGCGTCGGCGGTGGCGACTCGGGCGCCGGAGGTGACGGCCAGCGCGGCGATCCACGCGTCGGGCACGAGGTTGCCGACCAGGCAGGAGTCGTTGCCGATGAACCAGGCGAGCCGCCGCCACGCTGCGCCGGTCGGGCTCAGGGCGCGGCTGACGGGCGACGCCCGCAGCGCCTCCACGAACGACAGAGCGGTGCGCGCCGGCGCGGGGTCGCTGAAGATCCTGCGGTTGGTGACGACGCGGAGGAAGCCGGTGAGCACGACGTCCGGGAGCAGCATCGGCTCGGAGCCTGCCAGGACCGAATCAAGCCAGTCGGCGTAGCGCTCGTGGTCCGGGGTGTCCCGATGGAAGGCGTAGACGAGCGCGTTGACATCGGGCAGGATCATCGAATGCCGTCAGCGTCGAGTGCCTCGCCCACGGCCCCCTTGTCCGTGGGGTCCACGAGCAGGCGTCCGCCGGCGCCGCCGTGGCGGGGCAGCTCGCCGGGCGGGGCGCCTTCGACGGGGTTGCGCAACACGAGGTGCAGACCCTCCACGACCAGTGCCGTGAAGGTGCACCCGCGCTGCGCTGCATGCCGCTTGACCTCCTCGCCGAGGCCTTCAGGCAGATTGATGGTTGTCCGCATATGCCTAAGCATATCATCGGTCTCTGGCCCGGGGTTGTGCTTGCAAACAACACCGCATATATTCAAAGTAGACCTGTATCGCGGCCTTTCGTCTGGGCGCCAAGTATCGGCTCGACTAGGAGAAGCCAGCATGGCGCCGCTGTTGATAATCGCTGGGTACGCGTTCTTCGGAATGGCAATGTTCAACCTGGGGCTGCTCGTCCCCTTCCTGAGGAACCGGTGGTACTACCGCCGCCTCAGACGCGAGCGGGCCGGCCGAGGCGCCGGCAGGACCATCACCAAGGACGACATACGCGAGGAGCTGTGCCGTGACCCCGTGGCCATGGACATGTTCATGGACGACAGGACGCCCGACGACGTCCAGCGCTACCTGTACCTGGAGGCCGAGCGCCGGGCGATCATGCGCAAGCGCCAGCAGCTCGCCGACAACGAGAACGACTTCTTCGCCCCGCCCCGGCGCCCCGGGCCCGACCCGGGCTTCAGCGGCTGCCGCAGCTAGCCGGCCCGGGCCCCGCCCGCGGCGGCCCGGCGCGCCGTAGCATCGGGCCGCGATGGCTGCGATCACACCGACGGGCGGATGGACCCACGGCGTCGCGCTGCCCGTCCACACGCTCACCGCCACCCTGGCGGACCCCTGGGAGCACACCGCCACCGTCGACGACCTGGTGCGGGTCGCCCGCAGGGCCGAGGCCACCGGGCACCACTTCGTGGGCGTGACCGACCACGTCGCCATACCCGACAACGAGTACGCGGCCCACATGAGCACCGTCTGGTACGACACGGTGGCCACGCTGGCCTACCTGGCCGCCTGCACCGAGACGGTCAACCTGGCGTCGGTGGTGTGGATCGCCGCCTACCGCCACCCGCTCCAGACCGCCAAGTCGTTCGCCACCCTAGACCACCTGTCGGGGGGCAGAGCCATCCTCGGCGTGGGTGCGGGGCATGTGGAGGCCGAGTTCGACGCGCTCGGCGTGGACTTCGAGGTCCGGGGCAGGCTGCTCGACGAGACGCTGGAAGCGGTCCGGGGCGCCTTCGACAGCCGCTATGTGAGCCACACGGGTGAGGCGTTCAGCTATCACGACATGGGTGTGGGCCCCGCCCCGGTGCGGGAGCTTCCCGTCTGGGTGGGAGGCAGCGGCCGGGCCGCCTGGCGGCGCGCCGGACGCCTGGGCGACGGGTACGTGCCGATGGGCAACCCGGTGTCGCAGTACGGCGAGATCATCGACGCCATGAACTCCGCCGCGGCCGCAGCCGGGCGTGACGGTGCCCGCTTCGACGTGGGGTTCATGCCGCCGTGGTGCTATCTGCTGGCCGACGCCGCCCCCGAGGGCCTTCCGCCGGTGATGGCGTGCGGCGCCGAGCCCCTGGCCGCCAGCATCCGGGCCGGGCGAGAGGCCGGGGCCAACACCTTCCATCTCAAGTTCCGGGCCCGCACCCTCGAGGAGTACCTGGAGCAGTTCGACGTCTTCGCCGAGTCCGTCGTCCCCCTGGTGAACGAGCCCTGACCCCTCGCCCGGTCTGGACGGTTAGTTCCAAGGGAATAGGAAGAGCATCGTCATCCGCTGCAAGCGGCTCGCCGCAACTCGGGCCACCAGCCGACCATCTTGCTGCATATGTCCGCGTAAAGGCGCTCGGTCGCGCCAGCTCCGAAGGCGGCCTCTGGCGCGACATCGAACGCGTGGTGCAGCAGTGTGGGAGTGTCCGTCTCGATCATCAGGTCGATGACCAGCGGGTTGGGCGAGACACCTGCGGTCTGATCGGTGTCGAACACGAGAATCCAGGCCGTAGCCTCCTCGGTCAGCCCGACGCCGTCCGGTCGAGGCAGTGATCGAAGTGTCCGATCACGAGGGTCAACCTGTAGCTGCGGTCCCCCGAGATGTGGCTGCCAGGAGTTCCAAACCGCACGCGGAAGCGCCAACACGGTTCCTGCGCAGTTCGCGTGGAGGCCCAGCTGAAACTTGAAGATCATCTGGTAGAAGGTTCGCTTGAACGTGTCGGCGATGCTCGGCCCTTGGATTTCCCTCCCGGCCCACTCGGGGTTCTCGCCGACCTGGTCGGCGAATCCTGACTGATGCAGGTCGAGCGCGTTACGCAGCGCCGTCGTCGCCTGGCCGTACGACCCGTGGAACTCCATCGTCTGCACTTCCACGATGGCGTACCGACCGATCTCGGGATCGCCCGAACCCGGCAGCAGCTCAACCATCGTGATGTCGAACGAGAACTCTGGCGACCGGTCGGTCGGGCTCAACGAGATCTCTCCGCCAAGGCGAGCACGGAAGTAGGCGAACGCCGGCGCTCCGGCGGCGAGCGCCGCTCGAATGCGCGACCGCGTCGCCGGTTCGTCAAGCGTCACTGCGGCGACGATCAGCGCGTCAGCATCGACGGCACCATCGAACAGGTGACGCGCAACCTCGTTGAGCAACCCGTGGTCGAGTGTGCGGTACGGGCAGACCAGCCAGTCGATCGAGCCTTCGTCCACGCCATACCGCCGCGCGTCCTTGCTGGTGATCGTGCATACGCCTTGGGAAGGTGTCGCCTTGATGCACGCCTGGGCTTCACCGACTGCGTCGGTCAGGAACGGACACAGATGAGTCCGCATCGCCTCCAGGGACGCGTCGCCGAGTTGCACTTCGGGGTAGATGCGCTGCCCGAACCACTCTCCCACGTAGTGGTTCGGCTGACGCGAGCTACGTCGAGGCATCAGGTCGAGCGCTGGTCGGCGACCGCCAGGCTGTGCGCCCGTCTGGCGAGATCCCTGTCGCCGCCCACAGCGTCGAAGTCGAGCGCTGGTCGGCGGCCGCCAGATCCTGCCTGGCAACTTCTGCGAAGGACTCAGCCATCTCAAAGCCGATAGCGGTGCGCCCATGCTCGGCGGCGACCGTGAGCGCGCGTCCGGTGCCGCAGAACGGGTCGAGGACCACACCGCCGACCGGCGACGACGACAGGATGCGGGGTCGGATCAGGTCTGGCGGGAACGTCGCCGAGTGTCCGTGCGCACCTGAGCGAGCGTTGACTGTCACCACGTCGCGGCCACCGGGTTCGGCTTCGTCCAAGTCGTAGAAGTAGGTGGCCCGACCCTCCTTCGGCCGGTGCACGAAGTGGAACAGGTGCTCGTGGGCCAGCCGCAGGCGATCCTTCTCGGGGCGGGGCGGAACGTTCGGTTTCGACCAGATGAGATCGTTCCGCAGAATCCAGCCACCGTCCTGCATCAAGATCGCGAACCGTGCGGGCACCATCAGCAGCTGCTTCTCCTGCCGGTAGCCCCCCATCGGCGTTCGCCGTCTGACCCGGCGTGTGTCGCCGAGACCTTGCCGCCCCTCGGGGCGGATGCTCGCCCAACGCGCGAAGTAGGTGTCGCCGATGTTGACCCATACGCTCCCGCCGGGCTTGAGGACAGTGCGTGCTCGGTCGAACCACTCGACCAGGTGGGCCACGTACCAGTCGGGCGTCGGCTCCAGGCCCAACATGCCGCCGTTCGCTCGATACCAGTCGTACGGCGGGGCATCATCGAGCGACTCGCCCTCGCGGCGCCATGCATCCTGAATCGCCCAGTTGTGATCCTCCTGCCCCTCATAGACGCGTTGGCACCAATACGGCGGGCTCGTCACGATCAAGTCCACGGACGACTCAGGGAGCTTCTCGATCAGATCGAACGCGTCGCCGCAGTAGACAGCCGATTCTCGGGGTGCCGACGTGTCTGCGGATCGACCACTCATGCGACCCACAATAGAGTCGGGGTGTGACACAGTAGCGGACGGGTGTCGTCCAGCGGCCCGGCTGGGACGAGGCTCTTCGTTTGGGCGCGGGCGCTAGTTGATGCGGCGGTCGCGGCCGGCCCAGAGCCGGTCGCGCAGGGCGAACTTCTGGATCTTGCCGGTGGCCGTCTTGGGCAAGTCGCCGAAGGTGACCGACTTGGGGGCCTTGAAGCGGGCGATGCGGGACTTCACGTGCTCCACCAGGTCGGCCTCGGTCACCGCCGAGCCCGGTCGCAGCACCACGAACGCGGCCGGCACCTCGCCCCAGGTGTCGTCGGGCGCGGCCACCACCGCGCACTCCACCATGTCGGGATGCGACGCCAGCGCCTGCTCCACCTCGATCGAGGCGATGTTCTCGCCGCCGGAGATGATCACGTCCTTGGCCCGGTCGCGCACCTCGACGTAGCCGTGGTCGTGCATCACCGCCATATCGCCGGTGCGGAACCAGGTGCCGCCGGGACCCTCCACCGAGGCGGCCGCGGTGGCGTCGGGATCCTTGTAGTAGCCGAGCATCACGTTGTTGCCCCTGATGGCGATCTCGCCCTGGGTGTTGCCGTCGGCGGGCACGTCGGCCCCGTCGGCGTCGACCACACGCACTGAGGACGTCACCAGCGTCCCCACCCCCTGGCGGGCCTTGATACGGGCCTGCTCGCCGGCCGGAAGGCCGTCCCACTCGCGGCGCCAGTCGCAGATCAGCGACGGCCCGTAAGTCTCGGTCAGCCCGTATAGGTGGGTGACATCGATGTTGAGTTCGGCCAGTCGGGCCAGCAGCGTCGGCGACGGCGGCGCGCCCCCGGTGGCCACCTTCACCGTCCGGGGGGCCGGCGCGGCGTCCGGGTGGTTGACGAGGCCGATCAGCACGGTGGGGGCTGCGTTGAAGTGGGTCACGCCGTCGTCGCGGATATGGCGCCACACGGTGCCCGGGTCCGGGGTGCGCAGCATCAGGTGGGAGCCGCCCACCGCAGTGACCGCCCACGGGAAGCACCAGCCGTTGCAGTGGAACATCGGCAGCGTCCACAGGAAGGCGGTGTCGCTGTCGAGGCCGCACTGGGCGGCCATGGCCAGGGCGTTGAGGTTGGCGCCCCGGTGCGAGTACATGACTCCCTTGGGGTTGCCGGTCGTGCCCGAGGTGTAGTTCAGGCTGAGCACGGCGTGCTCGTCGGCGACCTCGGCCCGGTGGGGCCCGGCCGCGGCCAGCAGGGCCTCGTACTGGCAGCCGGAGGCGCCTGAGACGCCGGCGTCGCTCGACACCACCAGCCGCAACCCCGGCACTTGCTGCTGGACCGATCGGGCCACATCGGCGAGGGCATGGTCCGCGAACAGCACCCTCGATCCGGCGTGGGCCACGATCCAGGCCAACTCGCCGGCCGCCAGCCTGGAGTTGAGGGCGTTGAACACCACCCCGGCCATAGGAAACCCGAACGCCGCCTCCAGGGCCATCGACACGTTGGGGGCCAGCACCGATACCGCGTCGCCGGGCTCGAGACCCAGCTGGAGCGTGGCTCCGGCCAGGCGTTCGCAGCGCTCGGCGAGCTCCTCGTAGCTGCGCGTAAGCGGCCCGTCGATCACTGCGGGGCGGTCACCGTGCACCACCCGGGCCCGGTCGAGGAACGAAGCCGGCGTGAGCGGCACCGGCACGAACGGCGACGTTGCGGGGTCTCGACCCGAGGCCATGGAAGCCAACGCTATGTGACGAATATCACGAATGCGACGAGCCCTGGCGGCCATATGTTCAACGACAGGACAGTGGAACGAGACGAGTGAATCGGCTCATGGCAAGTCCGGTCGAAGAGCAAGGAGAAGAGGAGAAGAGGAAATGACATACACCCTGATCGCCGTCGTGGTGTTCCTGGCGCTGTCCGCAGTGGGCGCAGCGGCGCGGATCACCGCCCACTACCGCCACGGAGCGCACGGTCGCCCCGACCTCGAAGCGGGCCACACACGAGTCTTCAGCCCGGCCGAGGCCCGTTCTCGTGCCCGGCATCCCTCGATGATGGCTGAGGTCGATGCCTCCGGCTCGCGGGCCCGCACCAAGACCCGCCCGGCCACGCTGAGGCCCGTCTTCCACATCGGGGCGACACCGGCCCCCGAGCGGGTCAGCCCGTGGCCCTCCGACGAGCACATCCGCGAGGAGTTCGGCCTGGACAGCGCCGACCATCGAGGCCGAGCCGCCTAGAGCGCCCATTCGCCCCCCCAAGCCCGAAATCCCTGTAGCCAGTGACCTGTAGAGTCCTCAGCTACAGGGATTTCGGGTGGGCGGCGGCGTTGCTCAGCCGGGCCCGAAGTTCGTGCTTGAGCACCTTGCCTGAAGCGTTGAGAGGGAGTTCGGTCACGAAGGTGATGCCCCGTGGGGCTTTGTAGTTCGCCATCCGCTCCCGGCACCAGTCCACCAACTCGGCACTGGTCGCCTCGTCGGCGGCCGCGCCGGCGGCGGGCACCACGAAGGCGTGGCCCACCTCGCCCAGCCGCTCATCGGGCCGGCCCACCACCGCCACCTGGCCCACCGCTGGATGGGCCAGCATCATCGACTCGATCTCGGCCGGATAGGCGTTGAAGCCGCCGCAGATGAACATGTCCTTGAGCCGGTCGGTGATGGCCACGTACCCGGCTGCGTCCATGGTGCCGATGTCGCCGGTGTGGAGCCAGCCGTCGGCGTCGATGGTGGCCGCAGTGGCGTGGGGGTCGTCGAGGTAGCCGTCCATCACGTTGTAGCCCCGCACCACGATCTCGCCCGGCTCCCCCCGCGGCATCGCCGCTCCGTCGGGGCCGACGACCCGCACCTCCACGTCTTCGATGGCCCGTCCAGAGGTGGTCGAGATCGTCTCGGGCGGATCGTCGTGACGGCACATGGTGGCTATGCCCGACGCCTCGGTGAGCCCGTAGCCGGTCACGATCACCTCGAAGCCCAACCGCTCCCGCATGGCCTCGATCATCGGCACCGGCACCGGGGCGGCGCCGGTCACCGCCAGCCGCAGGGTGGACATGTCGAAGCTGTCGAGGTCGGGATGGGTGAGGATGGTCTGGTAGACGGCGGGCGGGCCGGGGAGCACCGAGATCCGCTCGGCGGGGACCCGGGCCATCACCGACGGCACGTCGAAGGTGGGATGGGGCACCATGGTGGCCCCCGTCATCAGGCAGGCCAGGATGCCGGCGTTGAGGCCGAAGGAATGGAAGAACGGGTTGACGATCAGGTAGCGGTCGTCGTGGCGCAGCCCGATCACCGAGGCCCAGCTCCGGTAGGCCCGGCACACCGCCCCGTGGTTGAGCAGCACCCCCTTGGGGCGCCCGGTGGTGCCGGACGTGAACATGATGTGGCAGGGGTCGCTGCGCCACACCGGGCGGCTGGGGCTCGGCTCGGCCGTGGCCGAGTCCATGAAGTCGGCGTAGCCGATCGCGCCCGGCGGCACGGGGCCGCGCATGACCACGGTTGCTTCGAGCGACTCGGGCATGCCGCCCTGGACCGCCCTGAGCAGGCCCAGATGGTCCGCGCCCAGAAAGTCGGTGACACAGAACAGGATCCGGGCCCGGGCCGCGCTGAGCACGTAGGCGGTCTCGTCTCCCTTGAAGCGGGTGTTGATCGGCACCACCACACCGCCCATGGCATGCACGCCGAGCGCTGCGACGGCCCACTCCCAGGTGTTGTGGCCCCACACGGCGGCCCGGTCGCCGGGGGCGAGTCCCCAGGCCCTCAAGGCCTCGGCCATGGTGCCCACCCGGTTGCGCAGCTCCGTGAACGTCATCCTCGCATCGCCGTCCACCAGGGCCTCAGCGTCACCGAAGCGGGCCGCGGCGTCGTCCAGCAGCGCTGGGATGGTGTCGGGCAGCCCGGGGGCTGCATGAGTGCTGCGGGGGGTGCCGGCCGATGACGGGACCGCGGCGAGCGGGCCGCCGGTGTCGGCCAGACGCCGGCGCGATCGGTTGCCGGTGAGGGTGTGTTCGGGGCCCGGGCCGGCCGATGCCGCCGGCGGGTTCGCAGGATTGTCACGGGCCTCGTCCACCGCGGCGGTCTGCCGGCGCCGATTGTCAGGCATCCCAGGCCACCAGCAGGTTGCGGGGACCGCGGAAGGTGATGTTGGCGAACCGTTCCAGGCTCTGGCCCTCCACCAGCCGCAGCGACGGGACCCGCTCGGTGAGCACCTCGAGGGCCACCGTCGCCTCCAGCCGGGCGAGGCGGGCGCCGAGGCAGAAGTGGATGCCCTTGCCGAAGGAGATGTGGTTGCGGGCATTGGACCGGTGGATGTCGAAGTCGCCGGGGTGGTCGAAGACGTCAGGCTGGTGGTTGGCCGCGGCGAGGCTCATGAAGATGTTGGTGCCCGCGGGCACCTTCACCCCGGCCACCTCGGTGTCGGTGTTGGCCACCCGCCGCCAGCTCGTCTGGGGCGACTCGAAGCGCAGGACCTCTTCGAGGGCGGCGCCGATGAGCGACCGGTCCGCGCACAGCTCGTCCCACTGGGCGGGCCGCGACAGCAGGCAGATCAGCGCGTTGGACAGGAAGTGGCTGACGATCTCGTGGCCCGCGAACGACAGGCCGTAGACGATCGACTCCACCTCCCGGTAGGTGAGTTCGGCGGGGTCGTCGGCGTGCACGGCCAGCAGCTCGGAGGTGAAGTCGTCGCCGGGGTCGTCGACCTTGGAGGCCACGAAATCGCGGCAGTAGCGCCAGTAGCCGAGCATCTTGTGGGCGATCTCTGTCTGTTCGGCCTCGGTGGGCTTGCCCCAGCTGAAGGCCAGACGGTCGGAGCACCACTCCTTGAGCTTGTCGTCGTCGCTGGTGGGGAAGCCGATGAAGCGGAAGATCGTCTCACCCGGCAGCGGATGCGCGAACACGGGCACGAAATCGGCGGGCGGGCCCTCGGCCAGCAGGGCGTCGACGAGGTCGTGGCTCCGGCGGCGGATGTAGGGCTCGAGGATGCGCATGCGCCGGTTCGAGAAGCCCTGCTTGGTGTGGTTGCGGATCCGTCCGTGGTCGGGGGGCTGGCGATTGGACATGACCGCCACCGGGTTGAAGTCCGGCGCGGCCAGCACCGCGTGGGCGGCCGGGCACAGCGGGAACACGGGATCCTGCACGTTCTGGGAGCCGAACGCCTCGGGGTCCAGGAACACGTCGCTGACGTCCTCCATGCGGGTGACCACCAGGTAACCCAGCTCGCGGGAGTAGAAGACCGGCGTGTCCCGCAGCTCGTCGAGCACCGCATAGGGGTCGGCCAGGTAGTCGGGCGCGAACGGTGTGAAGCCGTTGACGGGGCATCCCGGCGGCGGCGGCGGCACCTCGTCGGGCACCCGGTGATAGGACGCCTCGGTCTGCGTCACGGGCCGGCTCCTCTCGTTGAGGCGGCAGCGTAGCCGGGCCGGGGTCTGTACTCCCAGCGGCACGCGTTATGGTCAGAGTCGTGGCCAGGACGCTCGCCGAAGCGACCCGCAGGGTCTTGGGATCGCGCCGCCGGACCGGCCGCGGGCCGGCGGCGGCCGAGCCGGCCCAGGCTGGCGACGCAGCCCTGGCAGCCGATCTGGAGGCCGCCATCGGCGCCGACCGGGTGCGCTCCGATGCGGCGGCCCGCTACCTGGCCTCCCGCGACGCCTCCATCTACCGGGAGGGCAACGCCGGTCCGGTCTGCTATCCGGACTCGACCGCCGACGTGGTGGCCTGCGTGCAGGTCGCCGCCCGCCACGGCCGGGCCGTGTCCCCCCGGGGCGCGGGCACCGGCCTGGCCGGCGGCGCGGCCCCGCTGGGCCGGCCGGTGGTGCTGTCGATGACCCGCATGGACAAGCTGCTGGAGATCGACGTCGACAACGGCGTGGCCTGGGTGCAGCCCGGCATCGTCAACCTCGACCTCACCCGGGCGCTGGCCCCCCACGGGGTGCATTATGCGCCCGATCCGTCCAGCCAGGCGGCCTGCACCATCGGCGGCAACGTGGCCAACAACTCCGGCGGTCCCCACTGCCTGGCCTACGGGGTGACCAGCGCCCACGTGCTGGCTGTGGAGGTCGTGCTCTCCGACGGGTCGGTTGTGACGCTCGGCGACCTGAGCGCCGAACCGGTGGGCTACGACCTGCGAGGGGCCTTCGTCGGCTCGGAGGGGATGTGCGGGATCGCCACCGCAGTGGCCGTGCGCCTCACGCCCGACCCGCCCGCGGTGCGCACTATGCTGCTGTGCTTCGACGACGTGTCGGACGCGGCGGCCACCGTCAGCGCCATCATCGCCGACGGGATCGTGCCGGCGGCCATCGAGATGATGGACCAGCGCTGCGTGAGAGCGGTCGAGGACTTCGCCCAGGCCGGCTATCCCGAGGACGCCGCCGCGGTGCTGCTGGTCGAGGTGGACGGACCCGCGGGCGGCGTGTCCATCGCCTCCGAGCGCATCGCCGGCATCGCCCGGCGCTATCAGGCCATGAGCGTGCGAACGGCCGCCGACGAGGATGAGCGGGCCCGGCTGTGGAAGGGCCGCAAGAGCGCGTTCGGGGCGGTGGCCAACGTGATGCCCGACTACTACCTGCACGACACGGTCGTGCCCCGCACCCGGCTCGTGGAGGTGCTCGAGAGCATCTACGAGATCGTCGACCGCTACGACCTGATCGTCCTCAACGTCTTCCATGCCGGCGACGGCAACCTGCACCCCATCCTGGCCTACGACTCCAGGGTGCCCGGCGCCGACGAGCGGGTGCACGCCGCGGGCCGCGAGATCATCACGATGTCGCTGGACATGGGCGGAGCCCTGACCGGCGAGCACGGCATCGGGGTGGAGAAGCGCGAGCACATGAGCCGCATGTTCAGCGAGGTGGACCTCGATCAGCAGGCGCGGCTGCGGGCCTCGTTCGACCCGTACTGCCGCATGAACCCGGGCAAGGTGCTGCCCAGCGCGCACAGCTGCTCGGACATCGCAGCGTTGCGGGCCTCCGACGCGTCCGGCGTCTGGGGCTGACCGGACGGGCATGACCGGGACCGGCTGCAGTCGCATCCTCGAACATGCGTCGACACCCTCGGGCGCGGTCCTGTTGGCGGTCTGTGAGCGTGACATTTCCGGTCGCATCCTCGAACATGCGTCGACACCCTCGGGCGTCCGGGAGTGACGGTGGCGGACTTCGATGAGGCTCTGACCGCGTTCGCGGCCGAGGTCGGCTCGGAGGGCCCGGTGTGCGTGCGAGGCGGCCGCACCCGCTGGAGCCTCGGCGGCGACATGGCGCCGGGCACTCGCGAGGTCGCCGCCCCGGCCGGGATCGTCGCGTTCGAGCCGGCCGAGATGACGGTGCGGGTGCGGGCCGGCACGCCGGTGACCGAGCTCCATGAGGCGCTGGCCGGGTCCGGGCAGCGGACTGCCCTGCCCGAGCGTCCGGGCGGGACCGTCGGCGGAGCGTTGATGGCGGGGGAGTCGAGCATCGCCCGGCTGGGGCTCGGCCCGGTGCGAGACGGGCTGCTGCAGGCCCGCTACGTGTGCGCCGACGGCCGGATCGCCAGCGGCGGCGCCGGCACCGTCAAGAACGTCAGCGGCTTCGATCTGTGCCGGCTGCTGGTCGGCTCGCTCGGAACCCTCGGACTGGTGGGAGAGGTGCTGCTGCGCACCATGCCGGTGGGGGAGGTCGAGCGCTGGGTGCATGTGCCGGGGGCCGCCCCGGACCCGGCACGGTCGTGTCACACGGCTGCGTCGCTGCTGTGGGACGGCACCGATCTGTGGGCGTTCCTGAGCGGCTACGGGGTCGACGTGGACGAGGACCTGTCACGCCTGGCAGAACTCTCGTCAGGACCGCCCGAGGACGTGGACGGACCCCCCGACCTGCCGCCTCACCGCTGGTCGTGCACCCCGTCGGAAGCGGCTTCGTTCGGGTCGGGGAACGGCGCGGCGGGCCGCTTCGTCGCCGAGGTCGGCGTCGGCGTGGTGCACGCCTCCGAGCCGCAGCCTGCCCGTCCGGTCGAGCCGGGCGTCGGGGAACTGAATCGCCGCTTCAAGGAGCGCTTCGACCCGGCCGGCCGCCTCAACCCCGGCCGCGACCCTCTGAGGAAGCCGTGATGCTCCCGCGGGGGCCCCGCCGGCGAAATTGGTGCCGATTCGGTGTGTCCAGTGCCCATTTGGTCGCCAATTTCGATTCTGGGATGCGTTGATGGACCTCGGACTGAACGACGACGAGCTGGTCGCCTGCGTGTCCTGCGGGCTGTGCCTGCCGCACTGCCCGACGTTCGTGGTCACCGGACGCGACACCGAATCGCCCCGGGGCCGGATCGCACTGATGAGGGCGGTCCAGAACGAGGGCGCACCGGTGACCGACGACCTGATCCGGTCGATGGAGACCTGCGTGCAGTGCCGGGGATGCGAGACGGCCTGTCCCAGCGCCGTGCCGTTCGGCCATCTGATGGAGGGAACCCGGGCCGCGTTGGCGGCTGAGGGCCGGATCACCCCCCGCTGGCAGCGGCTGGCGCTGAAGGGGCTGCGCCACCGGTGGCTGCTGATGGCCGGCTCCACCCTGCTGGCTCTGGCCATCCGCCTGCGGCTGGTGCCGACCCGGCGGCTCGGGCTGCCGGCCCGCATGGCGCTGCGGCGGCCGCGGCTGCGCACCTCGGGCACCGACGTGTGGCTCTTCACCGGCTGCGTCATGGACGCCTGGCAGCGCGATGTGCACCTGGCGGTGCAGCGGGTGCTGGAGGCGGCCGGCGCCGGCGTCGAGCCCACCGGCGGGGCCGCTCCGTGCTGCGGCGCGCTGCACATCCACGCCGGTCTCGAGTCCGAGACCAAGGCCATGGCCCGCCAGGTGATGGCCGGGCTCTCCGGAGACGGCCGCCCCATCCTGGTCGACGCGGCCGGCTGCGGCGCGGCGCTCAAGGACTACGGCCACCTGCTGGGCACCGACGAGGCCCGGGCCTTCTCGGCCCGGGTGTACGACGTGCACGAATGGCTGGCCGGCCGCCTCGGCGAGTTGCAGTCCCAGCATCCGGTCGATCCGCTGGACGTGACCGTGGCCGTGCAGGACCCGTGCCATCTCCGCCATGTGCAGCGGGCCCATCAGGCGGTCCCCGAAGTGCTGCAGCCGTTCGTTGCGAGCGTGGTGGCCCTCGACGACGACGGTCTGTGCTGCGGGGCCGGCGGCGCCTACTCGGTGATGGAGGCCGATCTGTCGAGGGCGATCCGGGAGCGCAAGACCGCGGCGGTGGCCCGGTCGGGAGCGTCGGTGGTGGCCAGCGCCAACCCGGGCTGCTCGCTGCACCTCGCGGCGGCCGGCCTCGACGTCCGCCATCCCCTCGAGCTGGTCGACCAGGCCCTCTCAGCCTCCCGCGTCTAGTCCCCCGCCCTGAGTGGCGGGGAGCCCGCGGCGCCCTCCGGCATTGTGGCGTCCTTCGGCATTGTGGCGTCCTTCGGCATTGCGGCGCCCTCCGGCGCTGGACCGGTGGCCGGGTTTCTTGGGGCGCCCGGGAACCGGCCGCCGGTTCGCGTCGTCGTAGGGAGCGATCGGGCGCAGAGGGTGCCCGCCATCTGGAGGAGGGTGACCGAATGGGAACCACAGGACTCAACGGACTCGAAACGAGCTCGAAGGTGCGCAGGGCCTGGCTCGGCGCGGTGCTGGTGCTGATGCTGCTGGCGGTGTCGTGCTCGGGAGGCGACGACGCCGACGAAGCCGCGTCCCCGGCGGGCACGGACTCCTACGCCGCCTCGCCTAGCGTGGACTCCTACGCCGCCTCGCCTGATGATGCGGAGCATTCCGACGTCAGCGGGGACCGCGACAGCTCGGGCAGCGTCGACGTGGCTCCCACGACATCGCCCAGCCGGAGCTACGAGCCGCAGCCCGCCGAGGAGCCGATGGACGAGGTCGGGCTCTCGGCCGCGACGGCATCGAGTGACAGAGATGGCGGTGACGCTGCGGTCGCTGCACTCGAGGAGGCGGTGGCGGCCGCCCAAGCCGAGGCCGCGGCGGAGAGCAGCAGCGGTGTGTCCCGGGCGGATGCGGCCGCGTCGGACAGGGAGACCTCAGAGGCCCGCCGGAGGTGCCCGGAATGCCAGTCCAACACGTTCGAGGACTACGGCGTCAACCCGTTCGTGGACACCTACGAGGACGATCTGTCCACCTTCGCCCTCGACGTGGACACCGCGTCCTATGTCGTGACCCGCAACTACCTCGAGGGCGGCCAGCTCCCGCCCATCGACGCCGTGCGGGTGGAGGAGTTCGTCAACTACTTCGACGGCGGCTACCAGCCGCTGATCGACGAGTTCAACATCACCCTCGAGGCGGCCCCGACGCCGTTCAGCGATCCCGACCGGGTGATGCTGCGGGTCGGCGTCCAGGCGCCCGAGGTGCTGTCGGACCTGGTGATCCCCGACAGCGTGGTGCTGGTGCTGGACCGCTCCGGGTCGATGGGCGAGTCCGCGGGTTCCGCAGACCGGCCCATGGAGCGCATGAGCCTGGTCCACGAGTCCGTCGAGCTGCTGCTCGACGGCCTGCCGGGACGCACCCGGGTCGGGGTCGTCGCCTACAACGACCGGGCCGGCGTCATCGTCGAGCCGACCAGGGTGTCCGGCAATGCGGGCTGGATCATCGACGAGGTCCGCAGCCGTGTCCGTCCCGGTGGCAGCACCAACGCCGAGGCCGGCCTGGTGTGGGGGTTCGACATGGCCCTGAGCGAGGCCGACGGCGGCCGCAACGTGCTCGTGCTGCTGCTGTCGGACGGGGTTGCCAACGTGGGCGCCACCCGCACCGACGACATCCTCGAGGAGATCGGCGAGCGGGGCGACATCGGCCTGTCCACCGTCGGCGTGGGCCTGGGCCCGTTCAACGACGAGCTCATGGAGCAGCTGGCCAACCGGGCCGACGGCACCTACCACTACATCGACACGCCCGACGAGGCCCGGCGCATCTTCGTCGAGAACCTCAACGCCATGCTGGCCTCGGTGGCCCGCGACGCCAAGATCCAGGTCTCCTTCGACCGCGACAAGGTGATCTCGTACCGGCTGCTCGGCTTCGAGAACCGGGCCATCGCCGACGAGGACTTCCGTGACGACACCCGCGACGCCGGCGAGGTCGGTGCGGGCCAGAGCTCGACCGCCCTCTACGAGGTGACCCTGGACCGGGGTTGGGACCGCAGCCGCGGTGCGATCGCCACCGCCACCCTGCGCTACCGCCGGCCGGCCAGCGAGCGGATCACCGAGACGTGGGCGAGCCTGCATCCCGACGATGTGGAGCCTTCGTTCCGTGACGCCGGTGCCCACTTCCGGCTGGCCGTGGTGGCCGCCGAGTTCGCCGAGGTGCTGCGGGACAGCCCCTTCGTGGAGGATCGCAGCATGGAGGAGCTCGGCTACCAGGCCGACCGGGTGGCCGACGACCTGCGCCGCGACGCCGACGCCGAGGAGCTCGCCGACCTGATCGACGCCGCCAGGCGCATCCGCCGCCGCTAGCGGCGACCGGGGCTCCTCCTTCCCTGCGACTCACCCCTGGAGGGGCCCTTACAGGGCTCGGCGGCCCGGTCTGGAGGGGACTGGGCCGCCGAGCCATGCCCGCGCCCGGGCGGCCTGGAGGCTGGTCTCGGAGGCGTTGACATTCCCGCTCTTGTCAGCTGCGCTCACGGGCCGCCCAAACCAGGCGACACTGCCCACGGCCTCGCTCGGCGACTGGCGAGTCTTCAGACCATGTGCCGCCTACTCGCTCGGCCTCTAGGCGAATCCGAACAGGGGCGGGAAGGCGACCACCACCACGGCGGCCCACACCGCGTAGACGGGTGCGTAGGCCGTCTGCCAGCGCTCCAGTGACGCGATGGGTCGACGGCCCCGAGCGAACCCGAGGTAGAGCCACGCCGACACGGACAGGTTGGCGAGCAGGACCACGTTCTCGCCGAGGGCGGCGACGCGGTTGGGGGTGAGGCCGAGGTCCGACACCCGGCTCGCCACGGCTGCGAGCATCACTGCGTCCGCGACCAGGGCGCTTACGACCAGCACGAGCTGCAGCAGGTCGAACGGGCCGTAGGGCTGGCGGGGGTCGCGGGCCGATATGGCGTAGAGCAGCAGGCCGAGGACCAGCGCGAGCACCAGGTCGAAGACGATGAGGATGTCCCGGTCGAAGTCGATGCCTCGCCTCGTCCACACCATGGCCCCCAGCAACGCCACCAGCATCGCGGCGAACAGCGGCGTGAACAGCCGTGTGAGCACCGGCGCCATGTTCTCGATGACGCTCTGCTTGGCCTCGACCAGCCACGAGGCCACCACCACCGCGCCGAGGGCGCCGCAGGCCAGCACCCACGACGAGACGAATTCGCCGGCGTCGATGCCTATGGCCGAGAAGGCCACCTGCGTCAAGGAGGCCAGAACCCCGCCCCCGAGCGCGATCAGCACGTAGTAGACGAACCACTCGCCGCTGAAGCGCACGTAGTCCATGCGCCGGCGGCTCGACCGCCAGTCGCCTCCGGCGTAGGCCACGCCGACCAGCAGCCACAGGGCGATCGGCAGGTGCAGCACGGCCAGCACCTCGGTGTCGGAGCCGTCCTCGAACGGGTAGACGTTGACGACGACCGCGGCCGCGATGAAGGGGGCTGCCAGCAGACGGAGGGCCCGGGCCGCGGGCAGGCCGCGCCTCCACACGAAGTAGCCGGCCAGCGGCACCAGCGCGAACAGGCTGAGGTTGCGGGCGTAGAACTCGCCGTCGTCGACGAGGCTCGCGCCGAATATCTCGGGGACCTTGACCGCGGCCGCCGCCAAGCACGCGAACCCGATCATCACCAGGAAGCCGTGGGTGGCGGGCTCGGCTGCAGGCTCCGGTGCGAGCCGCTTCCAGAGCCGTTCGGAGTGCTCCTGGGCGAACTCGCTCGACAGGTCGTCGACGCTGCCCATCCGCTTGACCGCGATGAGGAAGGCCTCGTCGGGTGCCAGGCCCGCCTCGCCCAGGTCGGCGATCCGGTCTCGCAGATGTCCCTCGAGCTCGTCCAAGTCGGTGGCGTCGACGGCGGGCTGCTGCTCCAGGCGGGCTCGCCACCGAGCGATCAGGGCCTCAAGCTCGGGCGCCTCGTGGTTGGGGGCTTCAAGCTCGGGGGTCTCGCGGTCGAGCGCCTCGTGCTCGGGGGTCTCGTGCTCGGGGGTCTTGCGCTCGCCCGGCCCGGCGGTAGTCACGGCGGTCAGCTCCCCTGCAACGCGGGGCTCGGCGGCGGCGACATCTCGTGCCACAGGTCGCCCAGCGCGCCGGTGATCACGGCCCACTGGCGGCGCTGCTCGGAGAGGGCCCGCCGACCGGGCTCGGTGATCCGGTAGTACTTGCGCCGCCGCGCCCGGCTGCCGGCCGGGACCTTCCAGGCCGCCTCGGCGTAGCCCAGCCGCTCGAGCCGGTGCAGCAGCGGGTAGAGCATCCCGTCGGTCCATTGCAACTCGCCGCCGGAGAGCTCGTTGACTCGCTTGAGGATCGCGTATCCGTAACTCTCACCCTCGGTGAGGATGCCCAGCACGAGGGGTGTTGCCGACGCGGCGACGAGATCCTTCGGGATGTGCATTCCTTGGACTATACCTAGAACTGCTAGGTATAGTCCATTGGCGGTCGGGCGCCGGCGGCGGCTTGAATGGGGAGTGTGCCCTGGTTGCGTCGGCCGGCGCTGCGGCAGCCGAGTTGACTGACAGATATTCTGCTGCTACAACGAACCTATCGCTTCGTCATGATGCACTCATGACCATCCTGCACATACCTTCGATAGCTCCTCATATCATCGAGCGTGTCGGCGAAGCCCCGTCAATCATGACCGTACCGCGGCGGGCTTGGGCGAATTGCAGGCACGACCCGTTCCCGAGGAGGTTTCCCCGCGGTGCCTGCCACCACACTGTCAGCCAGCCAGGGAGGATGTGACCACGATGTGGCGCTCCAATCAGAAGACATCGAACCGCAACACGCCCGACAGGAAGGCGATGGACCGCCAGGAACTGGAGGCCGTGGCCGCGGTGAGGGACACCCTCGCCCGGGTGATCGCCGACGGGAGCCACTCCGACCGTTCTCAAGCCATCGAGGCCATTCAGGCAATCGACCGCGGCTGGCAGGACGACCGCAAGCAATACTCGGTGACCTACAGGCTGGCGAAGGCGTATGACGCCCGGTTCCACCTGCTGGGCGCCTTCATGGGGAACACGGACGAGCTGCCCTCCGAGTCGTCTACTCCGATGCAGGCGTCGCTGTACGCCATCGACCACCTCGCCAGCGTCCTGCTGACCAGCCTGGCTGCCGTGGGCGTGGCCATCTACCCGACGATGGACGCCACCTCCGGTGATCTGCTGGAACTGCCGCGGGCCGAGCAGGATCCGCTGCTGGATGCCATCGAGCACGAACGCCACGACTGAGAAGCGACCGCCGCCCCCGCAGCCCGGACACGGTGGTGGCGGAGCGCGCCCGCGCCACACGGTCACTTGAGATATCGTTTCCGTATGGGTAAGACATCTCTTGAGATCGATCACGATATCGCTGCTGAGGCGGCGAGGATCTTGGGCACCAAGACGCTGCGCGACACCGTCGACGCATCGTTGCGAGAGATCGTCAATGCGAGGCGTCGCCTGGAACTGATCGCCCTGCTGTCGGACCCGGAGCGCTACGACTTCGACGTTCTCGACGATGCCTGGGGTGGAGCGTCCTGACGTGGCTCGGGCCGTCTACCTGGCTGACACGAGCGCTTTCGCCCGTCTCCGTAAGCCCCATGTCGCCGCCGCTGTCGCTCCGCTCATTGCCGAGGGCAAGATCGCGCTGTGCGCGCCCGTCGCGTTCGAGCTTGGCTTCAGCGCCCGCAGCGCCGCTGACCACGACGTCATCATGAGCCGTATCGACGCGTTCGAGTCCGTGCCGACGACCGAGGGCGACCACCGGCGCGCGATCGAGCTGCAAAGGCTGCTGGCGGAGCGAGGCCGGCACAGGGCTCTCTCGCTTGTCGATGCCCTTGTTGCCGCGATCGCCGAGAGCCGCGGCCTCACCGTCCTGCATTATGACGCCGATTTCGATGCTGTGTCCGAGGTCACCGGCCAGCCGACGGAGTGGGTCGTCGAACGAGGCTCCGCGGACTGAGGTGCTGGTCCGGCTCGCCCGTCCGGTCGGCGCCGACTCACCAGTTGAGTTGCGACGGCGGGGTGTGGGCGGACAGTGTCCGTCGGCCGGCCTCGGCCAGACAAGGGCGGCGGCGAGCGTCGTCAGGGAAGCCGGATCCCCGACCTCGACGAAGCGGCCCGACGCAAGCCGTGAGCATGCTGGACATGAGGTGGAAATACCTGATAGTCAGCTACATTGGCGGTCGGAGTACTATGGCCGTACCAACAGCGGGCTAGTTGATGCTGTGGAGGAGGTATCTGGAATGGGAACATTCGAGTGGCCGGTGCGGATTGCCCGGACCGGCAGTGAGCGATCCGAGGCGATCGAGGCCACGGTGGACACGGGCGCCTTCTACAGCGTGGTTCCGGCGCGCCTGCTGCACGACATCGGCGTCGAGCGTTCCTTCAGGCGCCGGATGCGCCTGGCCGACGGGAGGGTCGTGGATGCCGACATCGGCGAGGCGCGGATGACCGTCAACGGCGAGAGCGTGACGACGCTGGTGGTCTTCGGCGAGGACAATGCTCCGTCCCTGCTCGGGGCCTACACCCTTGAGGGCCTCGCCCTGGCAGTCGACCCCGTCGACCAGCGCCTGGTCCCCCGCGGCCTTCTCCCGTGGTGAGGCACATACGAGGGTTCGATTCCTGCTGGTCTCCCCCAGCAGACCTGCTGTAGGCCCGAGGCCCCGGCGTCGCGTGAGGCTGGGATCGGGCATCATGGAGGTGTGAACGTGACGACGCGTGTACTCCCTCGCCGACGCGGCTGAGATTCTGCTGCACCACGGTCGCCATGCGGAAGGTGAACCCGAAGTCGTCGTCGCCACTCGCCGCGCTGAAGGTAGCGAACAGCTCTCGGCCTGTCGCTGGCAGCTATAGCAGAATATTCACATATCTATGAAGAAGATTAGAGTTCTGAATACTTTGCTATAGTCGAGCAGGTGGACCCGATCCAGAACCCGTACGCGCCGGGAGCGGGCACGCCGCCCCCGCTGATGGCCGGGCGCGACGACTTGCTGAGTGCCTTCCGAGTCGTGATCGGCCGGGCAGTCGCCGGACGCGCCTTCCAGCACCCGGTGCTCTCCGGGCTCCGGGGCGTCGGCAAGACGGTACTGCTACGTCAGTACCGGGCGGTCGCTGCCGACGCCGGATGGGCCGCTGAGATGTTCGAGGTCAGGCCCAACGGCGACTTGCGCGCCCAAGTGGCGGAGGCCCTCAGGCCCATGGTGCGGTCTGTCAACCGGCGCTGGCGCAACAGGCAGCGTGCGCAGCACTTTGGACGGATCGCAGCCAGCTTCTTGCGGGGTGCGGCTGCGACGATCGGTCGAGGCGGCCTGGCGTTGGGCTACGAGCCAGCGCCGGGAATCGCCGACTCGGGCGACTTCGAGACCGACTTGACCGAGTTGTTGGTTGCGCTGGGCGAGGGCGCACGTGAGGAGGGCGTCGGCGCGGCCCTCCTCATCGACGAGCTGCAGGACGCCGACATCGACCACCTGGCCGCGCTGGTCGGTGCTGCGCATCGCATGAACCAGGATGGCTCGCCGGTGGTGATTGGCGGCGCCGGCCTCCCGCCTGTTGGGCGGATCCTGTCGGAGGCTCGCTCCTACTCCGAACGACTCTTCTCTGTCCGCGCCGTCGGCAGGCTGAGCGCCGCGGACAGCTCGCTGGCACTCTCCGAGCCCGCGGCGCGGCTGGCGGTGGCATACGAGCCGGAGGCCCTGCAGCGGCTGATCGAGGAATCCGGAGGCTACCCGTTCTTCATCCAGGCCTACGGCAAGCACGCCTGGGAACGGGCTGACGCGTCGCCCATTGGCCGCGATGACGTCGCCGAGGCCCTGCCGATGGCCTTCGTGGAGCTCAGCGAGTCGTTCTTCAAGCCCCGCTATGACCGGGCGACACCAACCGAGCGTCGATACCTCCATGCGATGGCAGATCTCGGCAACGGCCCGACGCTGTCCAGCGATGTCGCCCGGCAGCTGGGCCACAGCGAGCCCTCACGCGCCTCGCCGCAGCGCGACGGCCTGATAGGCAAGGGCCTGGTCTACGCACCCGAACGCGGCCTCGTCGCCTTCACAGTCCCCAACATGGCCGACTACCTGAGAGCACTCCCGAATCGCGACTAGTCGATTCCGGCAAATGAGTATCGCCGACAACGGCTCGGACCGCGGCGGACGTGCCAGAGGAAGCTGGTGGACCACATCGAGTTCCCCTACGTCTATCTCGACGCCACCTACCTCAATGTGCGCAACAGCGTCGCCCATCGCAGTCATCGCAGATCCCGAAGCGCCGTCGATGCGCCGCCTCATAGCGCGACCCCCCGCCGGTCAGCCTCACTTACAGCGTGCTACATTGAATCTATCGGGTTATCATTGCCGCCAACGAATCACAACAAACGCCGGTGCGACAGGCAGGGGCTCGATGGCATCTTCAGATCTCACGCATCGCACGAGAGGGCGAGGACGGACAGCCCCCGGGAATTCGTGCCGGACTAGAGAGCGGCCGGTGAAGCTCGGGGCTGCCGGCAGTCCAGCACTGCGCTCCTTGAACCAGGAGCCGCTGCCATGACTGCTGTTGCCGTTGGGTTCACAAACGGCACGACCTACGAAATTCAGTCCCTACCTCCCCAACTTAGGCCATAATACCCAACAACCGCTGTCCACACGAACCTGCTAGGAGCACCCATGTTTAAGCCCAATAGAGACTCAAGCCGGTTACTTTGCAAGCCGGTTATACTTGTTATCAGTTTGGCAGTCATAGCCAGCGGGTTAGGCGTGACGGCAGTGGCCCACGGCCAGTCCAACCCGAGCGCTACTCCGCCCTATACCACCCGCACGCCCTCCAAACAAGTAAACATCAGTGTGGTGGGTGATGCGCTCACGGTCAATTTGCGGAGGACCAAAATAGGCAATCTCAGTGCCGCAAGACTTGGGGCTTTGGCTTACGCTGGCAGCAGCTCTCATCATGTCCAGGTTGGGGTTTTCGCCGCCAGCGGGACTACGACTACCAAGCTTGCGCTCCACTCGCGCGATGCGGCTGGAAACAACAAACAGACATACCTCGTCTACACCTTCATGAACCGAGCCAGTGAGTGCAAGGTCACCAATTGGCCCACCGGCGTTGTTACTGACGGCAGAATTCATGGCGGTCGTCCGTGGTTTACCCAAACAGTGCGGAC
>JAPOQG010000264.1 GCA_026710865.1 Acidimicrobiaceae bacterium
GGGGCCGAGGGCCGTGCCACAGCCTGTCCGTGTTCGTCTTGATGCAGATCTCTTGGATCTTGATGCAGATCTCTTGGATGATGCGCACATCACATGGCCGGTGTGGTACGGTGCTTGTGGTTCTGCTCGGGTGATGCCGACCGGAGAGGCGTTGGAAGCTTCTCTCTCTTGACGGTGCCGGCGGTTCGGGCGTTGGCCCGGCCGCATAGACGGGACTGCCGCAGACGGGACCCTTGACAGCGATGTTCGACACCGATACTGACACTGGCGCTGGCGGCGGGTCTGGCCGCGGTTGGGCGGGGCCGGGTTCGCCTTATGGCGCAGGCGTTGCGCTCCGCGGCGTCCGCCGCCCGCTGCCGCCTCTCCGGGAAGGCCCGTTGTTCGAGGGCGGCGCCGGGCTGTTCGAGGGCGGTGCTGGGCTGTTTGAGGGTGGTGCTGGGCGGTGGGGTGACGGGCCGGCGCTGGGGGATGCTGGCGCTGTCGGCGGCGGTGCTGTTGTATGGGGTTGCGGGGTTCCCCGATCCGTCCGATCCCGAACTGGGGGTCGCGCAGGCGCAGAGCGCGACGTCCGCGAGGGTGCGGCTGAGCTGTCCTTCGGGGTTCTCGCTCAACCGCGCGGCCGGTGTCTGCGAGCAGGCGTTTGTCGAGTCGGCGCTGACTCGTTCGGTTTGTGTGCGCGGGGTTCTGGGCGCTCGCGGCCGCTGCTGGTACAGCGCGTTGGAGAGGAAGGACCGCCCGCAGGTCCCCGGCGCGCTGTCGTGTCGGCGCGGCGGGACGTTGTCGGGCTCTTTGTGCACGTTGAGCTACAAGCGCCGCTGGGTGAGCACTGTCTATGGCGCCTGCGTGTTCGGCACCGCGGCCGGCAGCCGCTGCGTGCACTCCAAGGCGGCCCGCTGGGAGGGCCCGCCGTCTCATGGCGCCTATGTGTGCGACGCGGGCTGGACGTTGCGGGGCTCGACCTGCACCCGCAGCACGCCGCGGCCCATAGTGAGGCGCGGGCACTGGAGGCCATGCGCGCCCTTCTACCGCGCCTCGGGTTCTACGTGCTCGCTGACCTATCGAGCCACACGCGCCGCGGCCACCCCGGGGGCGTGCCCGTCGGGCTGGAGCGCCGCCAGCGCCACCAAATGCCAGCGCACCGTGCGGCGCTCGCAGGCACCCAACACAGTCACCTACTGCAAAGCCGGCTGGAGCCGGACCGGGTCCAGCTGCCGCATCGTCATCGCCACACAAGCGCCCACCAGAACCCACTACTGCGACCCCGGCCGCACCCTGCGGAACTTCCGAGGCACCCACTACTGCGTCACCCCCACCACGACCCCCACCCCCACCACCACCACCACGCCTGAGCCTGAGCCTGAGCCGACCACGCCCGAGCCTGAGCCGACCACGCCCGAGCCGGAGCCGACCACGCCCGAGCCTGAGCCTGAGCCGACCACGCCTGAGCCGGAGCCGACCACGCCTGAGCCGACCACGACGTCCACGATGCCGCCGCGGTGTGCGGCGGGTGAGCATGCCCACAATCCCGATTTCGGGTCCGGTGTGCATCCGCGGTGGGTGAAGGACACTCGAGCGCATCGCGGCGCTCACGGCGGCGGTGACACGCCCACGGGCTGTCATGGGGATCATGCGCCGCTGGTGAGGGTGCTCATCGAGGACTATGCGGGCAGCACTCGCTCGGGTCCGGGCGCGATGACGGCCACGTTCACGGTCACGCCCGCAGACGCCACGTGCCGGGCGCTGCTGCTGGGCCGCACCAACAACCGGGCCTCGATCAGCCCCCGAACCGGCTCCAGGCGCACCGTCACAGTCACAGCCGCGGCCATCGACGACATCAACGTGTACGTCTACTGCACCCACGCCACCCTCAAGCGCAGCATCGAGAAGGCGGTCTTCACGGTGCGGCCCGCAAACGCTTGCCCCCGGTACACGGCGCTGGGCGCGCTGGGATCCATCGGTCCGCTGAAGGGCAACTGGGACGCAACCGACTGCCTGTCGACATGGCGCGGCAACGAACAGACCCCCTACTATGTCGAACGCTACACCTTCGCCCTCGGCCGAGCGGCCACAGTCGCCGTGACGGTCGGCTCCGACGATCACACTCCGGTGCTGCTTGTGCTGTCGGCAACCGGCGAGTCCCAAGACCCCAAAGAGGGTGAACCCAACAAGTTCGAGCTTCCGGCCGGGAACTACGTCGTCGAGGTCACCACCACCACCGCACGCGCGACAGGAGCCTTCACCATCGCGGTGTCCGCGGCGGCGGCCGCAGAGCCCGAACCGGAGCCGGAGCCGGAGCCGGAGCCGGCGACGGTGAGCGGCCTGTTGGCGTCATATGACGCCACCGTGGGTGTGGAGGTGAGCTTCGAGTTCACATTCTCGCCCTCGGCGGCGACGCCGTCGGTGGGGCCGGTGTCGCTGTCGGGGCTGGAGGACCTGGCGTTGACGCGCCGCGGCGAC
>JAPOQG010000419.1 GCA_026710865.1 Acidimicrobiaceae bacterium
ACGCCAAGCAGCAACAGGGAGGGACAACCATGGCCGCCGAAGGGTCGATCGAGATCTACGAGACCGAGGACCGCACGTTCCCGCCGCCGCCGGGCTTCGCGGCCGCGGCCCAAGCCAGGGACCGGTCGATGTACGACGAGGCCGCCGCCGACTTCGAGGCCTTCTGGGCCGCCCAGGCCCGCGACCTCCTCGACTGGAACCAAGACTTCCACACCACCCTGGAGTGGGACCTGCCCTTCGCCAAGTGGTTCGTGGGCGGCCGGCTCAACGTCTCCTACAACTGCCTCGACCGCCACGTGGCCGCAGGCAAGGGCGACAAGGTGGCCTTCCACTGGGAGGGCGAGCCCGGCGACACCCGCACCATCACCTACTCCGAGCTGCTCGACGACGTGCAGCGCTTCGCCAACGTGCTGCTGCGTCTGGGCCTGCGCAAGGGCGACCGCATCGCGGTGTACATGCCGATGATCCCCGAGCTGGCCGTCACCATGCTGGCCTGCACCCGCATCGGCGTGGCCCACTCGGTGATCTTCGGGGGCTTCTCGCCCGACGCCATCACCGACCGCTGCGCCGATGCCGAGGCCCGGCTGGTGGTCACCGCCGATGCCGGCTACCGCCGGGGCGCCCCGTCGGCGCTGAAGCCCAACGTGGACCTGGCCCTGGCCGCGGGCGCCCCGTCGGTGGAGCACGTGGTGGTGGTGGACCGCTGCGGCACCGACCCCGACATGGTCGGGGGCCGCGACCTGTGGTGGCACGACCTGATGGACGAGGCCGCCCCGGACTGCCCGGCCGAGCCCATGGACTCCGAGCAGCTCCTGTACCTGCTGTACACCTCGGGGACCACCGCCAAGCCCAAGGGGATCATGCACACCACCGGCGGGTACCTCACCCAGGTGGCGTTCACCCACCGCTACGTGTTCGACCTGCGCCCCGACACCGACGTGTTCTGGTGCGCGGCCGACATCGGCTGGGTGACCGGCCACAGCTACATCGTGTACGGGCCGCTGGCCAACGGGGCCACGTCGGTGATGTACGAGGGCACGCCGGACACGCCCCGCCCCACCGAGCGCTCCGGCGACCGGGCCGGCTGGGCCAAGGACCGCCTGTGGGACATCATCGAGCGCTACGGCGTGACCCAGCTGTACACCGCGCCCACCGCCATCCGCACGTTCATGAAGTGGGGCGAGCAGTGGCCCGCGGGCCGGGACCTCTCGAGCCTGCGGGTGCTGGGCACCGTGGGCGAGCCCATCAACCCCGAGGCGTGGATGTGGTACCACCGCCACATCGGCACCGAGCGCTGCCCGATCGTGGACACCTGGTGGCAGACCGAGACGGGCGGCCACATGATCACCCCGCTGCCGGGAGTCACCACCACCAAGCCGGGCTCGGCGACCCAGCCGCTGCCGGGCGTGTTCGCGGAGGTGGTCGACGACTCGGGCTCGGTGGTCACCGAGGGTGGCGGCTACCTGACCATCATCCGGCCGTGGCCGTCGATGCTGCGGGGCATCTGGGGCGACCCGGAGCGCTACCGCGAGACCTACTGGTCCGCCTTCGAGGGCCGCTACTTCGCGGGCGACGGCGCCCGCCTCGACGCCGACGGCTACCTGTGGCTGCTGGGCCGGGTGGACGACGTGATGAACGTGTCGGGCCACCGGATCTCCACCACCGAGGTGGAGTCGGCGCTGGTGGACCATCCGGCGGTGGCCGAGGCCGCGGTGGTGGGCGCCGCCGACGACATCACCGGCCAGGCCATCGTGGGCTACGTGATCCTGGTGGGCACGGCGGTGGCGTCCGACGAGCTGCGGGAGGAGGTCCGCCGGCACGTGGCGGTGAAGCTGGGGCCGACGGCCCGCCCCAAGGCGGTGTTCCTGGTGCCGGACCTGCCCAAGACCCGCTCGGGCAAGATCATGCGCCGCCTGCTGCGTGACGTGGCCGACGGCCGGGACCTGGGCGACACCACCACGCTGGCCGATCCGGGGGTGGTGGCCGAGATCCGGGACCGGGCCGCCGAGGCAGCCGACGAGGAGTGACCGGCCCCCCGCCCCCGCCCAACTGGCACTTCAGCGACGGCGCGCCCGCGGGCGGGCCGCTGGTGATCCTCGACCTCGACGGCGTGATCTCCGACGCCTCGCATCGCCAGCACTTCCTGCGGGGCGACCGCAAGGACTTCCGGGGCTTCTTCACGGCCGCGGGCCTCGATCCGCCGTACCAGTCCGGCCTGGCCCTTGCCGCGTCGATCGCCGACGACCATGCGGTTGCGATACTGACTGCCCGCCCCAACTACGTGGTCAACACGACCCGGGCCTGGCTGGCCTCCAACGACGTCCGCCACGACCTGCTGATCCTGCGCCCCTCAAGCGGCCGGGGCAGCCACGGCCCCTCTGCGGACTTCAAGCGCCGCGAGCTCGGCCGCCTGCGGGCCGCCGGCTACGAGGTGGCCATGGCCATCGACGACGACGAGCGCATCATCGAGATGTACCGCGCCGAGGACGTGTTCGCCCTCTACGTCCACTCCGGCTACTACGAGCGGTAACGCCAGTAGGGCAGCGTCATCGACGTGATCGACTGCCCGGTCGCGATCTCATACAGCACCGACCCCAGCATGTACACGTCGGCCCGCCTCAACGCTGCATCATCGGTGTTGCCCAGAAACCACAGATGCTCCGGAGGAGCGTGGCCGCCGCGCTGGCAGTCACGCAGACGCTCGGTAGCGGGGCCCGTCGCACGGCGGTGCGCAACTTTCGCACTTCTTTCAAGCCTGGGCGGGCCCACCGGACGCCGATGCAGTCAGCAGCTGCTCGCCCAAGGCCTCCACTGCTGAAAGAATCGCTGAGTTTGAGGGCCGGGGGCTCAGGCGGGCTTGGGGTGTCTCCAGCGGCGCCAGAAGCAGAGCATGTCGGGGAAGCTGATGAGTCCCTGGCTGACGACTGTGCTCTTGATGGGCTCGACTTTGGAGAGATCCAGGTGTGCCTCGGAGCTTGACGCTTTGGCGGACTCGTTCATGCGTTTACGTTACATCGATGAGGCCCAGCAGTACAGCGAACAGGAGCAGACCGCCGGCGAAGGTGGCGTAGGCGGACTCACGGCCGTAGAAGGGGCACCAGCCTCTGCGGACCACCTGTAGGCAGCGGTCCTACCCGCCGCCAGAATGTGCCGCTGTGAGCGACACCATCACCACCATGCGCAGCGCCCTGGCAGCCTGCGCGGCCCACTACCCTGCCGTGGCTGACTCCGCCGCCGCGGCCTACTACGAGCTGCTGCGAGCCCACCGGCGCCAAGAGGCCGCGCCCGACCCGGTCGGATGCGTCGCCGTTGTCGGCGACCTCCTCCACGACCTAGAAGGGCTCGAAGGAGACGACCGGACGCCCCACAACGCCGTACTGCGCTATCTCGCTGGCTTGTCGTCGTAGGACGCGCGCCGATACTCCTCAGGCTCGGCAGCGGCGCTACTGCTAGTGCTGGCAGACCGACCGTGACCTCTCCCACCCCTTCGGGATGGGCTTCCTACGCGGCATGGCGCAGGAACTTTGACGGTCCACAGACATGCTCGTCTGTTTGCCTCGTCCATTGACGACCGGCCCGGCCGCGTCGATGTTGGTGGCTGCGTTGATGTCGGCGTGGCTTTCGTGGCCGCACGCGGCGCACACGAATCGGTCCCGGCTGGGTCGGTTCGCGGTGTCGGTGTGGCCGCAGTGGCTGCACTGCTGGGACGTGTACACGGCCTCAACACGAAGGAAGACGACGCCCGAGGCCTCGGCCTTGTCCTGGGTTCTGCGGGCCAGTTGGCCCCAGCAGGACTCGGCTATGGACCGGTTGAGGCCGCTCTTGGCCGCGATGTTGCTGCCGGGGGCGTCTACGGTGCCTTTCGCCGATCGCACCATGTTGGGTATCCGCAGGTTCTCGAAGGTGATCGTGTCGTAGCCGCGCACCAGCGCGAGACTTGTCTTCTCACACCAGTCGCGGCGGCGGTCCGCCCACCGCGCCTCGAGCTTGGCTATCGCCCGGAGCGTGTCGGCTCGCCGCTTCGCCCCCCCGCGGCGACCCCGCCGGTGCCCGGGCCGTTGGTGCCGGCCTGCGCTGGGTCGACGGTCAATGATCCAGTCAATGATCCACAGGAGTGGCAACCCCCCGCCGCCCCCGCCGCCCCCCGGCCGGAGCCCCCCGCTGGAACCCGCGGCGCTCTTACCTGTCCCCGGTAGGTTTGGGGGTGACGCGAAGCGGAGGTGACGGACGATGTTCAACGCGGCCAAGACGTTCACGCTGCTGGCCCTGCTCGGCGGCCTGTGCATAGTGATCGGCGGGTACTTCGGGCAGGGCGGCCTGGTGCTGGGCCTGATCATCGCGGTGGTGCTCACCGGGGGCTCCTACTGGTTCAGCGACAAGCTGGCCATCGCCTCGGCCCGGGCCCAGCCGGTGACTGCGGCCGAGATGCCCGAGTACCACCGGATCATGTCGGACCTGTGCAGCCGGGCGCAGATGCCGATGCCGAAGCTGTATGTGGCGCCCAACCCGCAGCCCAACGCCTTCGCCACCGGCCGCAACCCCAACAACGCCGCGGTGTGCATCACCGCGGGGCTGACCCAGGCCATGGGCTGGGGCGAGATCCGGGGCGTGCTGGCCCATGAGCTGGCCCACATCCGCAACCGCGACATCCTGATCGGCTCGGTGGCCGCCACCATCGGCATGGCGGTGACGTTCATGGCCCACATGGCGATGTGGGGGGCCATGTTCGCGGGCGGGCGCGACGACCGTCACGGCAACCCGCTGGGCCAGCTGGCGCTGGCGATCCTGGCCCCGATAGCGGCGGCCATGATCCAGGCCGCCATCAGCCGCAGCCGGGAGTTCCAGGCCGATGCGTCGGCGGCCAAGCTGATCAACGACGGCCGTCCGCTGGCCCGGGCGCTGGAGCGCCTGGAGACGTACTCGCAGCGGATCCCGTCGGGCGTGAACCCCAGCCAGGCGTCGAACTACATCATCGACCCGCTGAAGGCCCAGGCCCGCGGCGGCGGTGGCAGGGGAGGCTTCGGCAAGATGTTCTCCACCCATCCGCCCACCGCCGAGCGCATCCGCCGCCTCGAGTCCAACGACTGGCGCTAGTCCCCGGCGTTCCTGCCGCGTACCCGGCCCGGCTGCACGTATCCTCGGGCCCGGCTGTACGCGTTCTCGGGTCCGGCTGCACCCTTCCTCGGGTCCGGCTGTACGCGTTCTCGGGTCCGGCTGTACGCGTTCTCGGGTCCGGCGTTCCTGCCGCCGACTCGGTCGATTTCTGAGAACGTGCGCGGGTAGGTAAAGCCGCCTCGGGTACAGGGTGGTGTTTCCCGCTCTTGTTCGCTGCGCTCACGGGCCGCTCAGGCCACGGCCTCGGGCCGTATGGGCCGCGCTGTCCCGCCTACCCGCGCGGCCCTTAGCCTGAATCCACCGATGGGTTTGTGGGTTCGACGGTTTGGGGTTGTGTGGGGTCTGGGCTGGTGGGTGTGTGCGGGCTGGTGGGTGTGGGGGCGCGTTGGGCTGGGGGTTTGGGGCTGTGGCGGGTTGGTGGCGCTTGGGTGTGCGGCTGCGCTGCGCCGGGCGCGGTGGGGCCGTTTAGATGAGTTGGGGCAGGTTGGGGGTGTGTGTCAGGGCGGTGGTGAAGGTGTTCTGCCAGGGCCAGTTGAGCGGTAGGCGCAGTATGTGTTGTCGGCTGTGGTTGACGAGGCGGCCGGGCATGGCGAGGAGGCGGTTGCGGATGGTGGCCGCGACGGTGAGCTGGCGGGTGGGGTGGGCGCGCCCGATGCGGGCGGTCCAGCGGGCGAGGTTGTGCGCGAGTGCGCAGCAGGCGAGCCAGGCGGCGTTGGCGCAGAACCGTCCTGAGGGGCAGCGGCTGAGCCCGGCGTTCTCTTTGAGGTCACGGATGGCGAGCTCGACGGTGGCGTGGGCTCGGTGGTATGCGTCGGCGGCGACGGGGTCGAGGTCGGCTCTGTCGGTGACGAAGCTGTGGTAGCGCCAGTCGGGCCACAGCTCGCCCTGCGCGCCGAGCAGGCGGCTGCGCCGCGTGATGAGCCGCAGCTTCGCGGGCGCGCCGTCGCCGCGGCGGCCTGTGTCGATGGTGGTCTCAGCCACTTGGGCCTCGCCGCCGCGGGTGTACGCGATGGGCGCCCAAGCGTTGTCGTCTATGGCCTCGTTGGCTGCTTTGACCTTGGCGTTGTGGGGGATCGTGATCGAGTAGGACGCGCCGTGGGCGCCGATGGCCGCGATCATCCCATAGGAGAAGAACCCCGCGTCGGCGCGCACCGTCACCGCCGCGTCCGCCGCCAGGCGCCGCACCCGGGCCAGGGCCTCGCGAGCGAAGTGCTCGTGGCCGCGCTCAGAGGACCCCGACCGCATCCGGGTGTGCAGCACCTCGCCGGTGTCGGCGCGCACCGCCACCAGCGGGTGATAGCCCAGCACCCCGCTGTGGCCATAGGCCGCGCCGTGCTTGGCGGTGCCGCACACCTCACAGACCGTGGAGTCCAGATCCAGCGTCATCTCCGCGACGGCCGGCGCGGCGCCAACAGACCACGCCCGCGCCAGCGCCTGCTCGGCCGCCTTGTCGAGCTGGCGCACATGCCCGAACGTGAACGACCGCAGGAACGACCCCACAGTCGACGGGGCCACCGGCTCAAAGGGCAGCACCGCACCCGACGCCCCCGACCGCAGCCGGCCGGTGTCGTCGATGCAGCGGCCGCCCACCAGCATCGACGCCACCAAAGACAGCACCTTGCGGCCCGGCCCCGCGCCCGCCGGCCCGCCCAGACGCACCGCGTCGCCGACCAGAGCCTCCAACCCCAGCCTCGACATCACCGTGCCCGCCAGCAACAACCCCGCATCGGCCACCAAAGACCCATCATCGAAACGAACCTCCAACCCGTCGATACCACCAGGTACGCTGCTCACAGGAAGTGCCTCCTCACATGGCCGGAATGACCGTCATTGCAAACAGCATTCTCCCATGTCAGGAGGCCTTCCTGGTGGACGCGCCAACCCCCTTCAACCCCACCGCATCGGTGGATTCAGGCT
>JAPOQG010000309.1 GCA_026710865.1 Acidimicrobiaceae bacterium
CGCCGCAGCCCAACGCCCCACAACAAGCCTCGAACCCGCCGCCGCTTGCACTCGCTGCCTCGGTAGCAGGAACCGGCCGCCCCGCCGGAGGTTCTGCGCTCAGCGTCGAGTGGCCGAGACGAGCTGGGCTATGCCCGCGCTGAGGCGGTGCCGGCGAGCGTCCGCGAAGCCGCTGGACCGCAGCGCTGCCTGCAGATCGTCCCAGGAGGGCAGGTAGGCGACCGACTCGGGCAGGTAGCGGTAGGCGTCCCGGTCCGACAACACGGCTCCGATGAGGGGAACGACCCGGCCGAAGTACAGCCCGTGTCCCCGTCGCAGGATCGGGTTGGCGGGCTGGTCCACCTCCAGCAGGCCGACGCGCCCGCCGGGCCGCAGCGCCCGGGCCAACTCGGCCAGCAGCGGCGCCACCGCGGTGAGGTTGCGCAGGGCGAAGCCGCAGGTCGCGCCGTCGAACGCGCCGTCGCGGACAGGCAGCTCCAGGACGTCGGCGTTGACCAGCCCGCGGCCGTCGGTTGGATCGTCGGGGGCCGCTCGCAGCATGCCCATCGAGAAGTCGAAGCCGACGGGGGAGTGACCCTGCCGGGCCAGCTCCCGGCACAGGTCCCCGGTCCCGCAGGCCAGGTCGGCCACCAGCGATCCCGCCGGCAGGCCCAGCTCGCGCACCGTCCGGCGCCGCCAGGCCACGTCGAGCCTCAGCGTCATGATGCGGTTCACCAGGTCGTAGCGGGGCGCGATGGTGTCGAACATCTCCCGAACGGCCCGGCGCTTGTCGGCGCCGGAGGGCAGTTCGCTCATCGCTCGGCGCTCGCCGGAGGCAGGCCGCTCACCCGCGCCCGGAGGCCGAGCGGGCAGGCCGCGCCATCACGACAACGTTGCGAGCGCTGAGCGAGGCCGTGGGCTGTGTTGCCTTCGCTTGGGCGACCCGCGAGCACAGCGAACAAGAGCGGGACTCATGTCGCGGCACCGTCAGCCGTTACTCGCTACCCACGCTTGCCCCGGCGCCAGTACTGCTGGTAGCTGCGGCTATGGGTATGCAACAGCAGGGCGAGCAGGGCGATGTCGAACAGCAGCCCGATCGGATCCGCCCACAACCACCCCACGTCGTTGGTGACGGCCAGCAGCAACAACACCAGGATGGGGAGCGCGGCGATGACCACGCCGAGCTTGTAGGCCCATCGCATCTCGTTGGCGATGCCGTAGGCGGCCACCAGCTTTCCCGCCGCGATGACGAGCGTGTACAGCGTCAGGGCCCGCGCTCCGATCACTGCGAACAGCAGCCCGAGACCTCCCTGGAAGTACATCAGCAACTGTGCGATGTACAGCGTCTGTGGCTGGTGGCGGTTGACCCAGACCCGAGGCTCCATGCCTCCAGTATGCAGGCTTGCTAGCCAGACGGGCGGCGGTAGGCGCGGTCGGTGTGGTGGTGCTCGAAGCCGATCCGGCGGTAGACGGCGTTGGCGGGATGGTTGTCGGACTCCACGTACAGCATCCCCACAGTCAGACCCCGCCCCGACAGCCACTCCAGTCCGGCCAGCGTCATGGGCCGGCCGAGACCGCGGCCCGAGAAGTCCGGGTCCACTGCAATGACGTAGATCTCGCCCAGCGGCGGGTCGTGGTCGGAGTGGACCTTGGTCCAGCAGAACCCGGCCAGGCGGCCGTCGCGGTGGTGCAGGCGGAAGCCGTCGGCGTCGAACCACGGCTCGGCCATCCGGTCGCGCACCTCGCCGGCGGTGAGGCCGCCCTGCTCGGGATGCCAGTGGAAGGCCCGGTTGTTGACCGCCACGAACTCGTCGATGTCGTCGGGGGCGAACGCCCTGGTGGACAGCCCCGACGGCTCGGCCGGCAGGCGGCAGCGCAGCTGCCACAGGTCGCGGTAGGGCTCGAAACCGTGCCGGCGGGCCGCGGCGTCGTCGCCGGCGGCCACGTCCCTGATCCACAGCTGGGCACCGTCGTCGCCGTCCAGCCCGGCCAGCGCCTCGGCCAGGATGGCGGACGTCTCGGAGGTGTCCCGACCCTCGTACACCACGACCTGTGCCTCGCCACCCGCTCTCGCCGGAGCATTCACCTCGTAGTGCACCGGATCGAGAGTACCGACAGCGGCGCCGGCTGTGTGGGCACGCCGGCCGAGCACCCGCTCGCGCCATGGACACGGCCCCCGTGACGCACCGGAAGGGCCGAATGCGCCAAGCTGTTCGTGCGGCAGGAGCGCGCGCTGGTGCGGCCGGCCCCCGTGACGCACCGGAAGGGCTGAATGCGCCGCCCCGTACCGCTAGCGTCTCGCCGATGGCCCGTCCGAGAACTCCCAAGGGCCGAGCCCGCCGCACCCATGAGCGTCTGACCACCGAGTATCCCGACGCGGTGTGCGAGCTCGACCACGGCAACCCATTCGAGCTCCTCGTGGCCACCATCCTGTCGGCGCAGGCCACCGACGTGGGCGTCAACAAGGCCACGCCCGCGCTCTTCGCCCGCTTCCCGGACGCCGAGGCGCTGGCCGAGGTCGAGCCGGAGGAGATCGAGCCCTACGTCAGCACCATCGGGCTGTTCCGCAACAAGTCCAAGAGCCTGGTGGGCATGGCCCGGATGCTGGTCGACGACTACGGCGGCGAGGTCCCCGGCCCCATGCGCGAGCTGGTACGCCTTCCCGGCGTGGGCCGCAAGACGGCCAACGTGATCCGCAGCGTGGCTCTCGGACTGCCGGGCCTGCCGGTCGACACCCACGTCACCCGGCTGTCGAACCTGCTCGGCCTGACCACCGAGACCGACCCGGTGAAGATCGAGCTCGAGCTGAATCCGATGATTCCCGCGGCCGAGCGGGGCGACTTCAGCCTGCGGATGATCCTCCACGGCCGCCGGGTGTGCGTGGCCCGCCGGCCCCGCTGCGAGGACTGCGTCCTCAACGACTTCTGCCCGTCCAGCACGGTGTGACACCCACCGCGGGAGAGCCACCAGGGGACGACTCGACGCAGCATACGCCCGACTGTTATATTCTGGTATAACCTGCGAGGGCGAGGTGGGAGTTCCAAGGTGGAGGCTCCGACGTGGAAGTGCGAGGTGGAAGTGCATAGGGCGAAACTCCGCAAGGTGGGCGGTTCGGTCATGCTCGCTGTGCCGCCTGTTCTTCTCGACCTGCTGGAACTTCGCTCCGGTGCGAGTGTCGACATCGATGTCGATGACGGTCGTCTGATTGTCGTGCCCAAGCCCCGCCCGAGTTACTCGCTCGACGAGTTGCTCGCGCAGTGTGACGAGACGACCGTCGACAGCGAGGCCGACCGGGAGTGGATCGAGGGGAAGCCCCTCGGCGCCGAACTTCTGTGACACAGCGTGGTGACGTCTGGCTCGTCGACCTCGACCCGACAGCCGGACATGAGCAGCGTGGAACCCGGCCGGTCCTGGTGGTGTCGCCGGCGCCGTTCAACGAACTGACAGGGACACCCGTAGTGCTGCCGATAACCACCGGCGGGAGCTTCGCGCGCCGGCGAGGATTCGCGGTCTCCCTGGAGAATGCGGGAACCCGGACCACTGGTGTGATCCGCTGCGATCAGCCACGCGTGCTCCACCTGAGTGCTCGCGAAGGCCGGCGTCTCGAGAGTGTCCCGGCGCCGGTCGTGGAGGAGGTCCTCGCCCGCCTCGCCGCCATCCTCACCTAGGGGTCGGCGCGGGTAGGAAGAGGATCGGTCGCGTCGGGGCGGGGTGTCTCCCGCTCTTGGTGTCTCCCGCTCTTGTCCGCCGCGCTTGCAGGCCGCCCAAGCCAAGGCGACACCGCCCACCGTTCTGCCCGTGTCGGCCGGGTTCGCTCGGCTACCCGCTCGGCCTCTCGGGGGGTCCCGGCGGTAGCGTTGAGGGGTGCTGACCCGCCTCGATCTGCGCGGCGACGGCGGTCCCGTCGCCGCCCGCCTGCCGCGGCCCGAAGCCGCGTCCGCGGGTCCGCTGGAGGCGGTGCGGGCCATCATCGCGGCCGTCCGCGAGCGCGGCGACGAGGCCCTGCTGGAACTGACCGAGCGCTTCGACGGCGCGCAGCCGGCCGGCCTCACGGTGGCGCCCGACGAGATCGCCGAGGCCGCGGCCCGCACACCGGTGGAAGTGCGCGACGCCCTGGCGGCCGCAGCGGCCAACGTCGAGGCCTACCACCGCCACCAGCTGCTCGACGACGTGGTCCACGAGCGGAGCGGTGTCACGGTCACCGAGCGCCACCGGCCGGTGCGCCGGGCCGGCTGCTACGTGCCCGGAGGGCGGGCCGCCTACCCGTCGACGCTGATCATGACCGCCGTTCCGGCCAAGGTGGCCGGCGTCGACGAGATCGCCGTGTGCGTGCCGCCCGGACCCGACGGCCGCGTCGCCGACGTGACGCTGGCCGCGGCGGCTGCTGTGGGCGTCGACGAGGTCCATCCGGTGGGCGGGGCCCAGGCTGTCGCCGCCCTGGCCTACGGCACCGAGTCGATCGGTGCTGTGGACGTGATCGTGGGGCCGGGCAACGCCTACGTGGCCCTGGCCCAGCGCGAGGTGGCCGGCGTGGTGGGCGTCCCCGCCGCGTTCGCGGGCCCCTCGGAGGTGGTGGTGGTGGCCGACTCCGGCGCGGACGCCACGTTCGCGGCGGCCGACGTGATCCTGCAGGCCGAGCACGGCCCCGACGGGCTGGCGTGGCTGGTCACCTGGGACGAGGCCGCCGCGGCGGCGGTGGAGGCCGAGGTCTCCAGGCTCACAGCCCGCGCCGACCGCCGCGACGACATAGAGGCGACCCTGCGCAACTCCGGCTACAGCGTGCTGTGCACCGGCGTCGAGCAGGCCCTGGAGGTGGTCAACGAGATCGCCCCCGAGCACCTCGAGCTGATCGTGCAGGATCCCGAGGCTCTCGTGCCGCAGGTCCGCAACGCCGGCGCAGTGTTCTGCGGGCCGTGGGCCCCCGCGTCGGTGGGCGACTACGCCGCCGGACCCAACCACGTGCTGCCGACCGACGGCACGGCCCGGTTCGCGGGCGCGCTGGGGGTGCGCGACTTCCTCAAGAGCATGCACATCGTGAGCACCGACCGGGACGGGCTCGAGCGCCTGGCGCCCCATGTGATCGCGCTGGCCGAGGCCGAGGGCCTCACCGCCCACGCCGAATCGGTGAGACTGCGCCTGGAGCCCGAGCGGAGAGGGTGCGACTGATGAGCGTCATCGCGCCATGCCGAGCGAGGCCCCGGGCCCTCACGGCGCGCACGCCGCCCTCGACCACTCCGCGACGCCGCCCGGCACCGATACGGCGCATCGCGGCGCGCGGTCGGGCCGCGGAGGACCGGCCGTGACCGCCGACGGCGCGGCTCCCGGATCTGTGCAGCCCCGCGACGACATTGCCCTGATGTCCGGCTACCACTCGCCGCAGATCGATGTGGCGGTGCGGCTCAACACCAACGAGAGCCCGCTCCCGCCGCCGGAGGCCTTCACCGCGGCGGTGGCCGATGCGGCCCGGTCGGTGGCCTGGAACCGGTACCCGGACCGCCAGGCCGCAGAGCTCCGATCCCGGATCGCGGCCCGCCACGGGGTCGAGCCGGACCGGGTCTTCGCGGCCAACGGCTCCAACGAGGTGCTCCAGTGCCTGCTGCTCGCCTACGGGGGCACAGGGCGGTGCGCGGCCACCTTCGAACCCACCTACGCGCTGCACTCGCACCTGGCCCGGGTCACCGGAACCGCGGTGGTCGAGGGGGAACGCCGCGAGGACTTCACCATCGACGGTGATGCGGCCCTGGCTCTGATCGCCTCGGCCCGGCCCTCGGTGACGTTCCTGTGCTCGCCCAACAACCCTTCCGGCACGGTCGAGCCTCCATCGGTGGTCGCCTCGCTGCTGGACGCGGTCGGTTCGACGTCCGGGCTGCTGTGCGTGGACGAGGCCTACGCCGAGTTCTCTCCCCGCAGCGCCTTGGAGCTCATCGACAACAGCACGCCGCTGGCCGTCACCCGCACCTACTCCAAGACCTGGGCCATGGCCGGGGCCCGCCTCGGCTACCTCATCGGCCCGCGATGGCTGGTGGCCGAACTGGAGAAGGTGGCACTGCCGTACCACCTCGACGCCCTCAAGCAGGCCGTCGGCATCGCCGCCCTCGAGTTCGTCGACGACATGCAGGCCAGGGTGGGCGCCATCGTGGCCGAGCGCAAGCGGCTGACCGACCGGCTCGGCCGGCTCCCGGTGGACGTGTGGCCCTCGGGCGCCAACTTCGTGCTGTTCCGGCCCCGGGGCCGCGACGGCGCCGAGGTGTGGCAACAGCTGGTGGACCGGTCGGTGCTGGTGCGCAACTGCGCATCGTGGCCCCGCCTGGCCGGCTGCCTGAGGGTGACCATCGGCACTCCTGCCGAGGACGACAGGCTCCTGGACGC
>JAPOQG010000341.1 GCA_026710865.1 Acidimicrobiaceae bacterium
ACCGGCCGGGACCTGTTCACCCGGATGCTGTTCGGGGTGAGGCTGTCGCTGCTGATCGGGCTGGCCGCGGTGGCCTGCGGAGGGGTCATCGGGGTCACCGCGGGGATCCTGGCCGGCTACTACGACGAGAAGATCGCGGCCGTCGGCTTCGGACGGGTGGCCGACATCCAGCAGGCCATCCCGTTCGTGGTGCTGGCCCTGGCCGTGGTCGCCTCTCTCGGCCCCTCGTTCCGGAACCTGGTCCTGGTCCTGGGCGTGGGCTCGTGGCTCTTCTACTACCGCATCGTGCGGGGCGAGGTGCTCAAGATCCGCGAGGAGTCCTACATCGACGCGGCCAAGGCCATGGGGAAGTCCGACGCGGGCATCCTGGTCTCCCACGTGCTGCCCAACAGCTTCGCGCCCGTCATCGTGATCGTGACCCTCTTCGTGCCGAGGCTGATCATGTTCGCGGCGGCTCTCAGCTTCCTGGGCCTGGGCGTCCAGCCCCCTCAGGCCGAGTTGGGACTGATGATCTCCGAGGGCCGGGGGCTGATCCAGCAGGCCTGGTGGCTGACCGTCTTCCCGGGCGCGCTCCTGGCCGGGGTGGTCCTGGCCATGAACACGTTGGGCGACTGGCTGCGGGAGCGGCTGGATCCCACCCTGAGGGTGAGGCAGTAGGCGATGGTGGACGCCGGCTCCACCGCCGAGCGCCCCCCGGTGCTGGCCGTCGAGGGCCTGACCGTCTCGTTCCGTGCCGTGGCCGGAGTGGTGCCCGCGGTCCGCGGCGTCGACCTGACCGTGGGAGCGGGCGAGACGGTGGCCCTGGTCGGCGAGTCCGGGTCGGGCAAGAGCGCATCGGTTCTCGGGATGCTCGGCCTGTTCCATCCCGACAGCGCCGCGGTCGAGGCCGACCGGTTCGAGTTCGAGGCCATGGCTCTCTCGGCCGGGCGTCGGGAGGACCTCCAGGATCTGCTGGGCACCCGCATCGGGATCATCTTCCAGGACCCCCAGAGCAGTCTCGACCCCACCATGAAGGTGGGCAGGCAGATCGCCGAGGTACCCCGCCTGCGCCAGCGCCTGGACCGGGACACGGTGCGCCGGAAGGTGCTCGACAGCCTCGCCGAGGTCGGCATCCGCGACCCCGAGTGGTGCGCGTCGGCCTATCCCCATGAGCTGAGCGGCGGGATGCGCCAGCGGGCCATGATCGCAACGGTGATGATCGCGGGACCGTCCCTGCTGATCGCGGACGAGCCCACCACCGCCCTCGACGTGACCCTGCAGGCTCAGGTGATCGACCTGCTGGCCACACTGCAGGACGAGCGGGGCACGGGAATCCTGTTCATCACCCACGACCTGTCGCTGGTCTCGGAGTTCGCCGACCGGGTGATGGTGATGTACGCCGGCGCGGTGGTCGAGTCGGGGGACACCGAGGCCGTCGTCAAGCAGCCGTCGCATCCGTACACGAAGGCGCTGCTGGAGTCGGTGCCCCGCCTCGACGGGGGCCGGGTCACACCGATTCGGGGACGCCCGCCCGATCCCCGGGACCTGCCGAGCGGCTGCCCGTTCCGCACCCGGTGCGACCACGCCCACGACCGTTGCGAGCAGGTCGAGCCTCCCGTCTTCAGGCTGCCCAGCGGCCAGACCATCCGCTGCTGGCTCGGCGAGCAGGAGGGCGAGCCGTGCTGAGGATGGGCGCAGCACTCAGGGGGCAAACGTGCTGAGGATGGGCGCGGCCTCGGGGGGCGACCGCTCCTTCCATGCACCTCGACAAGACGGGGTGCTGCTCGAGTTGAGCGACGTGGTCGTCTCCTACTCCCGGGGGGCGCTGGCTCTGCGCCAGCACGACGCCCTGCCCGCAGTGGGCGGCGTGTCGCTGTCGATGAGGGTGCGCGAGTCGGTGGGGCTGGTGGGCGAGTCGGGCAGCGGCAAGACCAGCCTGGGGCGCAGCATCATGAGGCTGGCCCCGCTGACCTCCGGCCGGATCTCGGTCGTGGAGCCCGGCGCCGGCGACGGCACCGGCTCGGGACGGGTCGCCCGGAGGCTGGCCCGCTCGGTGCAGATCATCTTCCAGGCCCCCTACTCCAGCCTCGATCCCCGCCACAGCGTGGAGCGGATCATCAGCGACGCCATGCGGGTCCACCGGCTGGCCCGGCGGCCCGAGCGCTCCGAGCGGACCGTCGACCTGCTGGAGCGGGTGGGGCTGGCGGCTGCGTTCGCCAAGCGCTATCCCCACGAGCTGTCCGGCGGCCAGCGTCAGCGGGTCTGCATCGCGAGGGCGCTGGCCGTGCGACCGCAGGTGATCATCTGCGACGAGCCCACCAGCGCCCTGGACGTGTCGATCCAGGCCCAGGTGATCGAGCTGCTGCAGGCCCTGCAGGAGCAGGAGGACCTGACCTTCCTGTTCATCACCCACGACCTGGCCCTGCTGCCGCAGCTCGTGTCGAGCGTGGCAGTGATGTATCTGGGCCGCCTGGTGGAGGTCGGCCCGACCAGGGCGGTCCTCGACAGCCCGCGCCATCCCTACACGGTGTCGCTCGTGTCGGCCGCCCCGGTGCTGGGCCAGCGCCGGATCCGTAGCACGAGCCGGCTGCTCAGGCCCGACGACGCAGCCGACGGGGCGGGTGAGGGCTGCAGCTTCCGGCCCCGCTGCTGGCTGTACCCGACGCTCGACGCCGAGCAGGCCCGCCGTTGCGAGGAGGACTCGCCCGCGCTCGAAGAGACCCCGGCAGCGGTCGGCCGGCGGGCCGCCTGCCACTTCGACGACCTCGTCGAGAGTCGCCAGCCGCCCACAGCCGGATAGCCGCGGCGCGGACGTCCACAGAAGGACTGGATCGCCGTCAGTGGCGTAATCGGATCAAGGTGACGCCGGGTCGTGGTACGCGACGCCGATAATGTCGCGCCGGTGACAGAGCAGCGCGCGCAGACATCAGATCCGGCGGCGACCCAGCAGCCGGCCATGACGATCGCCGAGGCCGACGCCATGCTCACCGGCCCCGGCGGCTTCTTCGAGACCGTCACCGAGACGGTGAACGGCGTCGACATGGGCGTGGTGGCCAGCCCGCATCGCAGCCTGCGAGACCTGCTGGCCGCGTCGGCCGGCCACGGCGGCGACGGATCGGCCCGCTACTACCTCTTCGACGACGGTCGCAGCGCCACCTTCGCCGAGAACATCGCCCAGGCCGCCGCGGTCGCCGCCGGGCTCGCCGAGCGCTACGGCGTCGGGCCCGGCGACCGGGTGGGGCTGCTGGGCGCCAACCAGCCGGGTTGGATCCAGGGATTCTGGGGGACGGTCAGCGCCGGGGCCGTCGCGGTGGCCATGAACGGCTGGTGGAAGGGCGACGAGATCCGGTACGGCATCGAGCTCACCGAGCCCAAAGTGCTGATCGCCGACCGTCGCCGCCTGGAGCGCCTCGACGGCGACCCTGGAGTCCCGGTGATCGGGATGGCTCCCGACGAGGCGGACTCGGTCGACAGCCTGATCGACGCCTACCGGGACGCATCCCTGCCCGGCGTGGAGATGGCCGTCGACGATCCGGCCGCCATCCTGTTCACGTCGGGCACCACCGGCCGGCCCCGGGGAGCCATCCAGACCCACCGCAACTTCCTCGCCTACCTGAGCTGCGCCTTCATGATCGGCGCCCGCCAGTTCGTGCGCTTCCCGGGCGAGTCGATGGACGCGGGCGGGCCGACGCTGGCATCCAGCCCGCTGTTCCATGTGTCGGGCCTGCACGCTTGCGCGGTGACGGCCGTCGGCGCCGGCTCCCACCACCTCTGGACCACCGGCCGCTACGACGCCGAGAAGATCCTGCGCCTCACCGAGGAGCACGGCATCGCCCGCTGGTCGGGGGTCACCACCCAACTCTGGCGGCTGGTCGAACACCCCCGGCTGGGCGACTACGACACCTCGTCGGTGGTCAGCATCGGCGGCGGCGGCTCGGCGTGGTCCCCGGAGCTGCAGGAGATATGCCGCACCGCCCTGCCCCATGCCCGGGTCAGCGTGTCCATCGGCTACGGGCTCACCGAGAGCTCGGGTCTGGCCGCCAGCGCGCCCGACGACGTGCTGCGGGACCACCCCGACTCGGTCGGCTACCCGCTGCCCACCGTCGGCGTGCGCGTCACCGACGACGGCGGCGCCGAGTTGCCGGAGGGCGCCGTCGGCAACATCTGCCTGTCCGGCCCGATGGTCACCCCCGGCTACTGGAACGACCCCGTCGCCACGGCCGAGACGATCCGCGACGGCTGGCTGCGCACCGGCGACTACGGCTACGTCCGCGACGGGATGCTGTTCCTGGTGAGCCGGCGCAGCGACCTGATAATCCGCGGCGGCGAGAACATCTACCCCACCGAGATCGAGCAGCGCCTCGACGCCCACCCTGCCGTCGCCGAGTCGGCGGTCGTGGGAGTCGAGCACCGTGAGCTGGGCCAGGAGGTGAAGGCGGTGGTGGTGGTCGGCGAGGATCCGCCCGACGAGGGCCTGGTCTCCGAACTCAGGGCCTGGGTGGCCGCTACTTTGGCCGACATCAAGGTGCCGGTGCACTGGGAGCTGCGGACCGAGCCGCTGCCCCGGAACGCCACCGGCAAGATCCTCAAGCAGGTCGTGCAGGGCGACGCCGACTACGACTTCATCGAGGAGTAGCCACCCCACCGACAACGGCGACGACGTGTGGACCTTCGACGGCTCGATCATCCCCGACATCGGCCTCAACGCCGTGGCCGGCCGGCCCAAGGCAACCAGCATTATCAATATGTTTCATGAATTTAGCAGTATCTCACATGGGTGTCGGCTACGCTGCCAGCCATGGACCCGACGATCGCCGCCACCGTCATCGGCGTCCTGTTGACAGTCGCCTTCGGCACCTTCGCCACCATGCTCGCCTGGCTGCGATCCGATACGAACGCGCGCTTCGACAAGGTCGACGCCCGCTTCGACAAGATGGACGACAAGGTGGACGCCCGCTTGGAGCGGCTTGAAGTGAAGGTCGACGGCCTGATCCTCGGGCTCACCCGCAAGGGCTTTCTGGCCGATCCAGAGGACTCAGGCAGCGATGACTGACTCGCCGTAGCGGTGGAGGGCTTCTAGTGCGTGGGCCAGCGAGTCGGCCGGGATCCCGGTCATGCACCAGGTGACGCCAAGATCGGCCAGTTCCTGAAGAGCCTCGAGGTGGGAGTCGGGGTCGAAGTCGGCATCGCCGGGGCTTCCCCCTGACAGCGTCGTGAAGGACACGTCGATCTCGGCGGGATCGCGGCCGGCGGAGCCGGCTTGGCGCCAGAGGTCGTCGAGCAGAGCGCTAAGGTCATCGAGGGTCTCCAGGGGCACGGTTCGGGCGGTGGCGGCCAAGCCTCGGGGGGCGGGGAAGGGGACCCAGCCGTCGCCCACGGTGGCTGCTCGGCGGCGGCTCAGGCGGCTGTTGCCCCCGATCCAGACCGGGATCGGCCGGGGCGGCTTGGGGTTGGCGGTCTGGCCGCGGGCTGTGAAGTTGAGGCCCTCGTGGCGGAAGTCGTCGGTGGCCCACACGCCTCGCATGACTTCTATGGCTTCGTCGAAGAGGTCGTTGCGCTGGTCGAAGTCCACTCCCAGCGCCCGGTACTCGCCCTTGAGGTAGCCGGTGCCCACGGCCAGCACGAAGCGCCCGTTCGACAGGGCGTCGATGGTGGCCACGGACTTCGCCACCAGCAGCGGGTTGCGGTAGGGCAGCACCACCACATTGGGGATCAGCAGCATCCGCTCGGTGACCGCTGCACAGAAGGCCAGCGCCGCGAAGGGATCGAGCGCGTCGTGGCCCCCGGCGCTCATCCAGCGGTGCGTCGGGGCGGGATGGTCGGTGAACCCGATCCCATCGAAGCCGGCCTTCTCAGCCGCCCGGACGAACTCCGACACTCCCCGGCGGGTGGCGAACTCTGCGCCGGCCCGGCCGGAGGCCAGCGGGTAGGTGACGGAGAATCTCATCGATCAGTGCCCTCGCGGAAACGCTACATTCTGGCCGGCGAGAAGCCCCTGCACTGCGCCAACCCGGAGGTCTTGATGTGACCGGCTCCGACTCCGCCGCCGTCGATCCCGTACACCGGGAGGTGGTGGACGCGGCCCGGAAGATGGAACGGGCCGGCCTCGTGGTGGGAACCGCCGGCAACGTCTCAGGCCGTCGGGCCGACGGCTCGATCTGCCTCACCCCGTCCTCCACCCCCTACGCCGGCGTCACCGCGGACAACCTGGCTGTTCTGAGCGTCGGCGGTGAGCCCCTGGGCGGGTCGGGCCGGCCGTCCACCGAGAAGGCCGTGCACCTGGCCTGCTACAACGCCTTCGCCGAGGTAGGCGGGGTGGTCCACTGCCATCCGCCTCACGCCTCGATGTTCGCGGTCGCCCACCGGCCCATCCCGGCGAGCATCGAGGAAGTCATCATCTACGTGGGCGGCGACGTGCCCGTGGCCGACTACGCCACCACCGGCACCGACGAACTGGCCGCCGAGGTGGTGCGCCATCTCGGCGACCGGGGCGCGGTGCTCATGGCCAACCACGGCCTGCTGTGCGTGGGCAAGTCGCCCGACGACGCTCTGCACACCGCGCTGGTGGTCGAGCACACCGCCAAGATCATGTTCGGGGCGCAGGTCCTGGGCGGCGTGGTGCCGCTGCCCGCCGAGATCGCCGAGGACTTCGCCGGGATATACGGCTGCATCCGCAGCACCTGGTGAACCCCGAGGAAGGACGCAACATGCAACACATAGTCCCAGACCTGGCACCAGGCCCGCGACTGCGGGAGCGTCATCGAGGCGACCTAGCGTGAGTCCGTGAACCTGTGGGAACGGCCGGAGGTGCATGCCCGGCGCTGGTTCCTGCTGGGCGTCTTGAGCCTCACCCTGGTGCTGGTGGTGATGTCGGTCTCGGGCCTGAACGTCGCCCTGGCCACCCTGCAACGCGACGTGGGCGTCACCGGGCCGCAGTTGCAGTGGATCGTGAACGCCTACGCCCTGGCCTTCGGCGGGCTGCTGATGACCGGTGGGGCCATCGGCGACCGCTACGGCCGCAAGGGAGCCCTGCTCGGGGGCCTGCTCGTGTTCGGGCTCGGCGCGCTCCTCGGAGGACTGGCCGACTCGGCCGAGGTGATCCTGTTCGCCCGGGGAGCGATGGGGGTGGCGGCCGCCTTCGTCATGCCGGCCACCCTGTCTCTGCTGATCGAGATCTTCCCGCCCCCAGAACGGCCGACTGCCATCGCGATCTGGTCGGGATTCGCCGGAGGGGGCGCCGCCCTCGGGCCCGCCTTGACCGGCCTTTTCGTCACGGGGTGGTGGATCGTGCCGTCGTGGGGCTGGGAGGCCGGCTTCCTCTACAACGTGCCGGTGGTGGCGGTGGTGATGATCGTCATGGCACGGTGGCTGCCCCGATCCCGCGACGAGCGGCCCAGGCACCTCGACCCTGCCGGGGCGGGGCTCTCCATCGTCGCCATGACCGCGCTCATCTACGGCATCATCGAGGGGCCCGAGCAGGGCTGGACATCGGTGCCGGTCCTGGCCGCCTTCGCGACCGCGGTGGTGTTCGGCGCGGTCCTGCTGAGATGGCAGCAGCGGGCCCGCCATCCGATGCTGCCGCTGGAGCTGTTCAGCGACCGGCGCTTCAGCGTCGGATCCGCGGTCGTGTCCATGACCTTCGTGGTGATGATCGGGTTCTGGTTCCTGTTCGCGCTCTATGTGCAGTTCGCTCTGGGCTACAGCGCCCTCGAGGCCGGCCTGGCGACCATGCCCGAGGCAGTCGCGTCGATGGTGGTGTCCCCCTTCACCGCGCGCCTGGCCGAGAAGTTCGGGTCGCGCCGGATCATGTCCCTGGGCTTCGCGGTGCTGGCGGCCACCTTCCTGCCCCTGGCGATGGTCGGCACCGACACCAGCTACTGGTTCCTGCTGGGGCCGCTGGTGCTGGCCGGCGCGGGTCTGGCCCTGGCCATGACCCCGGCCACCAACGACATCATGGTCGCCACCCCCTACGAGAAGGCCGGCATCGGCTCGGCCGTCAACGACACCGCCCGGGAGCTCGGGGCGGCGCTGGGAATCGCGACGCTGGGGGCGTTGTCCACTTCGATCTACCGCAACACCGTGCACGTCGACATCCTGCCGCCCGAGGTAGCCGAGGCGGCCGGCGAGTCGATGGGGGCGGCCATCGAGGCCGTCTACGGGCTGTCCCAGTCGGGGGTGCTCGGCGATGCGGCCGCTCAGGCGACGATCGCCGAGACGTCACAGGCTTTCGCCACCTCCTTCGCCCAGACGATGGCGGTCTCGGGGGTGGTGTCGGCGGTGGTGGCCGCGGCCCTGCTGGTCGGTCACTTCACCGAGGCCCGCGCCGGCGCACTGGACCGGAATCAGTAGAGAAACCGGTCGTATGTCGGCAGAACCCGGGCAGATTTCGTAGCGGTCACCGACCGGCCGGCAGCTCGACCCCCGCCGCCGGCCCCGCCGGCGTGGTCGCGGTGCCCGTGGGTGAGCACCACATGGCTCACCGGCGCATCCGTGAGTGCCTGGACCCGCTCGACCACCCTGGGACCGAGATCGGGGACGCTGGAGTCGAACACGACCGCGGCCGAGTCGGTCTCGATCACATGCACGTGGGCGAACGACTCGATCATGGTGACGCCGTCGCGCAACCGGTGGCTGGCGCCCAGCCCGTCGCTGGGCAGCCCCAGACCGAAGGGCCGGCCGTCGGGCTCGAACATCACGTTGCCGTCGATCGCCGCGGCGGCCCTGTCCAGAATGTCGCTGGTCATGGCCCAATTGTGGACCACAGCCGGCTGCCGGAGCGGACCGGCCCAGTCAGAAGCGGTCGGCGATCCGGATCGAGATGACTGCGCCTATGACGGATGAGGTCGCTACTACCAGCCACATCAGCCGGTAGCCGGAGTGCTCGATGATCCAGCCGGTGAGCAGGGGCCCGGCGAACACTCCGACGTAGACGCCCATCTGGGTGACCCCGGTGGCCGCGCCCGCCGCCTGGGGGTTGGCCCGCACGACCCCGAAGTTGGTGAAGACCGGCCAGATCCAGCCGGCGCCGAACGCCACCAGCATGGCCGCGATGTGGGTGCCCGGAGAGCGGACCGCCAGAATCGCCATGCCCACCGAGCCCAGCAGCGCGCTTATGCCGCCCACCCGGAAGGGAGCGGCTCGCATCGTGTCGGAGATCCAGCCGCTGATGACCCTCAGAGTGATGCCGGTGGCCGCTCCGACGCTCAGGAACAGCCCGGCCAGGCCCTCGCCGAGCCCGGCGTCCACCCCGGAACCGACGCCCCAGGCGTTGAGCGAGCCCGCGCTGAAGGCCAGGAACGCCCCCACCGCCGCGCCCCACAGCAGGTCGCGGGACGACGACTCGGGAGTCGATGGTGCGGCCCCGCGAGCCGGCGTCGACGATCCGACCGCGGAACGCACGACCGCCAGGGAGACCAGGGTGAAGGCCGCACTGGCCACGTAGGCCCAACGCCAGCCCACGGTCAGTGCCAGCGAAGGCACCGCGAACCCCGCCAGCAGGGTCGCCGTCGGCAGGCCCGACTGCTTGACCGACACCGCCAACCCGAGCCTCGGCAGCGCCGCCTGGCCCAGCGCCAGGTTGATGGAGGTCTGGTTGGCGGCGTTGGCCAGACCGGCCACCACCAGAAAGCCGATGATCGCCCCGAACGACTGGGCGGTCGCAGCCAGGGCCAGTTGCACGACGATGGACAGCCCGAGGGCCAGGGTCATCTGGTTGAGGGCCCCTATCCGCTGGGACAGCCGCCCCAGCAGGATCGATCCCACCATGGCCGCTCCGAAGAACGAGCTGAGCCCCCATCCGTACACCGCCTCCGACACGTCCATCTCGGCGCTGACCTGCACTGACAGTGCTCCGATGAGGAAGCCGGGCAGCACCGTGGACACGGTGGCCACCACCATGGCGTTGACGACCAGGTACGGGCGCGACCCCGCAGACACCGCGAGAGCCCTCTTGACGTTCTAGTCGGAGGCGATGGGGCGGATCATGCACTCCCGGCCGAGGGAGGCCACCAGCGCGCCGGGCGTCGGAGTCTTGTTCGTGCTGCGGTCCATGCGTCGGACACTGGTGCGCCGGCTTGATCGTCAACGACCGTCATCGCGGATCTCCTTGTTGATCGGCTCGGGCGAGACCGGCTCCTCCGTCTCCGGGAGCCGTCGGGGAGATGAGGTCGGCAGGACGCACCGGCGCCCGGGGCAACTCCAGGCCGGTGGCCTGCCGGAGCGCGTTGAGGATGGCCGGGGTGGACGACAGGTTGGGAGGCTCGCCGACGCCGTTGAGCCCGTAGGGGGCATCGGGGTGGGGGAACTCGAAGATCTTCATGGGCATGGGCGGAACGTCGAGCATGGTGGGGATCAGGTAGTCGGTGAAGGACGGGTTGCGGATCCTGCCGTCGGTGATCTGGAGCTCCTCCATCACCGCCAGTCCGAGGCCCTGGACGGTTCCGCCCTCGATCTGGCCCTCGACCGCGACGGGGTTCATGGCCTTGCCGACGTCCTGGGCGGTGGCCATCTCGACCACCCTGACCAGGCCCAACTCGACATCGACGTCGACGACGGCCCGGTGAGCCGCGTAGGCGAATGCGACGTGGGCGTTGCCCTGGCCGCGCTCGTCGTCGACGGGCTCGGTGGGGCGGTGGCGGTAGGTGAAGGCGTGCGACACCGACTCGGGACCCAGCACATCGGCCACTGACACCAGCGGCCGGCCGTCGCGGCCGCGTATCTCGGGGCCGTCGAGGGTCAGCTCCCCGTCGAAGCGGCCGAGGACGGCCGCGGCCCGGGCCAGGATCTCATCGCGCACCAGCCCGCAGGCGCCGGCCACCGCTCCGGCGGTCATCCAGCTCTGGCGGGATGCGGACGAGGCTCCCGACTCGGCGATGTCGGTGTCCTTGTCGCGCAACTCCACGGTGCGCACCCCGAGTTCGGTGCGGGCGATCTGAGCCTCCAGGGTCACGACGCCCTGGCCGAGCTCGGGGCCCGCGCAGTAGACCTCCGCGACCGGCTCGCCGTCGCGGATCCACACCGTCACCCGGGCGGTGCAGGTGTCGTCCATCCCGCCGGAGAAGCCGATCGCCTTCATTCCCAGCGCATAGCCCACCCCCCGGCGTATGCCCTCCCCCCGGGTGACGTTGCCGACACCACCCGGGCGGGCCCGCATGTCCGCAGCGAAGTGATCGGAGTCAGGGGGAAGTGGCAGGTCGCGCAGGTAGGACAGGATCTCCTGAACCGGCGCGGGACCGTCCACCGGCTGGCCGGTGGGCAGCACGTCGCCCTCGCCGATGGCGTTGCGCATGCGCAGCTCCAGCGGGTGCAGATCCAGCTCGGCGGCCAGCCGGTCCATGGCCGACTCGATGGCGTAGCAGGACTGGACCGCGCCGAAGCCCCGCATCGCCCCGCAGGGCGGGTTGTTGGTGTAGGTGGCGTAACCGTCGATCTCGACGTCAACCACGTGGTAGGCGCCGGCCGCGAAGTAGCAGCCGTTGGCGATCACCACCTGCGACGTGGACGTGTAGGCGCCGCCGTCGAGCACCAGGCGCACCTTGGTGAACACCAGCCGACCGTCGCGAGTGGCCCCGAGCTCGATGTCGGCGATGGCCGGATGGCGGTGCACGTGGCCGAAGAAGGACTCCTCGCGGCTGTAGACCATCCGCACCGGCCGGCCGGTGCGCAGGGCCAGCATGCAGGCGTGTATGTGGACGTTGAGGTCCTCCTTGCCACCGAACGCGCCGCCGACGCCCGACAGCACGAGCCGCACCTTGTCCAGCGGCAGGCCCAGGCAGTCCGCCACCTGCTGCTGGTCGAGGTGCAGGTTCTGGCACGACACGTACAGCTCGACGCCGCCGTCGCCGAGCGGGACGGCCAGACCCGATTCCGGCCCCAGGAACGCAGGATCCTGGGTGCCCATCTCCCACCGGCCCTCGATCACGACGTCCGCTCGGGCTCGCGCCGCGCCCACATCGCCGTGGCGGATCCTCACGTGGCGGGCCAGCCCCCCGCCGGGAAGGCCCTCGACTGTGCCGGTCAGCGACCTCTCGGGGTCGGTGTTGGGGACCAGCTCCTCATACTCCACCGCTACGAGCTCGCACGCCCGCCGGGCGATCTCGGGATGGGTGGCGGCCACCACCGCGACGGGCTCGCCCTGGTAGCGGACCTCGTCGAAGGCCAGCACCGGCTGGTCGTAGATCTTCATGCCGTAGGTCGCCGATCCGGGCACGTCCCGGTGGGTGAGCACGCACCTCACGCCGTCGAGACCCTCCGCCCGGGACGTGTCGATGCCCAGGATCCGAGCCCTCGGATGCGGGCTCCGCAGGGTGACCCCCCACAGGGATCCGTCGTGGTACTCGTCGGAGGAGTAGACGAACGAGCCGTCGGCCTTGGGCACGCCGTCGGGCCGGGTCGCGGACGCCCCCACGCCGTCGATCACCGTCGAGGGGGTTGCGACCCTCGTCGAGGTGTCGGTGACCGTCATCGGCTGTCCGCCGCAGTCATGGCGCGGCTCCGGCCCGTTCCGCGGCAAGGTGCACCGCGTCGAGGATCTTCTGGTAACCCGTGCAGCGGCACAGGTTGCCCGACAGTTCCTCCCGCACGGTCAGATCGTCGGGATCGGGATTCCCGGACAACAGGGAGTGGGCGGCGACGATCATCCCCGGCGTGCAGAACCCGCACTGCACCGCTCCGGCGTCCACGAAGGCCCTCTGCACCGGATGAAGCTCGCCGTCGGAGGCGAGCCCCTCCACGGTGACCACCGAGCAGCCCTCCACCTGCCCGGCCGCCACCAGGCACGAGCAGACCAGCACGCCGTCCACGTGCACCGAGCACGATCCGCACTCGCCCTGCTCGCAGGCGTTCTTGGTGCCCCGGAGCCCGACCCGCTCCCGCAGGAAGTCCAGCAGGCTCTCCAGCGCCCAGACATGGTCCACGCTGTGGGCCACGCCGTTGACGGTGACGTTCACCCTCACGCGGCGGCCTCCCGTGACAGGTCCGCAAGCGCCCAGGTGAGGCATCGGCGGCCCAGCACCGCCAGCGCATGCCTCCGGTATTCGGCGCTGCCGCGCACATCGTCGATGGGGGACGCGGCCTCGGCGACCAGTGCCCCGAACCGGCGGGCCAGGCTCTCGTCGACGGTGCCCGGCTCGTCCCAGCGGTCGGCCATCGCCTCCTCCAGCATCTGCTCCGCGGCCCGGGCCCGCAGCGGGGTCGGTCCGGCCGAGCCGATCCCGGTTCCCACCCGCCGGCCGGCCACGTCCAGGTTCAGGGCGAACGACGTCGTGGCGATCACCATGGCGTTGCGCGGCCCGACCTTGGCGAACTGCTGGGCACCGGTCGCGGCCGGGATCAGCACCGCCCGGATCAACTCATCGGGCGCGAGCGCGCTGCGCTTGGGCCCGACGAAGAAGTCATCGATGTCGATCAGGCGCGGGCCCCGAACCGACTCGACCTCCACCCGCGCCCAGCACGCCATCAGCACGGGATGCGAGTCACCGGCCGGCGAGGCGGTGGCGAGGTTGCCGGCCACCGTGCCGCGGTTGCGGATCTGGGGCGAACCGACCGTGCGAGCCGCCTGGGCCAGCGCGGGGCAAACCCCGCTCAGCTTCTCGATGATCGTGGTGAAGCTCACTCCGGCGCCGATGCGAACCGTCCGCCCGCCGTCGGTCAGCTCCCAGGAGTCGATCCCCTGCACGGATGTCAAGTCCAGCAGCCCGCTCGGCCGGGCCCGGGCGAAGTTGATGTCGACCATGAGATCGGTGCCGCCGCAGATCGGGGACGCGTCGGGGTACTCCGAGCGCAGCAGCACCGCGCCGCGCCACGACGAGGGCCGCAGCACCGCACTGTCGCGGCCGAGATTGTCCATGGCGCCAGCCTCCACGTTCCCACACTATTCCTGGTGTTGCGACGCCAGCATCATTCATCGATACTCATCTGCATCCCAGGACCGCCCATGTGTGGGAGGATGCAACCGAGTTGGGGGACGTGAAGTGGACATGCGCACCAAGCCAGTGACCGGACCGTCGGTGTGGCGGGCCGACGATCTGGAGGACTCAGACGAGTGGGTCTATCGATTCACCGAGGCCGACCTCTCCGAACTCGAACGCGGCGTCGAGTCGGTCGCAGGCCGCGACGTGCACGATCTGGCGCCGGAAGCGTTCCCGCTGCCCGGCCTGGAGCCACGCATCAAGGAGTTCATCGACGATCTCGACACCGGCAGGGGCTTCGTGGTGCTGCGCGGCCTCCCTGTCGGCCCGCGGTTCGACCGCTCCGCAGCCGCGACCGTCTTCTGGGCGATATGCGCCCGCATCGGTCGGCTGGTTCCCACCACCTGTGACGGAACCCTCCTGAACCACGTCTACGACCGCGGCCCCGGGCAGGATCCGAACGCCCGGGCCTACACCACCAACATCGGCGGTCACATCCACTCCGACGGGGTCGAGATCGTGGGCCTGATGTGCCTGAAGCCGTCGGCCACCGGCGGTGAGAGCATCATCGCCAGCTCGATGACGATGTTCAACACCCTGCTCGAGGAGCACCCTGAGTGGCTGCCCATCCTCTTCAAGCGGATGGCCTGCGACTGGAAGATGGAGGAGCCGCCCGGGAGCCCGGGTTGGTACCCCCAGTCGCTGTACTGCTACGTCGACGGGTGGCTGTCGGCCACGCTCAAGACGGGCTTCCAGCGATCAGCCCAGCGCTTCGATGGCGTGGAGCCGCTCACCGACGCCGAGCTCGCCTGCTCCGAGTACCTCGAGTCCATACCCCAACGGCCGGGCATGACCCTGCACATGGCCCTCGAGCCGGGCGACATCCAACTGGTGAACAACTACGTGACGCTGCATTCCCGCACCGCCTACGCCGACGACCCGGCGAGACCCGAGGAGAGGCGCCACATGCTGCGCTACTGGATCAGCCGCTCGGGCCTGAGCCCCCGGGTGGTTTCGCCCGACTACCAGTTCATGCGGGACGACTACTTCGGACTCGCCCAACCCGCTCCCTCACTGTAGTGCGTGCGCGAACTCATCCGCCGCGGCATCCCAGCATGGCTGGCGCCGCCCGACTGAGACCAGCCGGCCAGAGACGGCGACACCACAGGCTCGGCGGCGTGGATGCTCAGTTGACGCGCTGGATGAGGGTGCCGGTTCCCAGGCCGCCGCCGCAGCACATCGACACCAGGCCGTAGTCGCCGTCGGTGCGCTGCAACTCGTGCACCGCCTTGGTGGTGAGGATGCAGCCGGTGCCGCCCAGGGGATGGCCCAGCGCGATGGCGCCGCCGTTGGGGTTGGCGCGGGCCGGGTCGGCGCCGACGGTGCGCTGCCAGGCGATCACCACCGACGCGAAGGCCTCGTTGACCTCGAACACGTCGATGTCGTCGATGCTGATCCCCTCGCGCTCGAGCAGCCGCTCGGTGGCCGGAATCGGGCCCTCCAGCATGAGGACCGGGTCGCAGCCCACCAGCGCGGTCTGGGCCACCCGGGCCATGGGCTCGAGCCCCTGCTCGGCGGCCTTGGCGGACGACATCAGCAGCACCGCAGCCGCGCCGTCGGCGATCTGCGACGACGTCCCGGCGGTGTGGATCCCGTCCTCGCGGGCCACCGGCTTGAGCCCGGCCAGGGCCTCCTCGCTGGTGTCTCGGGGCACCTCGTCGCGGGCGAACTCGACCGTCTCGCCGGTCTTGCGGCCGTCCTCGTCCACCAGCACTGCGTCGATGGGGACGATCTGGGTCTCGAAGCGGCCCTCGCGCTGAGCCGTCGCGGCCCGCAGCTGCGACTCCAGTCCGAGTTCGTCGGTGTCGGCGCGGGAGATGCCGTAGGCGGTGGCGATGCGCTCTGCGCCCTCGAACTGGCTGGTGAACTCGTAGTGCCCGAAGTAGCTGCGCGACACCGGCTTGCCGGGACCGTTCATCACGTTGGCCGCCAGCGGCACCATCGACATCGACTCCACCCCGCAGGCCAGCACGGTGTCCTCCGCCCCCGAGGCGATGAGGCTGTAGGCCAGGTTCACCGCGTGCTGCGAGGATCCGCACTGGGAGCCGACGGTCGAGCAGGCCGTGGTCTGGTCGCCCCCGTGGGACAGCCAGGCGGTGCGGGTGATGTTCATTCCCTGGGCCCCGACCTGGTCGATGCAGCCGCCGACCACCTGGTCGACGTCTCCGCTGGCGATCCCGACCCTGCTCAGGCACTCCATCTGCACCGGTCCCAGGATGTCGGCGGGATGGGTGTGGGCCAGGGTCCCGTTGCGCTTGCCCACCGCGGAGCGCACTGCCTCCACGATCACTACGTCTCTCATGCCGTCCTCCCTCTGTGCAGCACGCGCAGCCTAGGCGCTTCGCGTGCCGGCAATCGGCCCCGGCCGGTCAGGGGGCCACCGCTATGACGGTCCAGTCGAGGATCTTCTCGGGCTCCTCGGTGCGGTGGGCGAAGCCCTCTACCAGCACCGCGAAGGCTCGACCTCCGGCGGCGGGAGCGACATCGAGCAGCGTGTGGCAGAACGAGACCTGGTCGCCCTCGAAGGCGGGCCCGGTGTGGTCGCAGCCGTGCCACCCCACCACCGTGGCCATGCCCGCCAGCACCCGCGAGAGCGATGCCTGGGCCAGGCCCACGACGTGGCCCCCGTACACAAGCCGCTGCGGGTACGGGGACTCGGCCGCGTCACGGTGCACCATGGCCAGGTTGTTGGTCAGGCGGACCAGCGCGAGCGCGTTCTCGACCACGTCCCGGGCAGGGTCCGCGACGGTGGTGCCCGGCTGCCAGTCCGTGCCGGAACCCAGAACGCTGAAGTCCCAACTCGGCGGCACGAGTTCCACGTAGGAGGCGAGGTCCAACGGCGGCGCAGTCCCCAGATCGTCGTCGTGGCCGGGCTGCTCGTCGCAGGCCTGGGGCAGCAGCGGGGCTCGCTGGCAGGTGATGGCGGGCTCCCCATCCGCGGTGGTGACGATGTCCACCAGCGCCTTGCCCCGATGGGGCCGTCCGGGACGGGGCCGGCTGTCGGCCAGGGCGGCGACCGTGACGGTGGTGGCCAAGGACTGCCCGATGAACACCGGCCGCAGGAACCGCAGCTCGCGGTAGAAGAGGTTGGCGATCACGCGCCGGGTGAGCGTCGTGCTGTGCCCGGTCGACAGGTGCATGACCAGCGCCGGGCTGACCAGACGGCCGGGCCTCCCGGTCACCGCTTCACACACCGCCGGGTCCATCACCATCGGCAGACGCTCGCCCACCATCGACTGGTAGAGCGCGGCCATTCCCTCGTCGACTGCCACCGACGGCTGCCGGGGCAGCACCTGGCCCACGCTGAGGTCCTCGTAGTACGGCCCGTCCAGCGGGATCACAGACCCGAGGCTACGGCCCGCCAGCCGCCATGGCCGTGCTGAGAGCACCTCCGGGTCGCCGCCGGTGACTTGCACGACATCGCGGCGGCGGCCGTCGGCGACGCTCAGCGCCATCCCGGCCTCGCGCGTCTCGCCCGAACGGATTCGATCGCGAACAGCCTCAGCCGCCGTTTCCCCGGCAACGACGTGCTCAAGGCGTATCGTGGCCTTGTCCAAAGCGCGAGAAGGGGGCGCAGCCGTGATGCGATCCATTGCCGACATACCCCGCCAGCAAGCCGAGGAGAACCCGGACAAACCCGCGCTGATCTGCCATGATCGCACGCTGACCTACCGGGACCTCGACGCCGAGTCCTCCCAGGTGGCCAACGCGCTGATCGCGGCCGGCGTCGGCCCGCAGAGCCGGGTCGGGTTCATCGGCAAGAACATCGCCGAGTACTTCACCCTCGTGTTCGGCGCGGCCAAGATCAACGCGGTCACCGTGGCCGTCAACTGGCGCCTGGTGGCGGCCGAGATGGCCTACATCCTGAACCACGCCGAGGTCGAGGTGGTCGTCGTGGAGTACGAGTTCCTCGACCACCTGGGCGCCATGGACCTGCCCCGCCGCCCGCTGGTGGTTCTGGTGGGCACCGACACCGCCGCCGAAGGACAGGTCCGCTACCCCGATTGGATCGACGGCCGGCCGGCCACCGATCCCGCCTACCCGTCCGACGAGGACGACACGGGCCTTCAGCTCTACACGTCGGGCACAACCGGCCTGCCCAAGGGCGCCGAGCTCAGCAACCGCAACCTCTTCTCGACAATAGGCCCGGTCAGCGGCATGATCGGCCTGCGCCCCGACAGCGTGATGCTCCACGTGCTGCCCCTGTTCCACATCGGCGGCAGCGGAGTGGCCACCGTCGGGCTGTACACGGGCTGCACCAACGTCGTGCACCGGGACGTGGACCCGGCCAGGATCTTCGCCGACATTCCCGCCCACCGGGTCAACGCGGCCTTCATGGTGCCGGCGCTGCTGCAGTTCCTGCCGATGATGCCGGGGGCGTCGGACGTGGACTTCTCCTCGCTGGAGAGCATCGTCTACGGAGCGTCGCCGATCACCGCTGAGGCGCTCACCGCGTCGCTGGCCCTTCTCAAGTGCTCGCACACCCAGGTGTACGGGCTCACCGAGACCACCGGCGCGCTGACCCTGCTGGTGCCCGAGGACCACGACCCGGGCGGACCGAGAGCGAAGCTGCTGAGGTCGGCCGGCAAGCCGCTGCCCGGCGTGGAACTGCGCATCGTCGACGGGGACGGGCGCGACGTCGCCGCCGGCGAGGTGGGCGAGGTCTGGGCCCGGACCGTCCAGAACCTCAAGGGCTACTGGCGCGACCCGGAGGCAACCGCCGAAGCGTTCCCCGAAGGCCGAGGCGACCAGGGACTCGGCTGGTTCCGCACCGGTGACGCCGGCTACATGGAGGACGGATACCTCTTCATCCACGACCGGATCAAGGACATGATCGTGTCGGGCGGCGAGAACGTGTACCCGGCCGAGATCGAGAACGCCCTGATGGCCCATCCGTCGGTGGCCGACGTGGCCGTCATCGGGATCCCCAGCGAGCGCTGGGGAGAGTCGCCCCTGGCGCTGATCGTGCCCGCGCCGGACACCGACCCCAGCGAGGAGGAGCTCATCGCGCACTGCCGCGGGCACCTGGCCGGGTTCAAGATCCCCGCCGCAGTCGAGCGCATCGACGCCGTGCCCCGCAACCCGTCGGGGAAGATCCTCAAGACCGAGCTGCGCAAGCCCTACTGGGAGGGCCGCGACCGGCAGGTCTGACGACGCTGGGCGGGACGGGCGGGACTGGAGGCCGAGTCTCAGCCGACGATGAGGGTATCCTCGCCCATCACATCGATGCCCGATCGCTGCTGGAAGCCCGGGTGGTTGTCGGCCAGCTCCGAGGCGGGATCACCGGCAATGCGGGTGTGCCACATCACCCGGGGCTCGGCCATGTCGAACGGCGTCCCCCGGTGCATCAGCCGGCGGTTGTCCCACAGCGCGGCGTCGCCCACGGCCCACTGACGATGGTGGACGCGGGGCGGCCGGCAGGCCTCGGCGTTGAGCCGGTCGAGGAACGCCTCCGACTCGTCCTCGGCCATGCCCACGATCCCGTATGCGTGGCGGCCGATGAGCAGGTTGGGCCGTCCCGTCTCGGGGTGCACCTTCACCAGCGGTCGCAGTGACGGCTCGAGGTCGTGGAAGCCGTACATGTCGTAGCCCCCGCCCTCGGTCCTGGTCGGCATGTAGCCGGAGCGGCCCTGGCTGTAGTACAGCGAGTGGTACGCCCGCATGCCGGACAGCCGCTGCCGGGTCTCGCTGTCCAGCGCCTCGTAGGCGGCCCGCATGTCGGCCCATCCGGTGGCCCCGCCCCGGCTGGTCACCACCTCGGCAGTGAACACCGAGCCCTTGGCCTGCAGCGGCATGTAGGTGCTGTCGTGATGCCAGCCCTCGTTGCCCCGCAGCGACTTCACCACGTCGTGGCCAGGGTCGCTGAGAATCCCGCCCTCGGTGTCGACGTTGCTGAAGGCCACCGCCTCGAACTCGAGCGGACCGAACCGCCGAGCGAAGGCGTTCTGCTCGTCGATGGTCAGGAACTGGCCCGGGAGGATCAGCAGAGCGTGCTCGAGCCACGTCTCGTGCAGCGCCTCGAACGCGGCATCGTCGATGGAGCGCAACTCGACGCCAGTGACGACCGCGCCGAAAGTGGCGTCCAGCGGTTCGATGTCGAACGGGTCGGTGGCCATGGTTCGGGGTTCCGTCTCCGCGCCGGGTCGCCGGTCGGGAAGCCCCCCGATTCTAGATGGTTAGTTCCAAGGGTCAGTGGTCGTAGGCGATGAGGGAGCGGGCGGGGCGGGGTTGTTGGGTGGTTTGGTTGTGCCAGATGGCTGCTGTGAGCGCGAGGAGTCGTTGCAGGATGCGCGCGGCGACGCCGCAGCGGGTGCGGCCGCGGTGGCGTTCGAGGCCGAGTTGGGCTTTGAGGGTCCAGTTGACCGATTCGATGATCTGGCGCAGCGGGCGCAGGAACCGCCGCCCGGGCCGTGGCGGCTCTGTTTGGGCGGCGGGGCGGATGAGCGCGATGGCGGCGGCGTTGAGGGTCGTCTGCGAGGCTGGCTCGCCGGTGGCCCTTGTCGGCGATGAGGGTCTGGCCCCGCCGGGCGATCTGGGCTTGGGCGATCATCTCGAGGCAGGTGTCGCGCTCGTCGGCTTTGGCCGAGGTGAGCGCGTAGGCCACCGGCAGCCCCGACGGCGTTGTGATGAGGTGCAGGCGCAGGCGCAGGCCCCAGAAGTGCCGCGAGTGCGAGGCGCAGTAGCCGTAGGCGGCCCATCCTGCGAGGTCACAGTTCATACCAAGGTCCTCCGGGATCGGGGTCTGTGGACAACCCCGAGCTTGGACACCCTCACCCCTCACTGGTGGACCCCCACCCCTTGGAACTACTCATCTAGGCACCGGCAACGAATACGCCCCCACCTTCCTCATCCCCGCCTAACCCCGGCAACCACCCCGCAGAACACCCCGGGTCGACCGCTTCTCCCGACGCCGAGGCATTCGCGGCCAACCCTCACGCCCAGAGGACCGAACAAGGGTCGCCAACCCGGCGTTCGCGGGTAGTGCATTGCCTGCACCGACGCGGAGGCCGGAGCGGCGTGTCGGACCCCCTGGCTACTGTGCTAGCAATCCTGTGGCAGGCTGAGCGTCGCCGTGATAGGCACACGGATCGTCGTTCGTGGCCAGCCGGACGACTCAGGGCGTGAGGAGGCCAGCGGTGGAGCGACTGATAGCAGCCACGAGTCTGACCATTTTCGATCCGCTGAGACTCGCCGCGTTCGCCAGACACCTGGAGGAGGCCGAGCTACACGGGTCGATCTGCGTTCTGGACTTCTCCGACCAAGCCGTCGCGGGCTCGGCCCGCCCGTCCGCGGTGCGGTTGTCGATCCCCTCGGTCATGGTCGTGTCGAACCTGCTGGTGGGTCGCTTCAGGGATGTGCCCGTCGCCGTGCGAATACCCGAAACTAGGGGCTTAAGCCTGCAGCTCGCTCGTGGAGGGTTCTTCTTTGCGCTCGCTAACCGCCCCAGAGTGAGCTGGGCGGGCGAGGCGCCCGAGCATTGGAGCCGAACCGCGAGAGCTTGGGTGCATCCGTTCCACCCCAGCGACGCAGCGATGCGCCGCGAGGCACTGGTGGATGTCAAGGATCCTGAACATGACTCGTGGGTGGTCCGAGCCGCGTTCCAGCGCTACTTGCTCTCGGTGATGCATCCGCACAACCGGCCCGCACGCCACCTGCGCCACGACCTGCGCCAAGTCGCAGGCCGATGGCTCAGCAGCCGCCTGCAGGTCAAACCGGGATCGGCGATGGTCGGAACGCTGACCGACTGCCTTGAGGTCTTCTACCAGATCGTCGTCAACGTCCCAGACCACGCAAGCCTGCGCTCCAGTCCAACCGGCTGCTCGCTAGGACAGGTCTACGCCACACTCGGCGGAGGGCGCGATAGCCACAACCGGCTCCATTTCACTGTGCTCGACAACGGCGTGGGGCTCCCCCATCGGGTGAGAATCCTCTACAAGGATCGGGCCCGCAGCGCGGAGGAGGCGCTTCGGGACGCCGTGATGGGTCGATTGCCGCGCCCAGTCGGCGGGCGCGGCGTCGGACTCGACCTCGTGCGCCGGGTCGCCAGTCAGTACACGGAGGGACTACGTGGCGTCGGAGGGGCGAGCAGCATCCGCATCATCACGGACGGCGATGACGATGACTCCGCCTCCTATCTGGAGTGGAACCCCGACTCCGATGAGCCCGACACCTCCAGCGTCGACGGCCTCCCGGTCAGAGGAACGCTGGTGTGGGTGTCGCTCGGGCTCGAGAACCGCTTCGCCGACGAAGGCTCCCACCAACTTGAGTTGACCTTCGCCGAGCCAATAGCCGGGTAACCCACGCGATGGCCTCATCAGCCAGCTACTACCTGCGCGTGGACATCGACGACACCTCCGATGAGAGTCCCGAAGATGAGCCCACTCCTGTTGACGGTTCCGATACCAGCTCCGAACTGACGTTTGTAGATCTTCACACCCGATAGCCGGACAACTCTTCTGGGAGCGCGCTAGCGCCACCCGAGGCCGGGCGATAGAAGTCAACCCGCATCCAAGGAGCAGGGTTGCCCGAGGCAAGCGAACAGCCTTACCGGTTCGCCTGATCTTTGAACTCATCGCGCAGCCTGACGGCCTAGCCGAACTTGTCAAGCAGCGCTGGTACAGTCTCCTAAAGGAGGGCCGCGAGAAGCACGACCTAAACGAGATTCTGAGCCATACGGCCTTGGTCGTCGCTTCATCTTACGACGTAGAGCCTGTCGCAGTCCCAAGTCTTGCTGGACAGGACATCGTCAACCTTGAAGAGAGTCTTCGGCTGGTCCTCACTGGGATCGGTCTAAATGAGAGTACTCCGGTCATTGCGTCTGATGATGCTGACGAACTTTCTCAACAGGTTGCTGCTCTCAAGCCTGAAGACGCGATTCTCGTGTTCTCGTGGGGATCCGTCACAGGATTGACGCTACGGAATCTTAAGCTGACTGTAGCCGATGCGCTCCGAGCACATTCTATAGAAAGACCATTGAACGGATTGGTATTTCATGCGCGCTCCAGCACGTTGAGCGAGTGGGAAGCACAGCAGAACCAATTCCGTCCGGGCGTACTAGCATGTCCCTTGGAACTACTCATCTAGCAGCGTCTACAGTTGCGGTTCATGCGGACCGGGGTGTTCCTCTTCGGCGGGGTGGAGTTGACCGACGCCGGCGCCGGGCCGCCCGCCCCCACCGACCGCCGCTTCGACCACAAGGAGGTGTGGCGGGCCACTGAGCGGATAATCGACATGGCGGTGGCGTGCGACCAGCTGGGCTTCGACTCGTACTGGCTGACCGAGCACCATTTCCAGCACGAGGGCTACGAGGTGATCCCCAACGGGATCCTGGCAGGAACCATCGTCGCGGAGCGCACCGAGCAGATCCGCATCGGCATGGCCTTCAACATCGTGCCCCAGTGGCATCCGCTGCGGCTGGCCGAGGACTTCGCCACCTTCCACAACATCTCCGGCGGCCGGGGGATCCTCGGCGTGGGCCGGGGAACGGTGCCGCGTGAGGCCGAGACGCTGGGCACCCGGATCGGCAGCTTCGACAACCCCGACAAGGCCGCGGCCGACGAACTCAACCGCATCCAGTTCGACGAGGCCATGGAGGTGATCCAGCTGGCGCTCGACAACGAGTCCTTCAGCTTCCACGGCGAGGTCTACGACTTCCCGCCGCCGGGCATCCCCGACCGGGGCGGCTTCGTCTCCGAGCTGTCGCTGGTGCCCCGGCCCCTCTACCCCTACGAGATCTGGCAGGCCGCGAAGTCGCCGGCCACCCTCGAGCAGATCCCCCGCTGCGGCTGGGGCGGCGTGTTCTGGAACTACCACCACACCTTCATCAAGGAGCGCTGGGAGCAGTTCGCCGAGAGGTACCAGGCCCACCACGGGCGGGAGCTGGCCCGGGGCGAGAACCGCATGCTGGTGCAGTGCCTCCGGGTGGAGGACACCTACGAGGACGCGGTCGCGTCGGTGCGCGACGGCCACGACGAGCTCTGGAAGTTCCTGGGCCCCTACGGCTGGAGCAAGGGCTACATGGGCCCCGACGGCAGACCGGCTGAACCCGGACTGATCCCCACCCTGGAGACGTCCATCGACCAGAAGACCTGGCTGGTGGGCAGCCCGGAGCAGGTCGCCGAGACCATCAGATGGCGCGACGAGCAACTCGGCCTCGAGAACCTGCTGCTGTTCCCGGCCATGCCCGGCGACCCCTACGAGAAGGTCGAGGAGCAGCTCCACCGCATCGCCGAAGAGGTGCTCCCGCTGCTGTAGCAGCCGGGCCGTTCCGGCCGGCGGGTCCTGTCACGGCGGTCCCAGTCTGGTCGATCGCGGTCGGGAGCCGTAGGGTCTGTCTCAACACCCGACGCAGGAGGCCGAGAATGCTGGGACTGTCCGCCGACGAACTGCTGACGACGACGCGGGCCGTCCGCAAGCGGCTGGACTTCGACCGGCCGGTCGACCCCGAGACGATCACCGAGTGCCTGGGCATCGCGCTGCAGGCGCCCACCGGCGGCAACCTCCAGGACTGGCAGTGGATGGTGGTGACCGACCCGGCCAAGAAGGCCGCGCTGGCCGGGCTCTACCGCAAGGCGTGGGCCGCCTACAAGGAGTCGGACTACTTCCCCACCAACGTCCCGACCCGCGCCGACCCCGTGGTGCAGGCATCATTCGAACGGATCGCGGACTCGGCCCAGTACCTCGCCGACAACCTCGAGCGGGCGCCTGCGTTCCTGATCCCTTGCCTGACCGCGAGCCGCGTCGACCGGCCGTCGTGGGGCGGGGCAGCGTCAAGGCTCGGATCGGTGATCCAAGCGTCGTGGAGCTTCATGCTGGCCGCCCGGGAGCGGGGACTGGGCACCTGCTGGACCACGCTGCATCTGGCCTACGAGCGGCCCGCCGCCGAGATTCTGGGCATCCCCTACGACCGATGCTCGCAGGTCGCCCTCATACCCATCGCCCACACCATCGGCACCGACTTCCGCCCGGGCATGCGCGAGCCGCTCGACGAGGTGCTGCACTGGGACGGCTGGAAGGGCGCCGCGCCGCTCTGACCCCACGGAATCTTGGTGCGAGTTCTGTGGACATACGACACAGAGCCGACCCGAGATTTCCCCGGGAGCCGCCGGCCAGGGACGCCTAGCCTTGCCTGTTCACAGACCGACCATCAGCGAGGAAGGCGCCATGAGCGGCCGCGACCGAACCCAGAGCCTGGCCGACCGGAGCGCCGTGCGCGACCTGGCCGTTCGCTACTGCACCGCGGTGGACCGGCGCGACTGGGACCTCCTCGCCGAGGTGTTCCTGCCCGACGCCACCATGAGCGGGACCGACCTCACCAACCGGGAGGCCGACCCCGCCGGCAGCGCGTCCCGGTCCTGGCTGATGAGCGGCATCGACGAGATCGTGGCCCGCTTCCGCCGGGGCCTGTCCAAGTACGACGCCACCCATCACATGGTCACCAACCACGAGATCGCCGTGCACGGCGACTCCGCCCGGCACAGCTGCCTCGTGCACGCCCAGCATGTGCGCCACGACGCCCCGGGCGGCCCCCACTTCGTCATGGGGGGCCGGTACGAGGACCTGATCGCACGCACTCCGCAGGGCTGGAGAATCAAGCGCCGCGACCTCGTCGTCACCTGGACCGAGGGCAACCCCCGGGTCTTGAGGCCCGCAGACGACCAACCCGGCCCGGCCCGAACCGATCCACGGGTGTTGAGGCCCGCGGACGACCAACCCGGCCCGGCCCAGCAACCCGAACCGGCGGAGGATGGCGAGGAACCCACTGCGGCCGGGTGGGCCCGGCGCGACGCCGCCGCGGTGTGGCACGGCTTCACCCAGATGGCCACCTACGAGGACTCCACGCCGGTCATCGTGGAGCGGGGCGAAGGCAACTACCTCCACGACACCGACGGCCGCCGCTACCTCGACGCCATCTCGTCGCTGTGGGTGATCACCCTCGGACACGCCGACGCCGACCTGAACCGGGCCGCCCGCGAGCAGCTCGACCGCATCAGCCACTCCACCCTGCTCGGCAACGGCAACACCGCGGCCATCACCCTGGCCGAAGCCCTGCGGGAGGTGGTGCCGGTGAACGATCCCCACTTCCTGTTCGCCTCGGACGGCGCTGCCGCGGTGGAGCAGGCCGTCAAGATCGCCTTCCAGTACTGGCACAACCAGGGTGTCACCGACCGGACCGCCTACCTGGCTCTCGGTCAGGCCTACCACGGCGACTCGGTCGGATCGCTGTCGGTGGGGGACGGCGGCTTCGGCACCGACCTGTTCGACCCGCTGCGGTTCCCGGTGATACGAACCCCCGGATACGACGACAGTGACTGGGTGTCCAAGGCCGTCGCCGCCCTCGACGACAACCACGGCCGGTTGGCCGCAGCCGTGATCGAGCCCCTCGTGCAGGGCGCGGCCGGCATGCTGGTGACCGACCCGGCGCAGGTGGCCGCGTTCGCGGCGGCGGTCCAGGCCCGGGGCGTGCCGCTCATCTGCGACGAGGTGGCCACCGGATTCGGCCGCACCGGCGCGCTGTTCGCCAGCGAGCTGTGCGGCATACGGCCCGACCTGATGTGCCTGGGCAAGGGCATCACCGGCGGCTACCTGCCGCTGTCGGCCACCGTGGCCGCCTCCCACGTGTACGAGGCCTTCCTCGGCGAGGATCTGGGACCCCGCACCTTCTACCACGGCCACTCCTACAGCGGGAACGCCCTCGCCTGCGCGGTCGCCGTCCGCCATCTGGAGCTGATCGCCGAGCGGGGCCTGATCGATGCGGCACGGCGGGCGGCCGGGCGCCTCGGCGAGGCCCTGGAGGCTGTAGCAGCCCTGCCCGGGGTGAAGGAGGTCCGTCGACGGGGGCTCATGACGGGCATCGAGCTCGACCCGCCCGCGGGCGCAACGAGATGGGGCCGCCGGGTGTGCGCCGCCGCCGTGAGGGCCGGTGTGCTGCTGCGACCCCTGGGCGACGTGGTGGTGGTGATGCCCCCGCTGTCGATCACCGACGCCGAGATCGCCACCATCGCCGACACGCTGGTTGCGGCCATCGAAGAAGTAGCCGGCAGACACACCGGGACATGACCTCCAGCAGCCCGACGCCCCACGGCGCAACATCCGGTTTCCCGCTACCGCCCGCTTCGCTCATGGGCCGCTCGGGTCACGGACCCGCCACACGTGGTGAGGAGTCCCCGTGAACTGCGGTCGGTCCGCTCGGCCTCCGGGTGGCTGGGACGGGATCGCCGCAGCCGCCCTGGACGCCATCGTCGCCGCCAACCAGTTCCGCCAGCCCCGGGACCTCGCAGACGGGAACCCCCGAACGGCGCTGTCGGCGACGGGTCGGGCGGTGGTGTCGTTCGCCTCCAACGACTATCTCGGCCTCACCCAGCACCCGGCCGTGCGGGCCGCGGCCCGCGGCGCCGTCGACGCCTACGGAACCGGCTCAGGATCGGCCCGGCTCATCGTCGGATCGCGCCCGGTGCACAGCCGGCTGGAGGAACGCATCGCCGCCTGGCGCGGCACCGAGGCCGCGGTGCTGTTCACCACCGGTTACGCGGCCAACCTGGGCGTCATCGCCACCATGGGCCGGTGGGCGTCGGTGGTCTGCTCCGACGAGCTCAACCACGCCTCCATCATCGACGGCTGCCGCCTCGCCCGGGCGCCGACGCGCGTCTACCCCCACTGCGACCCGGCGGCGGTGGACGAGCTGCTGGCCGGATCGGAGGGCCGGGGCATGGTGGTCAGCGACTCGGTCTTCTCCATGGACGGCGACCTCGCTCCGATTGCCGAGCTCTCGGCGGTGTGCGCGGCCCACGGAGCGCTGCTCATCCTCGACGACGCCCACCTCGTGGTGGGCCATCCCGATCCGGTGCACCCGAGCTGCCGGGTGCTGCGAGTGGGCACCCTGTCCAAGGCAGTGGGGTCGCTGGGCGGCTTCGTGTGCGGGCCCGAGAGCTTCGCCGACCTGCTCGTCAACCGAGCCCGTTCCTACATCTTCACCACGGCCGCGGCTCCGGCGGCGGCCGCGGCCGCAATCGCCGCCATCGACATCATCGACTCGGCCGAGGGCGACGATCTGAGGGCCCGGCTGCGAGCCAACATCGACCGGCTCCGGCCCGGCCATCCCAGCCCGATCATCCCGATCATCGTCGGCCACGAGGACCATGCCCTGGCCGCATCCGAGGCGCTGGCCCGGCAGGGCATCCTGGTGCCCGCCATCCGGCCCCCGACTGTGCCGGCCGGAACGTCGCGGCTGCGGGTCACGGTCTCGGCCGCCCACACCCGCGACGACCTCGATCGGCTCGTCGAGGCCCTCCGCGAAGCAGGAATCGATGGCTGAGGATCCGGCTGGACCGTCCGCTGGGATCGTCGTCTTCGTCGCCGGTACCTCCACAGAGGTGGGCAAGACCTGGGCGGCGGCCGGGCTGGCCCGGCTGCTGCGGCGCTCGGGACTCACGGTTGCGGCCTGCAAGCCCGTCCAGTCCTACGACCCGGACGAGAGCGGTCCCACCGACGCCGCGGTGCTGGCCGAAGCCACCGGTCAGCACCCCGACGCCGTGTGCCCGCCCGAGCGCACCTACCCGGTCCCGCTGGCCCCGCCCATGGCGGCCGGCAGGCTGGGACGGGCCTGCCCCAGCCTCGATGAGATGGCCGCCGGCTGCCGCTTCGAGGCGACGGCGCAGGTGGGGCTGGTGGAAGGCGTGGGCGGCCTCTACTCGCCGATCGCGTCCGACGGGCACAACCTGGACCTGATCGAGCGGATAGAGCCCGACCTGGTCATCGTGGTGGCGTCGGCCGCCCTCGGCGGCATCCACGACACCATGGCCTGCACGCTGCCGCTGTCCGCCCACCGGCGGACCGTCTTCTGCAACCGGTTCGATCCCGGCACCGAGGTCCACGTCCTGAACGTCCGATGGCTGCGCGACTCCGGTCTCGAAGTTGCGACCAGCCTGCCCGAGCTGGCCGGGATCGTCACCGGCGCCGGGGCGCCCGGACACGGCGACACAGCCGTCGGGGCCGACTGAGCCGCAGGCTCCTCCACCCCCGGCCGGCATCGCAGCGCATCGCAAGCGCCCCCAGCCGGCACCAGCGGCCCCCCGGCCGGCATCGCGACTGAACCCTGTCCGCGGCACGGACTCGGTCTATTGTCAGCAAGTGACATGAGTCTGCAACTCAACGACAGACTTCAAGGCCTGAGGGGTGACGTCTTCGGTGGGCTGACCGCGGCCGTGGTGGCCCTGCCCCTGTCCCTCGCCTTCGGAGTCGCCTCAGGGCTGGGAGCAATCAAGGGCCTGTACAGCGCCGTCGTGGTGGGCATGATCGCCGCGCTGCTAGGCGGATCGAGGACCCAGATCTCGGGACCGACCGCACCGCTGTCGGTGGCCATGGCGGTGGTGTTCGTCGACTACGCCGACGGCGATCTGGCCAAGGCGCTGGCCATCGTGGCGATGGCCGGGATCATCCAGGTGCTGCTCGGGGCGCTGCGCCTGGGCAGCTTCGTCGCCTACACGCCCTATGCGGTTGTGTCGGGATTCACATCCGCGGTCGGCTTGATCATCATCGTGGTCCAGGTGCTTCCCTTCCTCGGAACCGAGGTCGCCCTCGGCGGGGCGCTCAAGTCTCTGCGGTCGTGGCCCGACGCGATCTCCGATGTCGACGCGAACACGCTCACGCTTGGCCTAATCACCTTGGCGGTGTGCATCTTCTGGCCGGGACGGCTGCGGAAGCTCCTGCCGTCGTCGGTGGCCGCCCTGATCATCGGGACTCTCGCGGGCGTGCTGTGGCTGAGCGACGCGCCGGTCATCGGAGAAGTGCCTACCGGCCTCCCGGACAGACAAGCGCTGGACCTCGCCCTGGGCGACCTGGGCAGCGCCCTGCCGGCTGCGGTCACCATCGCCCTGCTCGGCTCCATCAACAGCCTCCTCACCGCGAGGGTGGCAGACTCGCTGACCCGCCAGAGCCACGACCCCAACCGTGAACTGATGGGCGTCGGCGTCGCCAATGTGGTGGTGGCGCTGGTCGGCGGAGTCCCGGGCGCGGGGGCCACGTCGTGCACGGTGGCCAACGTGCGAGCCGGTGGTCGCTCCAGGGCCTCCGGGGTGCTGTGTGCCACCATCCTGGCCGCGCTGGTGCTGGGACTGGGGCGCTACGTCGACTCGATACCCCACGCGGTATTGGCCGGCATCCTCATCAAGGTCGGGTTCGACATAATCGACTGGCGATACTTGGCCCACATCCATCGCGTCCCGCGGGAGAACGTGGTGGTGCTGACGCTGACCCTCGGTCTGTCCATCATCTCGGATCTCGTGATCGCGGTGGCGGTCGGCCTCGTCGTGGCGGCGCTGACCGGAGCCCGCCAGGTGGAGCGGCTCGAACTGGACAAGGTGATCTCGACTCCGCTGCTCGACATGACCTTCCTGGCCGATGCCGATGCAGAAGGCGAGGACGACGACCCCTTCGCCGGCCTCAGCCTGGACTTCGACGACGACGACAGCGACCCGTTCGCAGCACGCTGCGGCCTGCTGTCACTGCGGGGCAGCTTCACCGCGGCCTCGTCCACGAGGCTCTTCAAGGTCATAAACCACGACATGGCCGAGCACGAAGTGGTGATCTTCGACTTCACCGACACCCTCTACATCGACGACAGCGCCGCCCTGACGATCGGCCAGTTGGCGGACACCGCGCGGGACGCCGACACCCAGTGCATCGTCATGGGCATGTCCGGCATGACCGGCACGAGCCTGCACGCCCTCAACGTCCTGCGTGAGATCCCCGAGGAGAACTTCGTCGAGGATCTCGACGAGGCCCGGATCGTCGCCCGCCGCTTGCTGGACTAGCAGCCGAGCGAGCCGGCCACATCAGGAATTGGCAGCAGAATGCACACATACCGTGCACAACGCTGCCAATTCGGCTAGACCGCCGGCAGCTGGGCCCGCTCCCTGGGGTGCACGGGGTGGTCGAAGGGCCGGACCAGGAAGCGCCGGGCCAACTCCAGGTAGCCGCGGTAGAGCCCCGCGCCGGCGGCGGCCTCGTCGTAGCCGCCGGTGCTCTCGGCGCGGGCCGACAGCCGGTACCAGGGCACACCCGGATCGGCATGGTGGACGTGGTGGAGGTTGTTGTAGAGGTACAGCATGCTGAAGAACCGCCCCGACCGCACGATCGCCGAGCGGGTGGCGCCCTCCACCCACCGGTGCTCGCAGTAGGACCTCATCAGCGTCCCCGCGTTCCCCAGGTAGGTGGCGCCCAGCACGTACTGCCACCAGGGCACCCCCAGCACCACGACCACGAAGGCGGTCAAGGCGGCGGCAGCCACGATGTGGACGGACCACCAGCGGGCCAGCTCCCGGTCGCCCCGGCGGATCTCACGGGCCTGGTGAACCAGCACACCGGCCACGTAGCGGGGCGGGCCCAGCACCAGGCGACCGAGCAGGGTGTGGTGCGCCACCACGAATGCCCGGCCCAGACGGCCCATGGACTCCCACTTCTCGGCGGTCACGTAGAAGCTCTCGCTGTCGTCGGTCGGGTCGGTCAGCTCGGGGCAGTCGTGATGCTCCCAGTGGTAGCGCCGGTACACCAGATACGGCAGGTGCAGCGACACGGGCAGCGAGCCCACCAGAGCGTTCAGCCGCCGGCTCCGGAACGGGTGGCCGTGGATGGTCTCATGCTGCAGCGAGCCGTGCCAGGCTGCCGCCACGCCCAGCAGCAGGACGGTCAGCGGCCACGGCGTCACGCCGTGCAGGGCCACCGCGGCCAGCCACAGGCCGTGCACTGCGACCGCGACCGCGACCGTGCGCCATTCGACGCCCGACCTGGTCGCGTTCGAAGCCATCGAACCCCCTCCTGCCAAAGGTGAAGTCGGCTTGGCCCCCTGCTGCCAGTGTATTTCGGCCCGATGTATCTGGTGCTCAACAACCGGCGCCACGTCATGACGTTCGTCAAGCACTTCGACGACCTCATCCGGGTGGCGGTGGTTCAGCCCCCCGGCATGCCGCGCCTGCTGCACAGGCTCAGGTCCGAGATCACCTGAGCACGGGCGCGGGTAGGATTGCTGGTCGTGGCGGCAGCCGACCTCACCGTGCCGTTCGAGCCGGAGCGGTTCGAGACCATACGGGTCGAGATCGCCGATCATGTCTGCCGGGTGACGCTCGACCGGCCCGAAGCGATGCACGCCTTCGACGACCGCATGCGCCAGGAGGTGCGAGCCACCTGGCGGGCCCTGCGCGAGCTGGACGATGTGCGGGCAGCCGTGCTCACCGCCTCGGGCGACCGAGCGTTCTGCGCAGGAATCGACCGCGACGTCGACATGCCCGCCCTGGCCGGGCGCGGCGGCCTCTACGGAACGTCCAACGACTTCATGTACGACGATCCCGGAGACGACCTGGGGCCCAAGGCCTGCGACCTCTGGAAGCCGGTGATCGCGGCCGTGAACGGCGTCTGCTGCGGCGGGGCGTTCTACCTGGTCGCAGAGTGCGACATCATCATCGCGGCCGAGCACGCCACCTTCTTCGACCCCCACGTGACCTACGGCATGGCGGCCGTGTACGAGCCCATCAAGATGGCCCAGCGCATGCCGCTGGGCGAGGTCCTACGGCTCACCCTGCTCGGCAGCCACGAACGGATGACCGCGCCGACCGCGCTGCGCATCGGGCTGGTCTCCGAGGTGGTGCCGTCCGATGAACTGGAGCAGGCCGCAGACCGGCTCGCATCGATCATCGCGTCACAGCCTCCCGACGGGGTTCAAGGCTCGTTGCGGGCCATCTGGGCCGCCAACGACATGGGCAGGCTGGACGCCCTGGCCATGGCCCCCTCCATCCTGACCACGGGAACGCGCCCGGAAGCCCTGGCCGAGGGCCAAGCGGCCTTCGCCAGCGGCAAGCGCATCAAGCCCCGCCTGCGCTGAGATCGAGCGCCAGGCGGGCGAGAACCTCTGCGACGAAGCGGGGGTGTCTCCCGCTCCTGTTCGCTGCGCTCACAGGCTCCTCGGGCCGCGGCCTCGCCCGGCTCGGCCCCTGGACCCGAGTTACAGCGCTCCGCGGGCGGGTGCTAGGTTGAGCCGCCCGCCCGACCTTGCCGCCGAGCCTTGGAGCGCACCCATGACGGAGCCCTACCCGAACACCCTCATCTTCGTCGACTTCCCCACCGACGAACCCGAGAAGGCGGCCGACTTCTACCGCAACGTGTTCGGCTGGGAGGTGGAGCCCCGGCC
>JAPOQG010000185.1 GCA_026710865.1 Acidimicrobiaceae bacterium
ACCCCCACGAGGCGCGGCGCGCGCGCGGGGCGGGCCCCCAGCGGGCCCCCTGGGGGGTCGTGGTCCCCCCCCCGCTCCCCGGTCCTTTTTTGGGGGCCCCCCCGGCCCCCCCGGGGGGGGGGGGGGGGTCGGCGCCCTCTCCCGACAGCGCGGCCGCGACGCCCTCGGCCGGCTTGTCGCCCTCCGATGTCAGCAGGCGCACCGGCGCCCCCGACTCCGACAGCCTCAGCACCCAGTAGACGTTGCCGAAGATCAGCACCCCCACCGCCAGCAGGACCACCTGGCCGATCAGGGAGCCGAAGGGGTCGAAGAAGCCCTTGTTGAACACGAACATGACCACCACCGAGCCGACCGTGACCCCCACGATCGAGATCACCTGGGTCCACGCCCGGGCGTTGGCCACCTCGTTGCGGCGCCGCATCTCCACCTCGGACCGCGTCGCCCGGGCGGTGCTCTCGAACGCCTCGCTCACCCGGGCGCCGGAGTCCCAGGCGATCTTCATGCCCAGCACCAGGCGGTCGGCGAAGGGCGAGTCCATCTCGGCCGCGAACCAGTCCAGCGCGGCCGGCAGCCCCAGGGTCCGGGCGATCGACGCCATCTGCACGACCTTGGGGCGCAGCCGCGGCGGGGCCTGGTCGGCCGACAGCGTCACCGCCTCGAACAGCGAGCCGCTGGCTGCCACCAGGTCGCGGATCTGCTCGGTCCACTGCGAGTAGGCCTCGATCTCGTCGATGAAGTCGCGGCGCTTGCGGGGCGCCCGCCACATCATCGGCCCCATCACGCCGGCGGTCGCGCCGAGCAGCCCGGCCACCACCCATCCGGTGGCGTACCACGCCCCGAACGCCAGCACCGCCCCCAGGCCGATCATGGCCAGCGTGTCGTTGGCCGACGACGACAGCTCGACGCCCGCCGCCTTGGACCGGAACTCGCGCAGCCGCGACGGCTTGTCGCGCGCGGGCCGCTCCTGCAGGCCCAGTACCGCGGTGAACAGGCCGACGCCCGCCAGAGCGCCGAGCACCATGGCAGCCAGCGGGATCATGGCGTCCTAGCGGTGTGTCGCGGGTCTGGTCGCGCGACCGCCGGCCTGGCGCGCAGGACTATAGAGCGGCGCAGCTGTGCTCACGGCATGCCACTAGCTGGCGCGTTCGGCCGGCGCGGCGCCCGGCGCGGCGGGTCGCGCCCGGGCCGGGCTCGGCGGCGGCGGGGCCGCGTGGCGCTGAGGCTGCACGGGCGCCGGCCCGGCCGGTCGCGGGCCGGGCGTCTGGGCGGGAGGGCGCGGCGGAGCCTGCACCGGCCCATCGGGGCGCCGTCCGCCGGGCACGCCGCCAGGCTGTGGCTGCTGGGGCTGGGGTTGTGGCCGCGGCTGGGGTTGTGGCTGCTGGGGCGGTGGTTGTGGCGGTGGCTGGGGTCGCGGCTGTGGCGGTGGCTGCGGCTGGGGCTGGGACTGCGGGACCACCGGCGCCGGCCGGTAGGGCCGGCCCAGCATCGAGGGGTCGAACCCGGCCGCCACCAGACGGGCCAGCGGCTCGCCGTCGGCCTTGAACGGCGTCGTGTAGACGCCGACCCCGTCGGGACCGGGGGCGAACACCTCCGAGGTGACCACCCGGCCCTCCTCGTAGCCGACGACCTCCCGGATGGAGGTGACGGCCCGGCGCCCGTCGGGCAGCTTCTTGATGTACACCAGCAGGTGCAGCACCTCGGAGATCTCCCGCAGCACCGAGTCCGGCGTGGGCGAGTCCGGCGAGCGCTGCGCGTAGATCAGCATCTTGTTGATGGCCGCCCGGGTGCTGCCGGCGTGGATGGTGCCCAGCGACCCGTCGTTGCCGATGCCCATCGCCTGGAGGAGCTGCATCACCTCGCCGCCGCGCACCTCGCCCACGATCACCCGGTCCGGCGACATCCGCAGCGCGGCCCGGCACAGGTCGTACATCGAGATCTCGCCCAGGCCCTCGGTGTTGGACGTGCGGGTCTCCAGCGCCAGCGTGCGCTCGTGCAGGCCCGAGGACCGCAGGTGCAGCTCGAGGGTGTCCTCGATGGTGACGATGAGCTCCGACTGGGGCACCTCCGACAGCAGCGAGCGCAGCAGCGTGGTCTTGCCCGCGCCGGTCCCCCCGACGACCAGCATGTTGGCCGGGTTGGGGGGGCGCACCGCGGCCCGCAGAACCTCGATCATGGGGGGAGTCACCGTGCCGGACTGCGCCAGCCGCTCCAGCGAGGACTGCAGCATCCGGTGGCGGCGGATCACGATCGAGGTCCGCTCGGCCACCGCGGTCACCGCGAACAGCCGGTGCCCTGAGGCCAGCCGCAGGTCGAGGATCGGCGCGGCCGTGTCGAAGCGCCGCGACGTGTGGCCCGCGGTGGCCGCGAGGTGGCGGATCATCATCACCAGCTCTTCCTCGCTGCCGGCGAGGGGCGGTCCCGGTATGCGGTCCCCGTTGGCCAGCGACAGGATCACCTTGTCGTGGCCGAGGATGTGGATGTTCTCCACGTCCTCGCGCTCCAGCAGCGGCACCAGTGCGCCGCCGCCCATGATGCCCCGTGCCTGGGACCGGAACTCCCGCGTCTCGCCGTCGGTGAGCCGGGGCTTGCCGGCGATCAGAGCCGACGTGTTGAAGTCCTGGACGATGCTCTCCGCGAGGTCCATGAGCTGCTTGTCGATCACGTCGGCCGGCAGGTTCTGCCGCTCCAGTTCCAGGAACCTCCGGAGGAGCCGGTCGTGCGACTGCTGGAAGAGCTCTAGGCCGGGATTGGCGTCCGCCATGGCACCGCTGGGCTGAGCGCCCTCAGCCTCCCCGGTCGGCGGCCATGTCCCGGGCGTTCGAGCCGTGCAGCTTCACGGCCCAGTCCCGGAACGAGCCGGTGGGCTGGATGTTGGGCCTCGGCGCCGCCTGGGTCTGCGGCGGTGGCTCGTGCGGGGCCTGCTGGGCCGGGGGTTCGGGCTGAGTGGTCGGCTGCCCGTACGGATGCGCCGGGTACTGCGGCGGCTCGTATGTCCCGGGCGGCGGGTACTGCGGCTGCTCGTAGGCCTCGGGCGGCTGTTGATGGGCCGGCGGCTGTTCGTGGGCCTCGGGCGGCTGTTGATGGGCCGGCGGTTGTTCGTATGTCCCGGGCGGCGGGTACTGCGGCTGCTCGTGGGCCTCGGGCGGCGGGTAGTGCGGCTGCTCGTAGGGATGGGCCGGGAATTGAGCCGGCGGGTAGGGCGGCGGTGCGGGCTGGCCGTAGGCGGGCCGGCCTTCCGGCGGCGGAGGCTCGCCGTAGCCCTGCGGTGCCCCGGGGTCGGTGGGCCAGCCCGTGGGCGGCGGGTGGTGCGACGGCGGGTAGCCGGGCTGGGGGTCGGGTGCGGGCGGCGGGTGGTGCGACGGCGGGTAGCCGGGCTGGGGGTGGTGCGACGGATCGAAGCCCGCGCCGGCTGCGGGGGCCATCGGCGGCGCGGGCCGGCCGTGGGCCAACAAGCCCTCCGGCGGCGCCGTCGGCGGGGCCTGTGCGTGGGCGGCGGGATCATGGCCGGCTGGGGGACCAGAGCCCGCAGCCGCGGCCCGGGCCGAGCCGTCCGTGCCTCCGGCCGCATCGGCGCCGGGCATGGTGGCCGGCTCGGCGGGCCGGGCGCGGCGGGACCGGTCCGACATCGGCGGGTGCGCGTACTGATAGAGGCTCTCCCCGACCTGCTCCAGGCTCGCCCGCCACTTCTTGGACTTGCGCTTGCCCTTGGTCAGGTAGGCGGACAGGTCTGTGGCCATGTCGGACACGGTCTCGATGGAGCCGCAGAACCCCAGGCCACAGCTCTCCTGCCACTCCTCGGGGCTCATGGGCGACTTGCCCACCGTCACCGCGCATCCCACCGGCCCGTCGCCGGGACCGGAGGCAAGGGCCTCCGTGAGGTGCCCGACGCTGGACAGCTGGCTGTTGTCGCGGCACACCACGACCACCCCGGCCGCCTCGGTCGTCAGCGCCGAGGCCGCGGTGTCGGCGCTGATCCGGCCCCCGTCGATGATCACGGCCATCTCGTTCTCGGAGATCGTCCGCAGGTCGCCGGCGAATGCGGCGAAGATCTCGAAGATGCCGCGGGCTCCGGTGGGGCTGGCCGGCGCCGGCATCACGTGCAGGCTCTCGAACAGCACGTCCTGGGCATGGTCGATCAGATGGTTGCTCTGCACCGTCAGGCCCGAGGCGACGAACGACGCCGATCCGGGCGTGAACTGGATGCCCAGGTTGTGGCTGAGCGATCCCCCGGCGGGATCAGTCTCGATCAGCAGGACCTCGCGGCCCGATGAGGCCCAGTGGGCGGCCAGGTGCATGGCGGTGGTGGAGGCTCCGGGCGAGCCCTGGGTGCTGTAGACGGTCAGCATGGGATCGGTCGGGACTCGTGAGCGGTTGGACTGCCGTCCGGTGAGACGATGGTCATCATTGGTCCTCGACGGGCTCCGCGCCCGCGCCCGTGTCAAGCGAAGTGTCTGAAATGGCCGAGGGAACGCTAGCGGCGTGGCCCTCCAGCGCGTCGACCAACTCCTCAATGGTCAGATCGAAGCCCAGTTTCAGCATGGTGCGGTCCGTCGCCGCGGTGTAGCGGTCGACGCTGCTCTTGATGTCGAGGGCCTCCTCGGGAGTGACCACGTAATAGACGTCGTCATCCTGCACGAACTCGAGCCGGAGCACTCCGATGAGGGCGAGCGCGCCCAGCTCGCCCTCGGGGCCCGGCGCCTCCCGGCCGAGCAGGGCCACCGTGTCGCCGGTGTCGAGCGTGCCGAAGGGCGCATCCCCCGACGGCAGGCTCACCTGGATCAACACCCGGTCCGACTCGTCGGATCCCGACAACGGAGGAGTCTCGAACAGGCCCGCGGTGATGATCGTGCCCGCGGGAATCCGGCCGGACGCCCATTTGCCGAGCACCGCGCCGCTCTGGTCGACAGTGAGGGCCGAGGCCTCGCCCACGTGCGCCTCGACCACGGCGAAGTCGCCGGCGCCGACCACCTCCCAGCGCTCGATGGTTCGAGCCGCGATCAAGTACTCGGCCCGCTGATCGATGCTCTGGAGGATGAACCAGAAGCCGAACCCGGCGCCGAGCACCAGCACCAGGCCCGCCAGCAGCAGCCCGCTCCGCCGCTGCTTCTGCTGGGCGCCGGGAAGGGCGACCCGCCGTCTCTGGGCCTGCGGGGTGACCGGCGCGCGTTCTCTCTGGGTGGGGGGAGGGTTCGTCATAGGTCGGCTAGCGGCTAGCGGCGATGCGCGATGACCATTCGCCTGTTCACATCCCGAACAGGACTTGTCCCCGCTGAGCCTACTCTCCAGTAGGGCATCGTGTGATTGTACACGGTCCTTGTATACGGTTCCGGCTATGGACATGGCTGCGATTGCACGCGAACCCGTCCCTCGATCCGGCGTGTCGCCCTGAGCCGGCGGCGAGTGGTCCCGGCCTAGTGTTCTCGCGTGGAGGTGTCAGCGGTTCCGGTTGCGGCCGCCGCGGCGGTCTGGCTGGCCGCGGGCGTGCGCCTGGCCGTGACCGACCTGCGCACCGGCCGGCTGCCGACCCGGCTGATCTGGCCCGCCGCGGGGATCGTGTGGGCGCTCTACGCGACGGCGTCGCTGGTGAGGGCCGAACCGGACGGCCTCATCGGCGCGGCGCTGGGGGCTGCGATGTGCGGGGCGCTGATGGCCGCGGTCCACTTCGTCCACCCGCCGTCGCTGGGGTTCGGCGACGTACGTCTCAGCGTGCTCAACGGCCTGCTGTGCGGATGGTGGGGCTGGCAGGTCGCGCTGGCGGGCCTGGCCGCGGGCTTCGTGCTGGCCCTGCCCGAGGCGCTGGTCGTCCTCGCCCGGCACGGCCTGCGCGAGAGCAGGCCTCTGGGCCCCTACCTGCTGGCCGGCGCCGCGGCCTCGGCGGGCTGGGCGGCCGCGACCCGCGGCCTCGTCCCGGCGGGCTAGCCGGATGGATCCAGGACTGGCAGGATCGTGGTGGTCGAGTTGGGGACTGAGAGCACAATGGTGAGCCACCCGCCGGTGACCATGAGCATGCGCGGCTCCGTGGCGCTGGTGGTCGTCGACGACGGAGCACGCAACACAGTCGATGCCCGCCTCGCCGCGGCCCTGCGGAAGACCCTCATGGAGGCGCAGGCCCAGGCCGGGGCAGTCGTCGTCGCGGGCCGTCCGGGCTGCTACTCCGAAGGCATGGACAACGAGGTGCTGCGGTCCGGTGGCGAGGCGGCCAGTGACCTGCTCCACCTCGGCACGGAACTGATCCTGCAACTGGTGGAGTTCCCCCGACCTACCGTGATGGCGTGCACCGGGCTCACTCTGGAGGCGGCCGCCGTCTCCATGCTGTGCTTCGACGTCCGCATCGGCGCGGCCGGCGACTACAGGATCGGCATGGACTTCGTGTCCCGCGGCGTGTCGGTGCCGGATCTGGCCGCCGACCTGGCCCGGTCCAGGCTGTCGTCCCGGCACATGACCATGGCCTGCAACACGGCGCGTCTCTATTCTCCCGACGAGGCGGTCGAGGCCGGCTTCCTCGACTACGTGACCACCGGCGATGTGGTCGAGGAGGCCTGCGAAGCGGCCGCCGACCTCGCCGAGCGGCTCGATCCCGCCGCGTTCGAGGCCACCCGCGCCCTCACCTGCCGCAACCTCACAGAGGCCATCATACGCTCGGCGGGTTCTCTGTGGCGGCGGACGCCGTCCGCCCGGCAACGCGCCGGTCACCGCGACTAGCTGGGACCTACAGTCGTCCGGCTCCGTTCAGTGCGCCAAGGTTGAAGTATCGTGAATGACATGGCTCGAACGGCAGCGACGCCCTCGCGAGTGCCCGTCACCATCAGCACGCGCGGACCGGTGGCCGTGGTGACCGTCGACGACGGCGCAGACAACACGATCGACGTCGCCGTCGTCGAATCGCTGCTGAGCGCGTTCAGGTCCGTGCAGGCCCATGCCGGGGCCGTGGTGCTGACGGGCCGTGCGGGCTGCTACTCCGTCGGCTGGGACTACGAGTTCCTGCGGTCCGGCGGCGAGGCGGCAACCCGACTGCTCCAGAGCGCGACCGAGATGATCCTGCGCTTCGTGGAGTTTCCCCGCCCTCTGGTGGCCGCCTGCACCGGCGATGCTCTGGGAGCGGCCGCCGCCTCCCTGCTGTGCTGTGACGCCCGCATCGGCGCGGCCGGCGACTACAGGATCGGCATGGACTTCGTGTCCCGCGGCGTGCCGGTGCCGGATCTGGCCGTGGAGCTGGCCCGGTCCAGACTGTCGCACCGGCACATGACCATGGCCTGCAACACGGCGCGTCTCTATTCCCCCGACGAGGCGGTCGATGCCGGCTTCCTCGACTACGTGACGACGGGCGATGCAGTCGAGGAGGCCTGCGAAGTGGCCGCCGACCTTGCCGAGCGGCTCGACCCCGCCGCGTTCGCGGCCCCCCGCGCCACCATCTGCCGCAGCCTCATGGACGCCGTCACGTTCTCTGCGGGCAATCTGTGGCGCAGGACAGGCCGCCCGGTAGCCGCGAGCCGCCGGCACGGCTAGCCATTCGTGCCGTGTCGACTGACCGTCCGCACTCGACGACCAGATTAGAGCCTGCCCCCTTGGCCCGATGTCCGGGAGCGTCGTAGGGTCAACACAGACGACGCAGGGGTTGAATCCGGAGGTGGACGCTGACTGGTATGGGGGGCCTTGAGCAGACTCGGAGATTCTGGGGTCGGAGTCACCGCTGCATAGGACGCCGGCGGAGTTGGCAGGCTCATGTACACATACTCGGAGTTGGAGACGATCGCAGCCACGGGCGGGTACACGATCGGTGCCCGCGACATCAGCCGGGTCACGGCCGCGCACGTGCACCAAGTGTACGCGGGCCTGGTCGGCAGCGCGAGCGACGAGGCCAACGCGGCCGCGGTCGCGATGTCGAGGCTGCGGCAATGGCTGGTGCACGGGGGCGGCGAGCCGCCGCCGGTGCGCGGCGCGGGCTTCGTGCGCAGCGACCGCGAGGTGTGGGCTGCGTACACGACCTACGAGTCTCCTGTTCTCGTCCGCGGCCGTGCGTCCGCGCTCGCCGACCTGAGGAGCTATCTGCCGGTGGCGGCCAGCCCGCACTACGACGGATCTCTGCGCGTGCGGACCGATCCGCCGATCCATCTCCAGGCCGCGGGCCACGGCCTCGTGCTGCAGTCGCCGCTCGGCAGCCTGACGCTGAGCACGCAGGAGGCGCTCGTCGTCGAGCAGTGGCTGTCGGTCACCATGCGGCGCAAGGACCGCCGCGGGGTGCTGTGCCTGCCAGGAGCGTGGGCCGGCGGTTGACGGGCCCGTCTCTCCCGACTGCCGTCACCTAGCCGCGACGTTCAGGTGGCGCCCCACCGGGTGGGGGTTGTCGGCCCGGTGGCGGCGCTTCGCTGGGTGGGCGGTGTTGTTGGCCCGGCGGCGCGGTGGCCGGTGGGCGGGGTTGTTGGCCCGGTGGCGGCGCTTCGCTGGGTGGTCGGGGTTGTTGACCCGGCGGCGCGGCGGCGGGTGGATAGTGCTGGCCGGGCGGTGCGGTGGCGGGTGGGCGGTGTTGTTGGCCGGGTGGCGTGGTGGCCGGTGGGCGGGGTTGTTGGCCGGGTGGCGTGGCGGCGGGTGGTGTTTCGCTGGGTGGGGGTTGTTGGCCGGGCGGCGCGGCGGCGGGTGGATAGTGCTGGCCGGGCGGTGCGGTGGCGGGTGGGCGGTGTTGTTGGCCGGGCGGTGCGCCAACAGGCGGAAAGTAATGGCCGGTCGGTGCGCCAACAGGCGGAAAGTGCTGGCCCGGTGGCGCACCCGCAGGCGCAACCAACCGCTCGCCGGGCATCTCCGGTCGCTCGTGCCCATCCGGTCGTCCTCGCCGGCGCCTGCCACGCTTGGGGGGTTTGAGCGGCTGCTGGTAGTCGTCGATTTCCTCGGGCACGAGCACGAACTCGGGGTGCGACTCGATGCCGAGCTCTCCCACGTCCTGGCCCACGAACTCGACGTCGCGGGACACCCGTATGCCCACTGTGAGGTCGATGGCCATCCAGACGGCGAAAGACGCGCCGAACGCGAACGCCGCGACCGACGCCACGCCCAGCAGCTGTACACCGAAATCGGCTCCAGCCGCGATGCTCGCCGCCAGCGTCCCCCAGACGCCGGCCACCAGGTGCACGGGGATGGCACCGACCACATCGTCGAGCTTCATGCGCTCCATCAGCCAGGTCGCCACGGAGCACAGCAAGCCACCGACGGCGCCGATGACGACCGCCCAATAGCTCTCGGCAATATTCGGGCCGGCGGTGATCGAGACCACGCCGGCCAGAGCCCCGTTGAGACTGGAAGCAAGGCCCAACCGGCCGAAGAGCGGGCGGGCGACAAGAACCGCGGCAACCAGACCGCTCGCCGCGGCGATATTGGTGTTGAACAGCACGCTGCTCATCGCGACCGCGTCGCCGGGGGTGGCCAGAGCCAGCACCGAGCCGCCGTTGAACCCGAACCAGCCCAGCCACAGGATCAAGACTCCCAGGGTCACCACCAGCACGTTGGAGGGCGGGGTGGCCTTCACGCTCCCGTCGGGACGGAACTTGCCGCGGCGGGGTCCGACCATCAGCAGCGCCGCCAGCGCGGCGCAGCCGCCCATGGCGTGCACGACCGTCGAGCCGGCGAAGTCCTGAAAACCCATCTCCTGGAGCCAGCCGCCGCCCCACACCCAGGAGCCTGCCACCGGGTAGATGACGGCCGTCATGACGAGCGTGAAGGCCCAGAAGGCCCACAGCTTGACCCGTTCGAGGATGGCACCGGAGACGATCGACGCGGCCGTCGCCACGAACAGCGTCTGGAAGAAGAAGTTCGACATCGAGGCGTGTCCCCTGCCGACCACCTCGTCGACGCGGTCCGTCGCCCCGTCGAACAGCGTCGCCTCGGCTGCGGTTGGGCCAGGGAAGAACTGCAGCGTGCCGATGAAACCGTCGACGTCCACATACATGAGGCCGTAGCCGACGAAGAAGTACGAGAGCGCCGCAATCGAGTAGATGCCGACGTTCTTGAGGCAGATCATCGAAGCGTTCTTGGTGCGGACCGAGCCGGCCTCCAGCATCGTGAATCCAGCGCACATCCACATCACCAACGCGCCCCACACCAAGAAGGAGAACGAACTGAGAACGAACTGGAGGTCCGAGTAGGGGAGGGTCGCAGCCTCCTCGGGCTGCATCGCGTAGGCGGTGCCGGGCAGAACCGCCCAGAACGCGACCGCCACCACCAGCGCCGCGAGTGCGACCTTGGCGGTCCGGCGTCGGTCACCTTGCATGGGTCGGCTACTCCTTTGCGCTGAGGGCCAACTCCACGGCCCGCTGCTCAGCGTGCCGAGCCGGCCCGGCCCGACGACACCCACAGTTCCCCTCCGAGATCCATGACGATCCCGCCGTGACGCTCTCCCGTGGATGGTCGATCATACAAGAAGCACTCCAATATCTTGTATCTTGCTGTTCATAGCGAGACATGCTGCATCATCTGAGCTGTGCTACACAATGCTAGCGTGATGCGAACATGAAGGTCCCGCCAGAGTCCGCCTGTCCGGAGCTTGCTTGTCCGGAGCTTGCTGAAGCAGCAGCAGCCCCGTCCACACCATGCGAAAATGCGGCGGTGCGGTCGAGGCTGCCGCGGCTGCTGGTTGCGCTCGCGGCTGCGGCTCTGGTCGTCTCGGCCTGCGGCGGCGCCGACTCGCAGGACACCTCCGGCGCCGAGCCCGCGAGCGCGCCGGTGCCCGAGACGACTGAGGCCCCGCCGGCCTCGACGACGTCGGGGGACATCGTTGAGGACACCGCCGGCAGCGACCTGCTGCAGACGGTGCAGGAGCGCGGCTGGCTGGTCTGCGGCGTCTCGGGCACCAGGGTGATCTTCTCGGAGACCCGGCCCGACGGCAGCGTCGTCGGAGTCGATGCCGACTACTGCCGCGTCGTCGCGGCGGCGGTCTTCGGCGACGCGAACGCGGTGGAGTTCGTGTCGCTCACCACCGGGGAGCGATTCGCGGCCCTCCAGGCGGGCCAGATCGACGTGCTGATTCGAAGCACCACCTGGACTCAGAGCCGCGACACCGCCGTGGGCCTGGACTTCGGGCCGGTGATCTACTACGACGGCCAGCAGCTCATGGCCAAGGCGGACGACGGGTACTCGCCCTCATCCCAGGTGGCCGACCTCGCCGGTGCCGTGGTGTGCGCCCTGGCCGGGACGACGACCGAGCAGAACGTCTCCGATGCCGCCGACGCCGCCGGGATCGACATCACCCTCACGACCCTCGAGGACTTCGACGCCATCACCGAGAACTTCATCCAGGGAGCATGCGACGCGGTCACCGCCGACGGCTCGGCGCTGGCGGGGCGCAAGGCGAAGCAGCAGCCCGACGACCAGGAGTGGGTCATCTTCCCGGCCACGCCGATCTCCAAGGAGCCGCTGGCGCCGGTGTACCCCCAGAACCAGTCGCGCTTCGCCGACGTCGTGAACTGGGCGGTGTACGCCACCATCATCGCCGACGAGAAGGGGATCACCCAGGCCAACGTCGACGCCATGGCGGCCGACCCGCCCGACGCGGAGGCCGCCAGGCTGCTGGGCGCCTCCGACGACGAGCAGCAGTCGAGCATGGGCCTCGCCCCCGACGCCTTCTACCAGGCCATCTCCCAGGTGGGCAACTACGGCGAGATCCTCACCCGCCACCTCGAGCCCGCGGGCCTGACCCGCGCCGGCACGATCAACGCGGGCTGGCTCGACGGCGGCCTGATCTACGCTCCGCCCGCCCGATGAGATCCGCGTGGAGAGGGGGAGCGGGATCTCTGGATCGCAGGCCACATAGCGTCACCACAGCCGAGTCCACACCCGGCAACTGACCACCGAGGCTCAACCCCGAAGCCCACCACTTCGCGGGACGCCCCCGCCGCGCGGTGGGTGTGAGCCGATGAGGCCTTCAGCGGTTGCCTTGTGCACTCCGGCGGCTCGGCCCGACACTCCGAGTTTGTCCCAGAGCTTCGACAGTTGCCGGTACATCGAGCGCTCGGAGTAGCCCATCTCGGCTGCCACGTCCGCGATCGCCGCCCCTGATGCCAGCCTCTCCAGCATCATCTGTTCGGAGGTCTCCAGAGACTGAGGCGCCTCAGCGTCGAAGTAGTGCTTCACCGCGATGCAGGCGCTCCTGAGTCTCTGGGTGCCGTGTTTGGTGGTCAGCGCGGCCAAGGCGTCCCAGTGCACAACCCTCGGAGTGCTGGTCATCAGTTGCGGAGACACCGCCGGCGCTGATTGTTGCAGCCTCGGCTCGGCGGTGGCCAGCCAGTCCTCGATGGCATCGACGGCCTCACCCATGTAGGCGGTGACGATCGCCCAATCCTCCGCCAGTGACGAGGGGATCAAGCGGGTTGACATCGCCTGCTCGCTGTCACCGAACAGCCGTGCGATGTCACGCTGATAGGTCCACGGCAAGGACTCGCCGTACACGTGCACAGCCTCGCGGTGATATGCGGTTCTCCAGGGCTCGCGGTGGGGTCCCTCGCCCACCCCGAAGCGGTAGGCCTCCAATATGGCGTCGGTGCCTCCGACGATGCGACCACAAGCAAGACTGATCCGCGCAACCGCCAAGCCCTCGCCAACTCCAACGCCCACGGCACCCACTTTAGCGAACTCGATCGGCCTCGTGAGAACCAGAGCGCCGGCCACAGGGTCGCGCCGGCTGACGGAGCCGCCGCGGAGCCTCTGGCAGATCTCTGCCAGACGGTTTGGCAGAAACCTGCCACCACTGGCCCGGATCTGGCAGACATTGGCAGACATCACGCTTCTTGGCAGTGCCAAGCTGACTGTGCCAGTCGCGGGCGTGTGTCTTCGGTCGCGCAGACAAGGGAGGGCGGCAGTTGGAACGAGGAGGCGCGGAGGGCGTCATGTCGAGTCACATCAGCGCACCGGGCCCCCGGGGGACCCGGGGCAATGAACTGACAGGGACGGCCGGCCAAGACCGGATTCACCGCGGTCGTTCTCGCCGGGCACTGGGCCAGGGCCTCAGGGGTCGCCTGACGCGGCTGCGGGTCCCCCCGGTCGCCGCGGCGACGCTCCTGCTGAGCGCGCTGATGCCGGCGTTGCCCGCAGCGGCTCAGATCGACCCCGACGGCACGGGCACAGCCGTGGTGACCATCGACGAGCCCCCGCCGGGGCCGGAGCCGCGGAACATTCGGGTGGTGCCGGGCGACGGCAAGCTGACTGTGAGCTGGAGCGTGTCGCCGAGGGACGGGGTGGACGACTCGGAGATCCGGCACGCGCTGCGCTGGAGCCAGGCGCCCGGGGTGTGGGCCAACCCCCGCGATCCCAGGGCGGTGGGTCCCAGCGAAGGCCTCTCGGTGCCCGGCGGGGTGACCAGCTACGTCATCGAGGGCCTCGAGAACGGCGTCGCCACAGGGGTGTTCGTGCGCTCCTTCACCGGCACCTACCACCATGAGGACGCCCCGTCGTCGAGCCGGTGGGTGCGGGTGAAGGGGCTCCACACCACGCCGGTGGCGGAGGTTCCCGGCCCGGTGTCGGGCTTGGAGGTTGCCGCCACGTTCGACAGCGTGAAGGTGAGCTGGCAGGCCCCGCAGAGCGGCGTCGCGCCCGACGGCTACCTCGTGCATCTGAGGCGGCAGGGCGGCGGCGGCGAGACCAGGCGCACCGGGGCCCACAGGACGACGGTCACCTTCCGCGGCCTGAACAGCGGCTCGACCTACAGGGTCTGGGTCCGGCCCCGCAACGGGGCGGCCAAGGGCGAGAGGGTCCACGACAGCGTCACCCTGCCGGAGGCGCTGCCCGGCCCGGTGTCGGGCTTGGAGCTGACGGCCGCGGCCCGCGGCGTGGCGGTGAGCTGGCAGGCCCCGCCGCGCGGCGGCGCGCCCGACGGCTACATCGTGCATGCCAGGCCAGAGGGCGGCGCGACCGGCAGCGGCCGCACCAAGACGGCCAAAGCCAAAAGGGCCACAGTCACCTTCGACAACCTGGAGGCGGGCCGCACCTACCGGGTGTGGGTACGGGCCGTGAACGAGGCCGGCAAGAGCGAGCGCGTCAGCGACAGCATCACACTGCCGGAGGCACTGTCCCCGCCCGAGGATGGACCGGGCCGTGCCCAGACCCGGGACGACCCGCGGGACTCGCCGCCGCAGGATCCCCCGTCGCTGGAGAATCCGCCGCCGCAGGATCCGCCCCAGGAGAATCCGCCGCTGGACCAGGACGGCGGGCAGCCGGCCGACGCGCGGCTCGATCAGTCCCGCCGCCCCCCGTTGGTGAGCAACTTCGGCCAGGAGCGGCGCCGGCGCAGTGTGTGGTCGGACATTCCCACCAACGGCTTCGTGCTCGCACAGGGGTTCACGACGGGAGGCGCGGCCGCCGAGATGGGGAGCGTCGAGGTGTCCATCGGCGTCCCGCTGAACGTCGCCCACATCGCGACGGTCAGGGCGGAGCTGTGGTCGGCCGCAGCCGGAGGCGGGCCCGGCTCGAAGCTCGTGGACCTGATCGTGCCCGATCGGATGGAGCAGGGCTACGTGGCCTTCGCGGCGCCTTTCGGCACCGTGCTGTCGGCGAACACGACGTATCACTTCGTGCTCTACACGACCGGGCAGGTCGATCTGCAGCTGGGCTCCACCTGGTCCAAGGACGAGGACGCCGCCGGCCGCGACGGTTGGAGCCTCGCCGACACCGGCCACTACATCTTGGCGCAGACGCCCCAGGGCGGGACCTGGAAGCAGGAGCTGTCCTGGGGCCTGATAGCGATCAGCATCAACGCTCCAGACCCCGACGACCCGTAGCGGCTGGCAGAAGCCTCGCCTTGAGTTCTGGGTAACAGACTCCAGCTCCAAGTCGAGGCCCTCGGGGTCGCCTATGAAGGCGAACCACTAGGGCGCACGCCGACCGCTGCGATCACAACCTGAGGGCGCGTGTGAGGAAGGTGGCCATCTGGGCTCTGGTGACGGGTTGGTCGGGGCAGTAGCGCAGTGGTTGGGTGGTGCAGCCTGCGGTGATGCCTGCGGCGTGGATGGCGTCGATGGCCGTGGCGTGGGTGCTGCGGGT
>JAPOQG010000157.1 GCA_026710865.1 Acidimicrobiaceae bacterium
CCCGGTCGTGGTGGCCCAAAGCGGCGCCCCCCCCCGGGCGGGCTGCGGGGCGGGGGCGCGGCGCGGGCCTCGTTTTCCAACCCGCAGCGGGGGGCGCGTTGGCGACGCCCCCGCCACCCTCCCTGGGGGGGGGGCGGGGTTGTGGGTGTGGGTTCTGGGGGGGGGGGGGGGGCGGGTGTGGGTTTGGGGCGGGGTGGGGTTGTGGGTGTGGGTTGTGGTTGGTGTCGGGGTTGGGGTGGTGTGGGGCGGTTGCGGGGCCGCGGCGGGCGGGGTGTGTGGCGGGGGGATGGGGGGACTACGTCGTTGGAGGTGGTGTTGCTGGTTCCGGTGATGATGTTGTTGGCGTTGTTCGTGTTGTGGGCGGGGCGCGGTGGCCGGGCGGCGTTGATGGCTGATTTGGCTGCGGAGGAGGCGGCCACCGCGGCGGCGTTGACTTGTGAGCAGGGCAAGCCGGGTTGTGAGGATCTGGTGGTTGATGTGCTGTCGTCGCGGCCGGGGCTGGACTTCTTGTGCATCGGCGGGCCGCGGCCCCGGCCGGGCGAGACCGACATCTTGGAAGCGGAGTGGCTGGACCGCGGCGAGGCGGTCCTGGACCACACCGGCGCGGTCACTGCGGCGGACACAGAGGTGAGCGGGGTGGGTGTGTTGTCGGTGAGTTTCGTGTGCGAGACCGACGGGGCGGTGGCGCCGCTGCGGGGGGTGTTCCCGACGGTGTCGTTCCGCGGGCAGGCGTCGGAGGTGGCCATCTTGCAGGGCGCGCCCAAGGCCGGCCTCGCCGGCGCCGAGATCCTAGAGGGGCACACGGGCGACACTGTCTCCCTCACGTTCAGGTTGACTCTCGACGCGCCGGCTGTGGGAGATGTGGTGTTGCCGTTCACGATCGTCGGCGGTGTTCCCGGCGACGGCCGGGCGACCGAGAGAGACGACTACGTTGTGCCGGTTCCGGCGCAGGTGACGATCGTCGAGGGCGCCACCGAGGCGCTGATCGAGGTGGAGGTCGTCTCGGACGATCTGTTCGAGGCTGACGAGACGTTGGTGCTGCGGCTGGAGGATCCGGCCGATCCGGCCGATCTCGCCTTGATCAACCTGGACCCGGCGAGGCGCGAGGCCACCGGCACGATCCTCAACGACGACGACCCTCCGGCGGTGACGGTGTCCGACGCGGCGGAGGTGACCGAGGGCGACCGCGTCCAGTTGGCTTTCAACGTGGCCGTGGAGCCCAGCGGCGCGGTGGCGACAGTGGACTACGAGACCCGCGACGGCACCGCAAGGACGGGCAACAAGTGCATGGACAGCCCCGCTCCCGACTATGAGGCGACGAGCGGGACGCTGACGTTCGCGCCTTCGGTGAGTGACCAGACCCAGACGGTCACGGTGTCGCTCGTCGACGACTTGTGCGGCGAGGGCCCCGAGACGGTGGAGCTGTGGCTGACGCCCACCGCCGGTGCCCGCTTCGCCGCGGCCGCCGACGACAGCAGTCTCTGCCCGGCCGTGGCGCCCGACGATCCGGCCACGCCGGGAGTGGACGAGTCCGACACCTCCCGCGACCGCTGCGCGGTGGGTGTGATCGTCGACGACGAGCCGGGCGTGAAGATCGGCAACGCCACCGCCTGCGAGACTGATCCCAGCGAGTGCGGGAATCGGGGGGACACCGGCGAGCGGGTGGTGTTCACGGTGGCGCGGGTGGGGGACAAGACCCCGGCGGTGTCGGTGCGCTACGCGACCATCGACAACAACGTCGCCCCGAACACTGCCCTCGCCGCCGCCGGGGTGGACTACACCCCGGTGCCGGACCCCGCCGCGACGGAATGCACGATCAGTTCGCCCATGGTGGAGATCGCGGCGGGCGGCGACGGGACGGCGACGTTCGCCGTGGCGGTGTTCGACGACACCCTCGACGAGGGCGACGAGACGTTCGTGGTGGTGTTGTGCGACGCGAGCGACAACGCCTGGATCCAAGGTGGGCGCGGTGTGGGCACCATCTTCGACGACGACGACCCGCCGACGGTGCGGGTGGGGGACGTCTCGGTGGGTGAGGGCGCCGCGGGCGCCGAGTTGGGTTTCCCGGTCGTGTTGAGCGCGCCGACCGGCAGGACCGAGGGCGTGACGGTGCGGTTCTGCACCGAGACCGTCACAGATGCAGGCTCCGCCGCGGCCGGTGTCGACTACACCGCGGTGGCGTGCCCGCCGTCGTCTGAGGGCGAGGTCCGCTTCGAAGCCGGCGACACCGGGCCGGGGGTTGCTGTGGTGGCGGTCAGCGACGACGACCTGCACGAGGCTGACGAGACGGTGGTGCTGCGCCTGGAGGCCTCCAACGCAGCCTTCGCGGATCCCGGCGGCTGGACCGGTGCCTGCCTGGATGAGGTGCCCGACGACGCGGCCACCCCGTTGGTCGACGAGTCGCTGACCTCGGGCGACCGGTGCGCGGTGGGCACCATCGTCGACGACGACGATCCGCCGCTGCTGCGCGTCGGCGACGCCCGCGGCAACGAGGGCGAGACGCTGACGTTCACGGTGGGCCTAGTCAGCGCGGCCGACACGACGAAGACGGTGGCCGCGCAGCGGCCGATCACGGCGAACTGGCGCGCGGCTCACGTCACCACGACCCCCGGCGACCTCGGGAGGCCGCCGGAACCCCCGGCGACGCATCTCAGCGGCAGCGTCACCATCGCCGCAGGCCAGGAGTCCACGACTTTGGATGTGCCCACCGTCGATGACGCCCTCGACGAGGACCGCGAGGAGACCTTCGATGTGGTGTTGACGCTGGACCCGGCGGATCCGGCGGACCCGGAGGCGGCGGTGGATGCCGGCACGGCGGGCACGGGCACCGTCTTGGACGACGACGATCCGCCGGTGGCGGGGTTGGTGGTGTGTCCTGACGCGGCTTTGGTGTTGAGTCCGTGTCCTGTCGGGGTGGGGTGGTCTGCTACGGAGGGCGGGACGTTGACGTTCAGGGTGCGCCTCGACGCGGTGAGCGGCCGTGATGTGGTGGTGGGGTGGCGCACGGCGCAGAAGACGCCGCCGACGGATGCTGTGGCCGTCGGCGGGGCGTCGCCTGACGCTGCGGGCGCGGACTATGTGAACGCGCAGGGCGCGGTCACTGTCGCCGAGGGCGAGATGGAGGGCGCGTTCGCGGTGGTGTCGGTCGATGACCGGGTTGATGAGCGCGAGTACGAGTTCTTCGAGGTGCGTCTCGACGGTCCGCCGCCGCCGCCGGCGCCGAGAGGCGATCCGGTCTACCGGCTCGGCGCCGCTGTGGCTGAGGGCCGCATCGTCGATGACGACGCTTTCGAGTTGCGGCTGCGTGACGGCTGCGACGCGGCGGCGGAGGCGGTTTTCGGGGTGGACGAGTCCAGCGACAACGCGGTGCTCACGGTGGTGTTGTGTGATCCCGACACCGGCGCGGAGGTGGCGGCGTCTTCGGCGGTGGTGGCGGGCTTCAGGACCCGGGAGCGGCCCAGCGTGGGCGAGCGGGCTGCTGGGGCGGGCGCCGACTTCGCGGCGGTGACCGCCGGCGATGTGACGATCGCCGCAGGCTCGAGCCGGGCCACGGTGTCGGTGGCGGTGAGCGACGACGACCTCTACGAGCACGACGAGACGTTCCTGGTGCAGTTGCAGCCGAGGCAGAACATGGCCGCCAGCATCGGGGAGGGCTCCGCGACGGTGGTGATACGCGACGACGACCCCGAGCCGGGCGTGAGCGTGGCCGACGCGTCCGCAGGCGAGGGCGGCGCCGTCGAGTTCGCGCTGAGGTTGGTCCCGGTGGCGGGCCGCACCGTGAGCGTCGACTACCGCACCGCCGCCGAGGGCGCCGCGGTCGCGGGCACGGACTGCGCGGCGGTTCCGGCGCCGGACTTCGTGGCGGCGGCGGCTGCCACCGCGAGCTTCGCTCCCGGCGAGGTGCTGGTCACGGCGAGGGTGCAGACCTGCGACGACAGCGTCGACGAGGACGACCCCCTCGACGGCGACGACAACCCCCTCGACGGCGACGACGAGACGTTCACGCTCAGACTCGGCGACTTCGACGGGATCGCGGCGTCGGCGGTGGCGGCGTCGCCGTGCCCGCCGCAGCCGCCGCTGGGCGCGGGCACCGCCGGCGACGACTGCGCGGTGGGCCGCATCAGCGACGACGACGCCCGCCCCAAGCTGAGCCTCGAGGGCCCCGCCGGGGACCTCGCCGAGTCGTCGGGCACGGCCACCTTCACTGCGAGGCTCGACAACCCCAGCGGACGCCCTGTCACCGCCACCGTCGCGTTCGGGGGTCCCGGCGACACCGCTACCCGCGGAGGCGGCTGCGGCTCGGACCCGCCGCCTGACTACGAGGCGGCGGCCGCGGGCATCCCAGTCAGCTTCGCCGCCGGCGACACCGTCTTCGAGTTCAGCATCGACGTCTGCGACGACACCATCGACGAGCAGGACATCGAGACGCTCACCGCCAGAATCGACCCCGACAGCGTCGGCGCCGCCGACCTCGACACCGCCGCGGCCGCCGTGCAGGTCCGCATCGCCGACGACGACGAGGTCTACTTCGAGATCGTCGACGGCGACGACGGTGTCGGCGCCCGCGCCGACGAGGGCGAGAACCTCGAGTTCACCGTGCGCCTCATCGACGCCGAGGGCCGGCCCGCGTCCAGCACCCAGAGGGTCACCGTCGACGCCGCCACCCGCAGCGGCACCGACAACCTGACGGCGGTGCCCCACAACGACGTCCCCGACGGCGCCAGCGCCGACTACACCGCCATAGCGTCGCGCAGGCTGCGCTTCGAGCCCGGCGCGGCGACCAGCCAGACGGTGGCCGTGGCCGTGCTCGCCGACACCGACACCGAGCCCGAGGAACGGCTCCAGCTCCAGTTGAGCAACCCCTCCAGCAACGCAAAACTCGGCGATTACACCGCGGTGGGGGTGATCAACGGCCAGTGCCACCCGGTTCTCGGCGACCTGAGCCCGCCCCGGCTGATCGTGAGGAGCGACGTGTCTGGCACAGAGGGCGAGACATTGACGCATCGAATCGACCTGGATCCCGCTGTCTGCGAGCCGGGCTTGGAAATCCGATTCCTAGGCCACGGGGACTGCGCGCCCCGTCGGACAGGGGCGCGCCTCGCGGCCTGCGAGGCGGTGGGCGGCGGGCCAGGCCTCGCGCTGGCATCCAGCGAAGACTTCACCGGAGGACGTTCCGGGACGAGCGCGAGCTCTATCGGGAACGGAATCACTCGGGCTTCATCGCTCGATTACGACACCTTCGACGACGACATCGACGAGCCCGACGAGTTCTATCGCATCATGCATGAGATTTACCCAGGAGGCCGCCTGAACCCCGCGCAATGGCACGGCGAGTCGACGGTGTGGAGCGTCGGCACCATCATCGACAACGACACCTCCGAAATAGGCGTCGCCGCGGCCGAGGCCACCGAGGGCGACGACGGCCACACCGTCGCCGTGTTCACCTTGACCCTCAGCCCCCCCAACAGCCGCGACGTGGCAGTGGACTTCACCCCCGTCGCCACCCCCTCCGCCGCCGCGCCCGCCACGGCCGGAGCCGACTGCACCGGCGACGCCGACTTCATCACCGGCTCCCACGCGACGACCATCCCCGCCGGCGACACCAGCCACCTGGCCGCCATCCGATTCTGCGGCGACACCGACACCGAGCCCGACGAGACACTGCAAGTGCGCATCGACAGCGCCAAAGCCCTCACCCCCGGCCGCCAAGACGGAGAGGCCCTGTCCATCGCCGTGAGAGGCGCAGAGATCACCATCCTCAACGACGACGGAGACGACTGCGTCGACCCCACCGACGACAGCAGCGCGGTGCCGCCCATCTCCATCAACAGCCCCACCGCCGCCGAGTCCGACGGCAGCATCACCTTCACCGTGTCCATCCCCACCGAGGTCTGCGAGAACAGGCAGCTCGCGGTGAGGTACCGCACCATCCTAGACCGCACCGCCACCGCGGGCCGCGACTACCGCCTGTCGCAGGGCCGTGCGGAGATCCCGGCAGGCGAGCGCAGTGTGGATCTGGAGGTGGAGCTCATCGACGACAACGAAGCCGAGAGCACGGAGACGTTCGCCTTCGGGGCTCACTGGGCGAGCGGCCAGCCGTACCGCTACACCAGGGTGGGGGAGGTCACCGGGCGGGGCACGGTCACCGACGACGACGGTGTGCTGGTGGAGGTCTCCGACGCAGGGCCGGTGGCCGAGGGAACGGACCTCCAGTTCACGGTGAGCCTCGTGGACGCCGACGGCGCCCCGGCCACCAGCAGCACAGCGGTCGGCGTCGACTACCACACCCGGGACCTCACCGCCACCGCGGGCGCCGACTACACCGGGGTGCCCGCCTCCTCGCCGCGGCGGCTCACGTTCGCGTCCGGCCAGCGCTCCAGGACGGTGAGCGTGCCCACCCTCGCCGACAGCGTCGAGGAGGCCGACGAGCGCCTCCAGCTCCGGCTCGCCAACCCGTCGGGCCACGCCAGAATCCGCGGCCCCGGCATCGGGGTGGGCGCCATACGCGGCGACTGCGTCGACCCCGGCGACGCGCGCCAGGGCCGCCCCGAAGCTTCGTTCGGTCCCCTCAGGGTCTCCGAGGACGCCGGGACGGTGCCGTTCGAGCTCGACATCGGCTGCGCCACCGTCGCGGCCACCTGGCGCCTCGAATTCTCCGGGGTCACCGCCCGCGTCGCCCCCGAGAGCACCGACGTCGGCGCCGGCTACACCTTCACCGACAACGACCAGGCCGACGCCGCCGCCGCCGACCGGCTCGAGACCTTCGCCGCGGCGGCGCCCGCCCGCATCCGCGGCCGCATCGCCGTCAACGACGACGACCGCGACGAGCCCGACGAGACACTGCGAGTACGAGCCGTCTGGGTCGGCGACCTCCCCGCACACTGGACATCACGCAACTGGGACTTCACCCTCACCATCACCGACGACGACGACCCCGAAATCACCGCCTTCAACGACGTGACCGTGCAAGAGGACGACGGGAACGCTGTCCTCGCCATCGAGTTGGGCACTGCGCCCGCTGAGCCGGTCAGCGTGAAGTACACCACCGTCGCCCAGACCCCCGGCTCGAGCAAGGCCACCCCCGGCAGCGACTACACACACACCGAACGCACCCACACCATCCCCGCCGGCAGCCGCCGCAGCACCATAGAGGTGCCCATCATCGACGACTCCGACGTCGAGGAGAACGAGACGTTCCTGGTGGGCCTCAGCGAGCCCTCGGGCGGCCTGCGCCTCGACCCCGACACCACCGCGCAGGTCACCATCGTCGACAACGACCGGTGCATAGACCCCACCGTCGAGGGCCCGCCGACATGGCGGGTCGCCACCGGGTTCCCCCAGGACCACAACTACTCCCAGTACGGCGCCGCGGTGGAGGGCGACCGGGTTCTCTTCGGGTTCGAGACCGACCGGCCGCTCTGCAGGGCCGTGTATTACCGGTGGGCCTACACCGGGACGGGCACAGCCGACGAGAACGACTTCCGTACCGGAGCAGGCAGCGGTTCCGCCAGGCCCTTCTCGTGGCCCGGGAGCAGCAGCCCGACCGTGGGCACGTTCGGTTTCAACACCTTCGAGGACAACGAGATCGAGGTGACCGAGACCTTCGGGGTCAGGGTGTACTGGTGCTCACCCGCCTCGTCAAGCCTCTGCGACAGGAACGACGGAGTGCTCTCATCCTGGTACGGCGAGGAACTGCGGATGCAGGGCTCGATCATCGACGACGACGACCCGGAGGTCACCGTGGCCAACGTGGAGGCCGTCGAGGTGGCCGAGGACGCCGGGGAGATGGTGTTCGTGATGGAGCTGGACCCGCCGCCCAAGTCGCAGGCGGTGGTCAGCTACCGCACCGAGGCGACGCCGTCCAAGGGCGACCGGGCCGCCACCCGCGACCTGGACTACACCCACACCAAGGGCAGGCTCACGATTCCGGTGGGCGCGGGCCGGGCCCGGATCCGGGTGCCCGTCGTGGACGACCGCATCGAGGAGCGCGACGAGACGTTCCTGTTGCGGCTGCAGGCCGTCAGCGGGCTCAGGATGGCCGACCCGTGGGCGCAGGGCACGATCCTCGACGACGACGCCCCCGAGCCGGACATGTCGCTGGCCGGGCCCGACCCCGACGGGGTGTTCGAGGGCGCCGACATGGCCTTCACGGTCGCCCTCTCCGAGCCGGCCACCCGCAGGATCACCGTCGGCTACCGCACCGTCGACGGCACCGCCACGGCCGGCGCCGACTACACCGGCGAGGCCGGCACGCTGACGTTCCGGCCCGGCGACACCGCCCAGACGGTCACGGTGTCCACGATCGACGACAGCGCGGCCACCGGCGCCGTCAGTTTCGTCTTCGAGCTCCACGGCGAGTTCCGGGGCCGCGTCGTCGGCGCCCGCCGGGTGACGGCGGTCATCTACGACGACGAGCGGCCGCCTCCGGTGACCCTGTCGGTGGCCGACGCCTCCGCCCGGGAGGGCGATCCGCTGGAGTTCGCGGTCACCCTCGACGCGCCCAGCCCGCGGGCGGTGACGCTGCCCTACCGCACCGTCGACGGAACCGCCACCGCAGGCGCCGACTACACCGCGCGCGCCGCGAGCCTGGTGGTCGGCGCCGGGGACCGCTCGGGGACGATCTCGGTGCCCACCCGGCGCGACCCCGACGCCGCCGAGGGCGACGAGACCGTGAGCCTCACCTTCGGCACCGCGGTCAACGCCAGGGGCCCGGGCCGGGCCGCCACCGGCACCATCCGCGACGGCCCCGCCCTCGGCACCCCCGAGATCAGCGTCTCCGACGCCGCGGGGGTGCGCGAGGGCGCCGCCCTCTCCTTCACCGTGACCGCCGACCCCGCGCCCGCGTCGGCGGTGACAGTGCAGTACCGCACCGTGGACGGAACCGCCACCGCCGGCGCCGACTACACCGCCAACTTCGGCCGCGTGACCTTCGCCGCCGGCGACACCTCCAAGACCGTCGCGGTGGCCACCATCGACGACGGCGTCAACGAGGTGGACGAGACGCTGCGCCTGGAACTGGCCCGGGTGGTCAGCGGCGGCGCCGTCATCGGCGACGGCGACGGCGTGGGCACCATCATCGGCGAGAAGGCCACCATCAGCGTCCACGACGCCACCGTCGACGAGGAGGACGACAGCAGCCGTGACGAGGAGGTGCTCGGCGGGCACCTCACCGTGCGCCTCGACCGCGCCCTCGAGGTCGATCTGCCGTTCGGCCTCGCGTTCCGCTCAGACACCGCGCTGCTCGGCTACCGCGGAGCGGGACACAACCCGTTCTCGGACTTCTTCACCAGGTGCCTGTCGACTGTTCCGGCCGGGGAAACGCTGTACCGCTGCGAGATCGTGACCCAGGACGACGGGCGCTACGAGGGCACCGAGACCGCCGAGATCGTGCTGACCCTGAGCTCCGCTCGGATATGTGACAAACTGGATAGGCAGGATTGCGTCGTGCCGGCCGACCATGCCGTCATCGGCGACGGGACGGCCACCCTCTCCATCACCGAGGACGAGGCCCCGCCCGCCATCAAGGCGATCGACGCCACCGTCGACGAGGGCAGCACCCTCACGCTGGACCTGCGCCTCGAGGGGAACAACAGCGACAGGACCATCACGCTGGACTGGGCCACCGAGAACGGCGCCGGCGCGGGCGCGGCCACGGCCCCCAGGCACTACGTCGCGGGCTCGGGCACCGTCACGTTCCTGCCCGCCGACGATGTGAACCCCGACGGCGTCAGGCTGCAGGCGATCAGGATCAAGACCCGGCCCAACTCCGCCCGCGACGGCGACAAGGTGTTCTACGTGCGCCTCAGCCGACCCCACCACGCCACCCTGTGGGGAGACACCGACAACGACGGCGAGGTGCTAGTCAAGATCACCATCGACGACGACGACTGACCACGGGCCGGCGGATCACGGCCGACAGGTCGACCCACGCCGCTTGCGCAGCCTGAGAGGCCTGACCTCAGCGGCGGTCGGAGAGCATCTCGGCCACCCGGAAGGCGAGATCCACCGACTGGCGGCCGTTGAGGCGGGGATCGCACAGCGTCTCGAAGGCTCGCTCCAGGTCGGCGTCGATGAGCTTGTCGGCACCGCCGACGCACTCGGTGACCGCATCGCCGGTCAACTCGACATGCACCCCGCCGGGCCAGGTTCCGCAGGCGGTGTGGGCCGCGAAGAAGCCGCTGATCTCGGCCAGCACGTCGTCGAAGTGGCGGGTCTTGCGGCCCGACTCCGAGGTGTACGTGTTGCCGTGCATCGGGTCGCAGGCCCAGGCCACCGGGTGGCCCGAGTCCCGCACCGCCCGCAGCAGCGGCGGCAGCAGCGTCCCGATCCTGCCGGCGCCCATCCTGGTGATGAGCGTGAGCCGGCCGGGCACGCGCTGCGGGTTGAGCAGCTCGCACAGTGCGACCACCTCGTCGGCGGTGGCGGTGGGCCCGACCTTGCACCCGAGCGGGTTCCTCACGCCCCGCAGGAACTCCACGTGGGCGCCGTCGAGCTGGCGGGTGCGCTCGCCGATCCACAGCATGTGGGCCGAGCAGTCGTACCAGTCGCCGGTGGTCGAGTCCTCCCGGGTCAGGGCCTCCTCGTAGTCCAGCACCAGGGCCTCGTGGCTGGTGTAGAACTCCACCTCGTGCAGCTGAGGGGTGTTGGCGGTGGTCACCCCGCACGCGGTCATGAACCGCAGGGCCCGGTCGATCTCCTCGGCCATGCGCGAGTAGCGCCGGCCCGCCGGCGACGAGGCCACGAACTCCCGGTTCCAGCTGGCCACCCTCGAAAGGTCGGCGTAGCCGCCCCGGGTGAACGCCCGCAGCAGGTTGAGCGTGGACGCGGCCCGGTGGTACGCGGTCAGCAGCCGGCGCGGGTCGGGCAGCCGCTCGGCCTCGCTGAAGCCGATGTCGTTGACCATGTGGCCCAGGAACGACGGCAGCTCGACCTCGCCCACCGTCTCGGTGGGGCTCGACCGGGGCTTGGCGAACTGCCCCGCGATGCGGCCGACCTTCACCAGGGGCACACCCCCGGAGTAGGTCAGCACGATGGCCATCTGCAGGATCACCCGCAGCCGGTCGCGGATCGAGTCGGCGGAGGAGTCGAAGGACTCCGCGCAGTCGCCGGCCTGCAGCAGGAACGCCTCGCCGTCGGCCACCCGCCCGAGATGGCCCGTCAGCGAGCGGGCCTCGCCCGCGAACACCAGCGGCGGCAGGTCGTGCAGGGCCTTGGTCGCCTGCTCGATCTCGGCCGCATCGGGCCAGGCCGGCTGGTGTCTCGCGGGCTTGGACCTCCAGGAGGAGGGCGACCAAGCGCTCCCGCCGGCGAAAAGGGTCAGGTCCTCGCCGGACATGGCCGTTACGCCGCGTCGACCGTCTCGGCCAGGCTCAGCTCCTCGGCGTGCTCGCGCACGGCGTTGATGGCGCGCTTCACCAGCCGCCTCGCGGCCTCGGCGGTGACGCCGAGCTCCTCGCCGACCTCTCGGTAGGAGCGCTTGATGCCGTCTGAGAGTCCGAAGCGCTGCTCGACGGCGTACTTGGCCCGGGGCTCGAGGATGTCGAGCAGTCCGGTCACCATCTCCTCCTCGGCCTTGGCCATCACCTCGAGCTCGGGCCCGGGGTTGGCGTCGGGGAGCAGGTCGATGAGCTCGTTGCTGTCGTCGTCGCCGATGGTGCGGTCGAGCGAGGTGGGGGTGGTGAGCCGGTGCAGCCGGGCGTGGTCGTCGTCGAGCTCGTCGCCGTCGCCGGACACCTGGCGCAGCGCGGCGCGCAGCGACGCCGACCGGTCGCCGGGCAGGCGCACCAGGCTCGCCTTCTGGTCGAGGGCCCGTCCGATGGACTGGCGGATCCAGAAGGTGGCGTAGGTCGAGAACTTGAAGCCCTTGCGCCAGTCGAACTTGTCGACGGCGTGCTCGAGGCCGAGGTTGCCCTCCTGGATGAGGTCGAGCAGCTCCATGCCGGGAGGCAGGGGATACCGGCGGGCCACGCTGACCACCAGGCGCAGGTTGGCCCGGATGAACCGGTCCTTGGCCGCGGCGGCCACGCGGATCGCCCGGTCGATGTCGCGGCCCCGCTCGCCCTGCTCCTTGCGGAGGCGGGCCTCCACGCCGCGCTCGATGGCCTGGGAGAGCTCGCGCTCCTCCTGGGCGTTCAGCAGCGCCACGGCGCCGATCTCGTTCAGGTACTGTCCTACTGAATCGCTCATGTCACACTCACCTGACCGCCCCGCTCGCGTGGCAGGGCGGCCTTCTCGCTTTCTTTGTGGGGAGGATTTGGTGCCGGGCGCACACCCTCCAAGCGCGCAACTCCAGCCCAGACGAACGAATATACCGTAGCCGCCTGTTCCCGGCAAGTCAAGGCAGGCGCGCCCAACGGATGTGACATATGTCACGGGCCGCGCCGCGACCGAACCCACGTGATCCTACACTTCCGCGGTGCGAACAGGCGGCGGTCCCCGCATCGGCGTGCTGGGCGGGACCTTCGATCCGCCCCACTTCGGGCATCTCGCGGTGGCGCTGGAGGTGCGCCACCGCCTGAGGCTGTCGGTTGTGCTGCTGGTCGTCGCCAACGACCCGTGGCAGAAGTCGGCCCTGCAGCCGGTGACGCCCGCGCCGGTGCGGCTGGAGATGGTGAGGGCCGCGGTCGGCGGTCTCAGCGGCATCGAGGCGAGTTCGCTGGAGATAGACCGCGGCGGCCAGAGCTACATGGCCGACACCCTCGCCGAGTTGGCCTCACTGCACCCCGGCGCCGAGTTGATGCTGTTGGTCGGCTCCGACATCGCCCAGACCCTCGACACCTGGAAACGGCCCGCCGAGCTCAGGGAGCTGGCCACCACCGTCGTGGTGGACCGGGCGGGACGCTCCGGCGGGAGGCCTCCGCCCGGCTGGCCTGCCCGGGTGGTGGAGGCGCCCGCGCTCGACATCTCGTCCTGCGACATCCGGGCCCGCTTCGCCGACGGCCGGCCGGTCGAGGCGCTCGTGCCCCGCGCCGTCGCCGATGTCGTGAGATCCAGGGGCCTGTACGGGTGCGGTCGCTGAAGTTGGTGCGGGGCCGCCGCCGGCCCGCTCCCCGTGCCCACTTCTTTTGGAGGTTCGTCTTTCCCGCGATCGTGGCAGCCGCGGGCCTGGCGGTCCTGCTGCTGGCCCGGGAGGGCGGTCGTGCCGTCCTGGACACGAGGTTCGAGACGGTGCAGGAGCCGATCGTCCTGCAGCCCGACGAGCCCGGATATCTGGAGTTGGTAGGGGTGACGCCGACGCTGCTGTCGCTCCACACCCACAACGGCGAACTGTCCGGTGTGGCTTTCATGGCCAGCACGGGCATCGACGCGGGAGGCGGCATCGTGCTGCTGCCCGCCGACCTGCTGGTGGAACCCGGGGTCGGGCTGGCCAGAGAGGGCGAGTTCATCTCTGACGTGTACACCCGGGGAGGAGTTGCCGCGGTCGAGCAGGTCGCCGAGGAACTGTTCGGGATCGGGTTCGACGAGGTGGCCGAGATGACCACCGAGTTGCTGGCCCAGAGCATCGGCCCGGCTGCGCCCCTGCCGTACCGGCTGGCGGACGACCTCTCGCAGCCAGGCTCCGACGGTGCGCAACGGGTGGTCTACGAGGCCGGCGCCCACGAGCTGTCCGCGGCCGACGCTGCCGCGGTGTACGGCTTCCGGAACCCGGAAGAGGCCGACGTCAACCGGGTGCAGCGCCAGCGCGCCCTGTGGGAGTCGTGGCTCGGCGTCATCGGCCGCTCCGCCGATCCGGCCGCGTCCGCGCCGCCGCCGGCGTCGCCGTTGTCGCCGTTCATGCGGGTCCTGGGTTCGGGAACCGCCGTGGTGGAGGTGCCCCCGCTGCAGTCGCTGGTGGATGATCCGGCCGCGCCGCCCCGCTACGCGCTCGGTGACGAGGGCCGGTCCTGGCTGCGTGCCAAGGTCTTGGAGCTGGTGCCGTGGCCTCGCCAGCCGGAGTCCTTCCAGCGGCCCCGGATCCAACTGCTCGACGGCACGGGCGATCCGTCGATCCGGGACGCGCTGGCCGAGGATGTGGTCGCGGCCGGCGGGGTCATCACCGTCATCGGCAACGCCGCCGAGTTTGGCGTTGAGACCACCCACTTCGCCTACCATCGCGCGGAACTCGTGAACGACCCCTTCACCAACACCATCGCCATCGTGCTCGGCGTCGACATGGCCCTCATCGAGCTGGGCGAGGACACCCCTGACGTGGTTGACATAACCGTGACGGTCGGAAGCGACCAGGCAGCCCGGTGACGGCCGGCGCCAACGTGGCGGGACAGGCGGGCTCCGCAGCCCCGGCCGGGCGACCGCCCGCGATCGAGGATGGTGCCTACGCACGGCGCTGGGCGATGGCGGCGGCCGCGGCCGCCGATGAGCGCAAGGGCGTCGACACCGTTGTCATCGACGTCGGCGATGTGCTCGTGGTGACCGACCTGTTCGTGGTCACCCACGGCAACAACGCCCGCCAGGTGAGGGCCATAACCGAGGGCGTGGAGGAGAGCCTGAGAGCGGCGGGCGGCCCGCTGCCGCTTCGCATAGAGGGTGGCGACGACCGCCAGTGGGTGCTGCTCGACTACGGACCCTTCGTGGTTCACGTCTTCGACGCCGAGCGGCGAGACCTGTACCAGCTCGAGCGGCTCTGGGGCGACTGCCCCCTGCTCGACTGGCGGGCCACGGCCGTCTCCGGCGTCTGA
>JAPOQG010000169.1 GCA_026710865.1 Acidimicrobiaceae bacterium
ATCGACGTGAGCGATCTCTGCTTCGCCGCCCGGGCCCTGGCCCAGACCCATCCGATGACCGAGGAGTCGCTGCGTTACAGGCAGGCGTGCTTCGAGCAGGAGCGGGAGCGCCAGCCCGTGACCGAGTTGGCCGACTGGGCCAGCACCGCCCTGCTGGTGGGCTACTGCCTGCGTCGCTCGGAGGAGCAGAGGGCTCAAACCGAGACTCCTGCCGCCGCGGTGGCGCCGGGCGGCGGGATCGACCTGGAGAGCGTGACCGCTCTCAGCGAGTCGCTGCGCGTCGGTGACGCCGGAAGCGTGTCGCTGCTGCCTGCGGAGGTGACCATCGCCGCGCTCGACGAGATCATCGGCACCGAACTGGACAAGCGCCGCGAGCACCTGCGCGAGCAGATGGATGATGCGTCCTGGTCCGAGCTCGGGGACTACATCGCCTGGTGGGTCATCCACGGCTACGCCCTGAGGGCCGGCGAGCGCCCGAGGCCGAGCACCTCGGCTCGGGTGCTCGTGGTGGGTGTGGGCAACGTCCTCCACGGCGACGACGGGTTCGGTGTGGAGGTGGTCAAGCGACTCCGTGAGCGGCGCCCGCTGCCAGGGGTCACCGTGGCCGAGACCGGCATCGGCGGGATCCATCTCGTGCACGAGCTGATGGCGGGTTACGACGCGCTGGTGGTGGTGGACGCGGTCGATCGGGACCGTGCGCCCGGAACCGTGATGGTGATCGACGCCGAGGTGATCGACGTGGCCGGACTGGACGTCGACGAACGCCACGACCTGCTCGCCGACATGCACCTGGCTACTCCCGAGCGTGCCCTCATGGTGGCCAAGGCGGCCGGCGTGCTCCCGGAGCGCACCGTCATCGTCGGCTGCCAGCCCGCGGCGGTCGACATGCTGGGGATCGGACTCACCGCGGCTGTGAACGCTGCAGTCGACCACGCGGTCGCGGAGGTGGAGCGCTGCGTGCAGGAGCTCGCCTCGACACACGCCTCGCGAACATGACCATCGAGAACCTCGAGGCCGCGCTCGCAGCCGTGAACCTCGCCGAGGCGCCCGACGGGTGGGCGCTGGCCGCGTACCGGCTGGCGGTGGCGAGATCGGAGGCCGCAGGCCGCCCCGAGGACCTCGATCAAGCCCTGGAACTGCTCGACAAGGCTGCTCGAATCCTCACCGCCGACCGGGCGCCCGTCGAGCACGGACGCATTCTCACCGCGGCGGCCAACTGCCACCGCGCCGGCGGTCGCCCGGGCCGGGCGCTTGAGATGTTCGCCCGGGCGGCCGAGTTGCTGGCGCCCCGGGCGCCGGTGAACGAGCACGCCGGAGCTCTGATCAATGTGGGGCTGGCGCACTGCGAAGCCGGCAAGCCGGCGGCGGGGATCGAAGCCCTGAACCGAGCCATCGAAATCGTGACAGCCCACCGCGAGCCGGTCCCGGCGGGCGGTGAGGGCTCCACCGACGACGAGGCGAGCCGGCTGCTGGGCGCGGCCCTCATCAACCGGGCCCAGGCCCGGCAGGCGCTCGGAACCGACGAGGACCTCGAATCGGCCGCCGACGACTACCGGGCCGCCGTCACGGCGCTCCCGGAAGCATCGCTCCAAGCCGGAATGGCAGCCCACGGACTCGGCGCGACCATCCTGGAACTCTGCCGGCGGGGATCGGCCGGCTGGGACGCCCGTGACGCCGCGGGAGCTTTCGAGCAGTCCTTGAGCGTGCTCAGCCACACCAGCTTCCCGTTCCACCACGCGGTTGCGAGGCACAGCCTGGCGCTGGCCTACGAGGCGAGGAGCGAGCCCGGCGACCTGGCCCGGGCCCTGAACAGCGCCCACGCCGCCATCGCGGTCTTCGACCCACGCCTGCACGCGTCCCACTGGCGAACCGCCCATGCCACGCTGGCCCGCCTGGAATCCGCGCTGGACGGCGGGGATCCGGGAATCGGACGCTCGAGCCATGTGGCCCGCCTGCTGGCCGCCACCACCGAAGCCGAGCGCGACCAACTGCTGAGAGACCGGCTCCTGCGGGCCGCGTCGTTGCCGCCCACCGGCATGAGCGCCGACCTGGACGCGCTGATCGGCTCGCTGGCCGATCTGGACCTCGACGGCTACCGGCGGGTCCTTCGATCCCTGATCGGCGGGCTCATGGAGCTGCCCGACCGGTTGCTGGAGGCGGCCTGCGAGACGGTGTGCCGGATCCATGCCGAGCACCACTCGACCGAAGCCCTGAACGAGACGCTCGACAGTGTGATCACTGAACGGCTCTTCGGGCCGCAGCGGGTCCGGGTCCGCGACCTGCTCGAGGCGAACGGATGGGTACGGCCGTGACGGATGCCGCTGCCTGCGCCGCCGAGAGAGCCGGAGCCTTCATTCACGCGATCGTCTGGGCCGAGCACACCACGCTGTGGGACCTGCTGAGCGACCAGGGTCGGGCCGCCGCCCTGTCGGTGGCGGTGCGCAACGGGCTCGACCGCGTCGTCGCCGGACGGATACGCGACGATCTGGCCGACCCGGTCGAGCGGGAACGCTTCCTGCAACAGCTGGTTGGAGGCCTGCGCCGCGATCTGCGCAGCGTCGAACTGACCGAGCTCACGGTCGGCGAGTGGCGCACCGCAGGCGACGGCTCGGTCGCGGTCGAGCTGCTGACACCGTCACAGCTGCCCGGCATCGATGCCTGGCCGGCGGGTCGGCTCATTCTGAGCTGCGACACCGACCGGGGCTGGTTGGTGGACCGTCTGGAGCCGAGGCTGGCCGGGCCGTGACCCCGCCGACGAGGACGGCGGCCGTGGCGCTGTCGGTCGAGGCGCTCCTGCACCAGTGGGCCCGCCAGTCAGCCGCGCCGGCGGGGGCGGCCGTCGTCGCCGACACCGAGATCGCAGCCCGCCGCCGCGGCGGCATCGAATGGCGCACACCCGACGCCGTCGCAGTCAGCGTGCTCGCCCGGCCCGAAGCGCTCGATCCGTCGGCCGTCGATGTCGGCTGGGCCGCGGCCAGCCTGGCTGCGGCCCGAGCGCTCGACGCTTGCCGCGACGGCCCCCGGTCCTGCCGGTGGCCCGATCTGGTCGTGTGCGAGCCGGGCGACGATCTCGAGGTGGCCGTCAGCTTCGCCTGCACGCTGGGACCGGGCCGGGTCGAGTCCGCCGCGCTCACCGTGCGGGTCGGACCAGTGGTCCCGCCCCAGGAGCGCTCCCGCCTCTGCGACGCGCTTCTGATGCACCTGCGGGATCTGGCCTCCGGGCTCGACGATCCGTCTTCCATACTGGACTCCTACCGGGACCGCTGCTCCACCCTGGGACAGGCGGTCGAGCTGCGGCTGCTTCCCCACGGCACCATGCGGGGCCTGGCCACCGACATCGACGACGCCGGTCAGCTGGTACTGGCGTCTCCGACCGGCCTGCGGGAACGGATCGCGGTCGCGTCGCTCAACAACGTGAGGCTCCTGCCGGACTAGGCCTGCCTCTTGGCCCGACCCCACGAAATTGATGCGGATATTGGGCCTCCAGTGGCCGTTTCGTCGCCAATTTCGGGGGACGCGGTCAGGACGCGGTAGAGAAGAGGATGATTGCGACCGCGCCCAGGGCCGCTCCGACCCACTGCCAGCGGCGCACGGACTCGTGGTAGATCCGCCAGGCCAGCGTCATGGTCGTGACCGGCGCGAAGCCCAGCATGGCGGCGACAACCGCCACGTTGCCCCGCTGGAAGGCGATGACCATCGCGATGACGGCGCCGATGTCGATCAGGCCCACCAGGAGGCCGAAGCGGCGAGCGTCGGATGACACCGGAGCCATCAACCCGAACGGCACGGTGATCATGGGGATCCAGAACACTGAACCAAGCTGGGTCAAGAACGCGGGCATTGCTCCGGCATCGGGCGTGATCTGAGCGAACGTCAGGCTCAGGCAGCCCAGAAGCGCTCCCACGAGGCAGCCCATCGCCACGCCGGAGCCCGACCGCAGCATCTCGACGTTGGGCAGTCGACCCTCGCTGGAGATGAGCAGCACGGCCGGAATGGCCAGCATCACGCCGGCGAACTCGGCTCCGCCCAGCGCGTCGCCGGTGAGCGGGCCCACCACCGCCGGAACGACCAGTGACACCAGGCTGAACACCGGGGCCACCACCGCCATCGGTCCCCGCTCCATGGACAGGTACAGCAGCGGCCGGACCGTCGCCGCGAACACCAGCGCCACCAGCGTCCAGTAGAAGTCGGTCCGGCCGAAGTGGGCGGGAGGGAACACCAGCACGAAGAGGCCGGCCACCACTGCACCGACGCAGGACGCCACCCAGGCGATGGACACCACCGCGCCGCGATGGTCGATGCGGCGTCCGCCGACGCCCCCGAAGAAGTCGCCGGTCCCGAGCAGGGCTGCGGCCAGTCCCCCGAGAAATACAGGCAAGCCATCAGGCTACG
>JAPOQG010000181.1 GCA_026710865.1 Acidimicrobiaceae bacterium
CACAGGGGCGAGGAGGAGTTGCCGTGGGCCGACGCCGGCCACGGCATCGAGATGAAGGTGATGATGGTGCGCGAGGACGAGGGGCTGTGGATCGTGCGCAACCGGTTCGCGCCGGGTGCGATGGTGCAGACCCACCGCCACACCGGGCCGGTGTACGCCCACACCCTGAGCGGTGCCTGGAAGTACATCGAGTATCCGGAGGTGAACCGGGCCGGGTCGTTCCTGTTCGAGCCGGCCGGCAGCGTCCACACCCTCACCGTGCCCGCCGACAACACCGAGCCGACCGACGCCTGGTTCCAGATCCACGGCGTCAACCTCAACCTCGACGCCGACGGCAACGTGGAGTCCGTCATCGACGGGCCGGGCGTGCTGGCCGTCTACTACGCCCTGTGCGAGGACCAGAACCTGCCCCGCCCCAACGTCGTGACCTGAGGATGACATCGTTCGGCGAGGCGGCAAAATCCCAACTCGGCACCAACTACGGCTCTTTCCCGCAGCTGCTCGGCCGATTATGGCAACATGCTGGCTCTGCGGCTACAGTGCGACTGTTAGCTCGCTTGATTCGCTAGTCCTTGGAGCCCTTCGTAGTCAAGTCCGAGTTTCTGAGCGACATGCTGTTCGAATGCCATCCCTTTCTCGGCTTGACAGCACTCGTCACAGATACGCCAAAACTCCTTGTTATTGCTAATGACCGCCTCTTCGTCAAGATCGTTCCCGAAGAATCTGCTCAGGTTACGCACCAGAACGTCGAGATCTTGAGCGTTGCGGCTACCAGTTTCGGTGATAGCAAAGAAGGCCACCTGTTCCAGTCCGATAGAAACGTCCTCTGCATCGTCTTCTGTGCCGGGACGATTGAGAGAGGAAAATTCCAAGTGAAGCGCGATTTGTACTGCTGGCCAGATCTGTGCGAGGACTTGCTTGGGTTTCTCTTGGACTACAGGGTCTTCTGGGCTACGACTAAGCTGAGAGGCATCTGCTTCAGGAAGCTTGCCTGCCAATAGCTTATGGATCTCGGCGTTGGGCATGCCTAGGCCGCTCCAGTTCCCCTCAAGGTGTCTTCTCGCATTGCCGAGAAAAACCTCCTCATTGTCATGTGCGAATAGCCATCGTATCCTGCAACGGATCTCGTCGGTTGTATGCACTAACGCAATCCGGCGCAGAGTGGTGTCGATTCGATCCGTCGCGTTCGGCAAGCCCTCCACGCGATTCCGGTGTGTCTCCTTCCAGTGCTTGACCTCGCGCTTGACGCCGCTAGACCATTCGGCGGAGGTCTCGGCCTTGTCCATATCCACACAGAAGAACGGACGATAGACGCACAAGTTCGGTGTGTTTTCTACAATAACGTGGTCTCGAAATGCAATCTCGAAGTAGATCCGGTTCGCCAACGAAGTTGCGATGCTGCGGGACACGTCCTCATCGCCGAGATCAACAAGCTTGTCGCCTGTCAGAATCGTCGTGTGTTCCGGGCCACGGTCCGGCTGGGAGCGTGACCAAAGCAGATCATTCTCCGGTTCAGGCGTCGGCCAGCGTTTCTTGAGGCGAGGATCGCGCCGACCTCTATAGTCCGCAGGATCGAATCGCAACTCATCTATAGCGGTCGGATTGACAAGTACCTGGCCAACCCTCAAGAACTCCTGGTGTAGACGGTTGACTTCCTCAACCGCTGGCATCCAGTCGCCCAGAGGATTGTCCTCAGTGCAGGTGTCCATGTTGTAGCGGCGATGCTCAGTAATGCGGTGAGAAAGGTAGATTCGCGGAGCATCAGGATTCTGGACAATTGTTCTCAAGGCACGCTCATCGTGTTTAGTGCCGAGCACCGTCAGTTTCGTGCGAAGGGTCTGTGCAATATTCTCTGCCTGAATCATCTCCGAACGACGCCACATCAAGAGGTCACCCAGTGCCAATTCTATGACTTGCGATTGCAGTCCCTCCTCTAGCTTCTCTGTGAGTCCATCTTCTTCGACATGCTTGGTCAGCTTCTTGAGCATGCGTCGATGGTGCTTCATGAACACGTCCGCATAGAGATTTCCATCGCCTCGTAGGCGATAGTACATGTCATAGATGTCATCGATCAATATGACGACATGAACAACCGAGCAATCACCTCTCGCTAACTCGGAGACATCGATCGGGGAGAAGAACTCGCTTGTATCGGGGTTGTACCAAGTCAAGTGCATCGACAGCACGGCAGGATCGGACCGGTTCTGATCTACGATGTCGTTCAATATCTGGGCGCATGCCAGTCGCCAACTCTCATACAGTTCGCGCCGTGGACGCTTGGCCACCGTCTCCATCTTGGGAAGATCCGATGCTGGCAAGCCCTGCTCGGGAGGCTCCGAGTACCATGTACAGACTAGGCTCTCAAGATCCTTGACCAGAGGATCGCCGTTGGTGACTGCCGTACGAAGATCGGAAATCCTGAGCGCACTGGCGATATCGGTTAGGCCGGTGCCGGAGGCCGCGCATAGAAGCACTATCGGTAACCCGTTCGGGACAGGCACATCCACCTCAGTTCCTCTGCCGGTCCGCGCTGACGAGTGCGGGAAGGAGATGCGGGCGCTCAAGAAGCGGCGGAGAGCCTCCTGGCAGCCTGGGAGATCTCCGCGAGGCCGATACTAATCTTTCCGGGGGAGTAGAAGGTCGGTCTAGGACGGTTCTCATCTGGATCGTAGAGATAGATGATCCTGTTGTCATCGAGGACCCTGAGGATCTCGTTCATATCCTGATGTGCAGGATCGCCAGTGAGCATGCCTTCCGTGGTGTTGAAGTATGAGTGCAGCGTATCTGGGTTGGCCATGACTCTCTCATGCAGCGACGGACCTGGGGAAGTGCGGGCATCCGGTCGATCTTGATCGCGTTCGACAGCCTCGGGCATATCTCCTCCTTGTAGCTCTGTGGATATCACAGGGGATAATCTGGGCATAGGTGTTGATACCTGTGGATTACTGAGAATGGATATGAATACTTGTTGTATCTATCACGTACCCTTCAGCATAGCAAGCTGGCCGCCCAGATACGAACATTTGTTCTGGAGACTATCGCTCGGCGGCGTTCACGCGCATCGACTCGGGGTATCGCTCGACGTGAGCAACCAGCGGGCAGCCGCACCGCTGCCGACGCCCCTCCCCTAGGTCCTGCTCGCCGGACCGGAGGCCGTACTCGCCCCGTCGCAAAGCCTCCATGGACTCGAGCTTCTCCTGGATGACGCGCAGCCGGCTCGAGATCGTTCGCATCTGATTCTCGATGGACTTCAGTACATCAAGAACGGACTTCACGCCGTCCCCTATGGACGCAAGAACTTCAACAATGTAATTCTTCATGCATAGAGCTTCGCGCTCCACAGCAACGAGAGCGCGGATCCTGCAACGGGTGCTGCTCGGACGCAACCACGAACACCTCTGGCCGCTAAAGGCCGAAGGTGCCGTCGAGGCGGGTCTTCCAGTTGCCGGACGCGATGGTTCCGCCGTCCACCGGGATCGACGTCCCGTTGACGAAGCTGGCCATGTCCGAGGCGAGGAACACGATGACGGCCGCGCACTCCTCCGCCGCGCCCATCCGCCGCAGCGGCGTGGGATGGGTGCCCTCGATGACGTGGGTCCCGCCCTCGGCCAGGGCTGCGTCGCCCGGTGTCGGCATCATGTCGGGAGCCACGCAGTTGACCCGGATGCCCCGGTGCCCGTACTCGACGGCCAGGGTCTTGGTGAACTGCTCCACCGCAGCCTTCATGGCCGCGTAGACCCCGAACCCGGGGGCCGAGTGGTAGGCCTCCACCGAGGTGACGTTGACGATGGCGCCGCCGTCGGACATGAGCGGCACGCCGTGGCGCACGCAGTTGGTGACGGTGGCGAAGTTCTCCCGGATCAGGGTGTGCTCACCCTTGGGCGACACGTCGGCGAAGCGGGCCTTGAAGGTGCCGCCCGCGTTGTTGACGAGGACATCGATGGTGCCCAGTTCGGCATGGACCCGCCTCAGGAAGGCGGCCACCGCGTCGTCGTCGCGGCCGTCGAGCACATCGGACAGGCACCGGCGCCCCAGGGCTCGGATCTGCGCGACCACATCAGGCAGGAGCGTGGGGTCCATGTCGAACACGGCCGCGTCGGCGCCGAAGCGGGCCAGGGCCAACGCAGTGGCCGCCCCGATGCCGCGGCCGGCACCGGTCACCACCGCCACACGGTCAGTGAGCAGGATGCTGTCGGGGGAGAGGTCCAGCAGCTCGCTGGCGGTCATGCCATGACCTCGGCGAAGCTCTCCTCGCGGAACACGATCCTGAACCGGCCCTTCGTGTGCCCGTTGTCGAGGCTGACCTCTCCGCACTCGTAGCCGCCGTCGCGGTTCAGCGACTCCTCAAGCTTGGCGAACACCCTCGTCTTGTACTCGGTGTCGGCGTTGCCCGCCAAGTGCCCGCCCTTGGTCTCGACGACCAGCAGTCGTGGCTTGCCGTCGCCGTTGCTGGACATGGCCACGAAATCGGGCCAGATGCGGTCCTGGTTCCAGCCACGCAGGTAGTACTCGTGCTGCTGGCGGACCGCAACCCGATGCCACCACCGGATCGCCTCGTGCTGGTCCACATAGAAGGCGAAGTCCCTCTCCAGCCCGGTGTCGAACTGTTTCTCGAACACGGGCTCGAAGAGGCTCTTCTGAACCGGCTTGCCAGCACGCTCCAGGGAGTGGTCGTTCGCGGCGACGGGTAGCGTGAAGTCCTCCTGCATCCTGTAGAAGTCCTCCTGCATCCTGTAGTTGGGCTCGCTCGCCTCCAGGTCGAATCGGATGTCGCCGGCCTTGAGCTTTCTGGTGAAGACCTGTTCGGCCTGGCGCTCGATTTGGTTCGCGACCCCCTCTCGGAGCCGGATCATTTGGTCGCGCCGCTGCGCGTAGATGTCGGCCTCGGGCAGTCCCAGCCCGCGCAGCGACGCGATGAGGTCGCCGGCAATGCGGGCCGCCTGCCAGGCGTTCGGCACCAGATCTGTGAGCTGGCGTGTCACCCACGACAGCGTGATCTCGGGATCCGAGTCGATCAACTCGCGGGTGGCCGCCGACACGCCGCTGCCGCCGCCCAGGTCGACAGCGACCGTCTCTTCGAACAGGCCCGCACTGGAGCTTGTGGCGGCCACCGGTGAGGGCGCGGCAATGCCGGCCCAGTCGATGTTGGGGAGGATGTGCCGCTGGTAGCTGAGATCACGCCAGCCGTCGCCGCGGCGGTGAAGGACCTTGGGAAGGAAGATGTCGTGCCGCCTGAACCGCTCGCGTCTCCGTACGGTCGTGACCTCGACATCTACGGCGTCGCTGCCGACGACATCGTCGTCGAGTCCGGTGAGACCCTCGTGCTCCAGCCCGCTCTTGACCTGCATGACAGCGTCATCGACCTTGGTCTTCCAGCAGTGGACGTAGCTCTTGTCGAGGTCGGGCACCCCCGTCCAGCGAGCATGCGGCTGGCGCATTACCCGGCCCATGAGCTGCGTGATCGCCCTCTTGCTGCTCGTGTTGTCAAGCATGACGAGGACGTAGGCGAAGGGGCAGTCCCAGCCTTCCATCAACGCAGCCTTGGTGATTATCCAGCGCACCGGCGAATAGGGGGACAGAAGGTCGTGTCCTGCGATCTCGTCCTTCTCGGACGACTTGACGCGCACAGCCTCCGGCGCCTCCCCGAGGTGGTTCACCAGGTAGTCGCGCGCGTCCTCGGCGTGGATGCGGTCGCCGCCCGCCTGGGCCTTGCCGGTCCGCTCGACCCGCACCACGGCGATGGGGCGGATGTAGCGGCCCGAACTCCCTTCGAGCACGCTCGCGGCCGATTGGAGGTCGTTGAGCCTGTCGCAGGCTCGGGCGAGAGTGTCTCGCCACTCGCCTCCGCTAGTGGTGACCTCAACGGGAAGCTTGATCATCTGCTCCTTCTTGAGATCCACGCCGGAGATGTCGACCAGCAGGTTGCTGATATTGCGATTCGGAGTCGCGGTGAGCTCGACTACGAGCCTCGGATCAAGCCGGTTGACGGCTCTCACAAACTCGGTGGCGCCTTTGCCACCGTATGCCTTGTGAGCTTCGTCGAGCACGACCACGGGACGCTGTGTCTTGAACACGTTGAACAGGCTCTGCTTGACGGTGCCGTCCTCGTAGCGCTCCAGGTCGGGGTTGCCCTCAAACAGCGCAGTGATGGCCGGCCCATCGTCCTCGTTCGGGAACAGGGTCATGTAGCGGCCCGAGTCCCTGAACATCCTCAGGAACTCCTTGCCCTTCTGCCGATTGGTGGCCGGCAGCATAAGCAGCATGAGGCATAGGTAGTTCTCTACGTCGCCGCGGTCGATGCGGTCGTCCTTCTCAAGCAACTTGACGCGCCCCCCGCTGGCGTGTTCAAGAAGCTGGCGGTAGGGGTGCTCGCGCGACTTGAAGGCAGCCTTAGTCTGGGCGTAGATGGCCCTCGACGGCACAATCCAGAGCACTAGTCCCGTCTGCATCCCGAGCCTCTCCAAGGCCGCCGCGCCCAGCAGCGTCTTGCCGCCGCCCGTCGGCACTTTGAAGCAGACGTGGGGAATGGGCCGGCCAGCGTCGTCGTAGCGGTCTACGTGCTCCCGGGCGCCAGACTCGATCCCACCGTCCGCCACGAGGCGGTCCCAGCAGGCACGCGGGAAGTTGCGAATACTCGCCGGGACCTCGAGGCCCGCCTGCTCCAGCGCGGCGATGCCGTCGTCGGACCTGACGCGAGCGTCGCCAAGCGCATTCAACCAACGGGTGAACGTCTCAAGCGTCCTGTGCTGGTACTCCTTGAGTTCGAGGCGCATCAGACCTGCTCTGAACGCTGTATCTCAAAAGGCAGTTGGCCGAACATGATGTTGAGTTCGCTCAACTCGTCCAACTCGATGTACTTGCCCGCCGCAAACACAACGGCGTCCTTCTGCTGCTCCTTGCAGATGTTGGCGATCTCCTCGGCCCGCGCTTCGGTGAGGACCGCCTCATTACTACTAAGCCAATCGAGATCAGGCTTGTAGCGAACGTAGTAGTTGCGACGCGAGTCGCTGTAGATCAGACCGTGCTCGTCCAAGGGCCGCAACTCAGAAGGCCCGACAGATCGCCCAGTGGCCGTGTGCATAAGCCATGCAGCCAGCGACGAGAATGTCGGCAAGGTACCGCCGTCGAGCATCCCCGAAGCCGTGACCGGATCACCCAGACTGCAATATGTGAACGACCCGCCAAGCCCCTCGCTAACATCATCGTCCTTGGCATCCGGAATTCCCGAGATGACTCGACGCACTCGCTCCGCGGTAATCGAGTCGGCATAGTCCTCGCACTCCACCAGAATGAACTTACGATTACCGCCATCCTGCTTGTTTAGGCTCAGCACGGCCTGAGCAGTAGAGCCAGAGCCAGCAAACGAATCCAGTACAATAGAATCCGCATTGGAAGCGAAGGAGATGAGATCGCGAATGAGAGCGGCCGGCTTAGGATATGGAAAGACATGCCTGCTGGTTGAGAAGATTGACTTGAGTTGGTTGGAGCCGACACGAGTGTCGAGTTCAACTACGCTCGGCAGTTTGGCCTTGTAGTCATCAATGTACGACTTGATCTCTATGAGCTTGCTCTCATCCGCTCCAAAGATAACTCGATCATCATCTAACAGCCGATCCATCGTTTCCGGTGGAAACCTATACCCCATTAGAGGTTGTCTACATGGCTTGCCCGTGCGGGGATGTAATACATCATACCGATGCCCTTCGCGTCCAGGGTTGTGCACACTACGGCTGCCTGCGTATACACCCTGAGCGTCAATAAACTTATAGTCGCTAATCGGGCCAAGCTCAGACTTATGCTCACGAAACCATCGAGTGAATGCGGCTTGTCGTGATTCGTCGTCCTCGTACTTCTCGACATACTCTCTTCCAATGTCAACTATTCGCTGCTTGATAGGAAGCGTGGCCGACTGCCACACTGACTCAAGATTCTCTTTGGAAGCGGCGTAACAGACGATGTACTCATGTTGAAGACTGATGTTTGTCGGATTGTTGTCGGTTACGTTCTTCCATACGATCGTGCCCACTAGATTTGATCCGCCGAAGATCTCGTCCATCAGCATGCGCAGGTGGTGCTGTTCGTTGTCGTCGATTGAAATGAAGATGACGCCGTCCTCTGACAACAACTCCTTCAGCAGGTGCAGGCGGGGCCACATCATGCAAAGCCACTTGTCGTGGCGCTCCAAGTCGTCGCCGTCAACAGAAGCCGCGTCGGCTAGCCACTGCTTGAGGATGGGGCCGTTGGCGTTGTCGTTGTAGACCCAGCCCTCTTTGCCGGTGTTGTAGGGCGGGTCGATGTAGATGCACTTCACCCGTCCGGCGTAGCGGGGCAGCAGGGCCTTCAGCGCGTGGAGGTTGTCGCCGTGGATGATGAGATTGTCGTCGTCGGGGCAGTCCCCGACGGACTTGTCAGGCTCGGGCACGAGGGGGCGGTAGGGGACGGTCAGATGGTGCGCGTAAATGTGCCGCTTGCCCTTGAAATCAAGTGTTGGCATTGAAACTCCCTGTCGCGCCGCCCATCATTGGCAACGTAGCAGGGCGCTGAGACAAGGTGGGGACGCCTCAAGGCAGGGCTACCTGACCGCTCGCGCACGCGCCTTGCGGGGCTGGCCCCATACGCGATACGGCCCGGGGCCAAGCGCTTGCCAACTCTCTCCGACCGCGACGCTACTAGGGTTGCCGGCCGTCGACAGGGAGGGCAGACCAGCATGGGAGAGTTCGTACGAGTCGAGACCGGCGGGGGCGTGGCCACCATCCGCATCGACCGGCCCAAGATGAACGCCATCAACCCGCAGATGCTCGCGGAGCTGACCGAGGCCGCCAACGCCATCGCGGCCGACGGCGACGTGAGAGCGGCGGTGGTGTGGGGAGGCCCGAGGATCTTCGCGGCCGGAGCCGACATCGGGGGCTTCGCCGGCCTCGACGCGGCGGAGGCCCGGGCGCTGTCGCGCCTCTTCAACGACGCGTTCCTCGCGGTGGAGAACATGCCCCAGATCACGGTGTCGGCCGTGAACGGATACGCGCTCGGCGGCGGCATGGAACTGGCCATGGCGACCGACTTCCGGGTAGCCGCCGACGACGCCACATTCGGGCAGCCCGAGATCCGCCTCGGGATCATCCCCGGCGGCGGCGGAACCCAGCGGCTTCCCCGCCTGGTGGGCGTCACCAGAGCCAAGGAGATCATCTACACCGGCCGCAACGTTCATCCCGACGAGGCCCTCGCCATCGGCCTCGTCTCCGCGGTGCATCCCCCCGAAGAGGCCTACGACGCGGCGGTGGAGATGGCCGCGGGCTACGCCGCGGGCCCGGCCGCGCTGCGCATGGCGAAGCAGGCGGTGATGGACGGCCTCGCCCTGTCGCTGGCCGATGCAGTGGCCTGCGAGACCGAGCAGTTCGGCGCCTGCTTCGACACCGAGGACGCCGACATCGGAGTGGCCAGCTTCCTCGAGAAGGGCCCGGGCAAGGCCACCTTCACCGGTCGCTGACCACGGGCGCCGAGCCTGAGCCAGCCCCGGAATTGGCAGCAATATGCACGCATAGCACGCACAACGCTGCCAATTCCCAGATCGCCAATCGGCCACCGCCTAACTGGCAGCAATATGCACGCATAGCACGCACAACGCTGCCAATTCCCAGCTAGTCGACCTCGAGGCGGTTGAGCCTGATGGCGGCCAGGGCCAGGCCTGCTACCGACACCGCGGCCAGCACCACCAGCGCGGTGGTGGTCGTGTGGGGGTCGAAGCCGTAGTCGATCTCGCCGACGCGGCTGAGCACCGACCGGGTGTAGCCCCTCAGCGACAGGCGGGCCGCGAAGTCACCGAGACCCACAGCCAGTCCCTCCCACAGCAGCACGTAGCCGATGCCCCAGATGATCGGCTTCTTGACGAGCAGGCCTATCAGCACGAACAGCGACGAATAGGCCGCGGTGCCCAGCGCGGCCGCGGCCGCGGCGGCGAGGGCCACGTCGGCGGACCCCGCGACCCGGTCGGCCGCCAGCCAGCCGCCCACCGCGGTCGGGATCACCGTCAGGGGCAGCGCCGCGGTGGCCGCCGCGGCCGCGGCCCCCACCACGACCGGAGCGCGGGTCATGGGGCGCAGCCACAGGTAGACGAGAGTGCCGTCCTCGCGGGTCTCGCCCAGCACCGACGAGCCGAACACCAGCGACACGATGGGAACGATGATGATCAGCCCGAAGCCGTCGGCGTAGCCGGCGCCGTCCCTCAGCAGATCGGCCGCACCCCGTTCGCCTTCGACCGTGTTGAGACCGACCAGCCAGCCCACCAGCATCATCAACGCGCCCAGCCCGCCCAGCGCGACCATCTTCCCGGGGGTGAGGACCTGGCGGACCAGCACCCGGTAGGTCAGCGCCGCGGCACGGAGGCTGGGCACGTGCCGGCGGGTCCGCGACGGGACTGGCGCAGTCATCGCTTCTCAATCCCGGAACGGGACGACTGATGAGTCATCGCTTCTCCACCAGGTAGCGGAACACCGACTCGAGGTCCTCGTCGAGGGGGACGACCCTTGACAGGCGGGCGTCGAGGCGCTGGGCCAGCGGAGCGACCTCCCGGCCGAGGCGGTCGACGTCGCGGGTGTCCACGACGAGGGAGTCCGCACCGACGCTGACGCCGACGGCCGTGCCCGACTCCACCAAGGCCGCCGCGAAATGCCGGGGCCGGTCCACCGAGATGCGGATCCGGTGGGGGCGGTCGTCCATGAGCTCGCGCAGCTCGCGGTAGTCGCCGGTGGCGGCCAGGCGTCCCTGGGCGATCACGAGGATCCTGGAGCCCAGGCGGGCGACCTCCTCGAGGACGTGGCTCGACACCAGCACGCAGCGGCCCTCGTCGCCCAGCCCGTGGAACAACTCGATCATGCGGCGCCGCTGCACCGGGTCCAGCCCGGTGAGGGGCTCGTCGAGGATCAGCACCTCGGGATCGTGGACCAGTGCGGCGGCCAGCTTCACCCGCTGGCGCATGCCCTTGGAGAAGCCCGACACCCGCTTGGAGTCGTCGGGGTCGAGGTCCACGATTCCCAGGGCCCGCCGGGCGGCGGGCTCGGGCTCGGCAACTGCCTCGGTGGCCGCGGCCAGGGTCACGAACTCCCACGCGCTGAGCCGGTCGAACAGGCCGTCCTGCTGCGGGGCGAGGCCGATGCGGCCCCGGACGTCGCGGTCGCGGCGGGCGTCGGCGCCCAGCACCCGGACGGTTCCCTTGGTGGGCGGGGTCAGCCCGCACATGACCCTGAACAGGGTGGACTTGCCTGCACCGTTGGGACCGAGCAGGGCAGTCACCCCGGCCCGGACCGTGAAGCTCACATCGGACACCGCCACCACGTCCCCGAACACCTTCGACACCCCGTTCACCTCGACCATGGCCGAAGCGTCGGGCGGCGGGGGCGGCGGCAGGACGGTGCTCATCGGCTCAGCGCCAGTCGCCGGTAGCGCCACCACACCACGCCCGAGCCGAGGGCGACCCACGCCAGGTTGGCCGCCACCACGAACGGGGTGGACAGCTGGTCCCGCCCGGCCCCGGGCTCGAACGCACCCTCGTCCCGGGGCGCCTGCTCTCCGAACGGGTCCAATCCCTCGACGCCGTAGATCCGGTTCTTGAACTCGTCGGCGATCCCTCCGAGGTCGACCGCGTAGATCTGCTCGCTCATGTCCGCGGCCTCCACCAGCGCCAGCGTCGTGTAGCCGCTGCCCCACAGCAGCACGACCACGCCGATGGTCGCGAAGAGCCGCCGGTCGGTGAGGCTGGCCGCGGCCAGGCTGGCCGCGGTGAACGCCGCCGAGATGGCCGCACCGGCCGCGATGATGCACACGAAGATCTTGATCCACTCGATGAGCCCGTCGGGCCCCGAGCCCTCGATGGTGCGGGCCACCAGCAGGAACAGCACCGGCCCCATCGTGAGGACGGCCAGCGCGACCGCCACGGCGAGCGCCTTCGAAGCCAGATAGCTCCACCGCTGCAGCGGGGTCGACAGGTAGAGCTGGAGCATCCCGTTGCGGCGGTCGGCCACCAGGATGTCGGGCACGATGATGGCGCAGTAGAAGAACAGGGCGGTGGTGATGAAGTCGTAGTACTCGTGGTAGTCGGGCAGGATCCCGTCCTCGAGCGTGTCGAGGTCGAAGACGACGGCCAGCCCCACGAAGACCACCGCCGGTACCAGCGCGATGACCACCGCGAGCCAGGGCAGGATCTTGTGCCGGGCGGCGCGGCCCAGCCCCAGGCTGTGGCGCACCGAGTAGCGCACCACCGAGCGGACCGATCCGGGCAGGCCGGTGCGAGGCCCGTCGTAGGACCGGTAGCCCCGGTCCATGATCTGGGCGGCCTCGTCGGCCGCAGCCGGGGTTGAGTTCGGTGCGGGTGTGTCGCTCATTGGGCGGCGTCCTCGAAGAGGTCCTCGAGCGTGCGGCGCCGGGTCTCGAGGCGGCGGATGCGGGCGCCGGCCGCCGCGACCGCGTCGCGGGACCGGTCACAGAGTTCCTCGAAGGCCGCGCCCCGCAGCGCCAGCGTGGCCCCGTGGCGGCGAACGTCGATCCCGCCGGCCCGCAACTCGGCCTCCACTGCCTCGACCGACCCGGTCGGCTCGGCCACGTCCACCAGTTCGAGGGTGATCCCGTCGCCGGCCCCGACCAGGTCGCTGATCGGCCCGCAGGCCACGAGGCGACCGGCGTCCAGGGCCACGATGTTGTCGCACACCCGCTCCACCTCTTCGAGCTGGTGCGACGACAGCACCACGTTGATCGAGAAGTCCCGGCTGATCTGGCCGATGAGGGTCAGCATCTCGGTGCGCTGCACCGGGTCGAGACCGTCGGTGGGCTCGTCGAGCAGCACCAGCTTGGGATCAGAGGCGATGGCCTGGGCCAGCTTGACCCGCTGGCGCTGACCGGTGGACATGGTGCCCAGCGTTCGGAGGCGCTCCTCCCCCAGCCCGACCAGCCACAGCGTGTCCGAGGCGCGGTTGCGGGCTTCGCCACGGGGCAGGCCCTGCACCTCGGCGAGGTGGCGGACGAAGTCGACGGCCCGCATCTCGTCGGGCAGCACGTTGCGCTCGGGTGCGAACCCCACGTTGGCCCTGAGCCTGTGGCCCGCCCTCTGCGGGTCGAAGCCCAGCACGGTGAGCGATCCCGAAGTGGGGATGCGCAGGCCCAGCATGGCGTTGAGCAGTGTGGTCTTGCCCGCGCCGTTGGCCCCGACGAGGCCGGTCACTCCGGGCTGCATC
>JAPOQG010000353.1 GCA_026710865.1 Acidimicrobiaceae bacterium
CCCACGCCCCACGGAAGCATTCCCGCCACCAATCTCCGGCGACGTGTCGTTCGTCCCGGTGGTGCTTTCGTCCCAGTCGCGGGCCGTCACCGTCACCGTGCCGACCGCGGTGAGCTGGCGCTTGGTGATCGTCCCGGTCACCGTGACCGATGTGGGCAGCTGGTAGTTGCCGGCGTCGGTGTTCTGGCCGGCGGTGAACGAGAACTGCGGGCTGGAGATCGCGATGTTGGTGGCGGCGTCGTCAGAAGCGAACGTCCCGCCGGACACGACCAGGGTGAGACTCTCGCCCGACACCTCCCCGGACACCGCGCCGCCGGAGAGCGACGCCGCCCCGAAGGCGGTGGTGCCGTCATAGGGGCGGGTCACCACCGCGTCGGCGACGGTCACCGGGCGCTTGGTGATGTCGCCGGTGATCGAGCCGACGGTGACGGTGTAGTTGTCGATGTCGGCGCCGCCTGCCGTCGCGCCGCTGACCGCCACAGCGGTGCCGACGTTCTTGGAGGCGTAGGCGCCGCCGGTGACGGTCACCTCGTCGTCGCCGACCAGCGCCGGCGAGAAGCTCCCGCCCAGGCTCGCGGGCGCCGCGGTGGTGCCGTCATAGACCTTGTCCGCAGCCGTCGACGAGTACGTCACCGGCTTCTTGGTGATCGTGTAGGTCGTCGCCGACGGCTGCGCGGGCAGCTTGTACTTGCCTGTGAACGCCGCCTTGACCGCCAAAGACCCCAGACTCAGCGTGTAGCTGCCCACGCCGTCGCCGGTGGTGCGGGCCAGGCTGTCGCCCGACACCACATCACCGGCGGCGTCGCCGTCGGTCAGGCCGACCACCGTGAACCCCAGATCCTCGGTGCCGCCGTAGACCCGGCTGGTCTGGGCCGGGGTGATCGTCAACACGATCAACGCCGTCGGGGTGCCCTGCACCGGGTCGCTGAAATCGCCGGTCCCCGCAGAGTTGGTTGCCGCCACCGCCACGTCATAGACCGTGCCCGCGTCGAGGTCCGAGATGGTGTAGGAGGTCACGTCGCCGACGTCCTCGCCGGTGTCGTCCGCGCCGTCGGCGTCCTGCCAGTCGCCCGCCGCCGCATAGTCCGGGTCGCCCTGGGTGCCGACCTGCGCGGTGCGCCACCGCACCCGATACCCAGACACCGCCGCGCCGCCGCCGCTCGACGGCGCCGACCAGGAGACCTTCAGGCTCTCCGCCGCCGCGGCCGCCGCCGCGCTCTGGGGCACACCCGGCGCCACCGCATTGAGGGTGCCGGTGAGCGTCGCCGAAGCCGCCGAGGTGGCGATCTCGTAATTGGCGGCCTTGAACGCGCCCGTGCCGGAACCCGCATCGGCGAGGCTGTAGGTGACCGCGACGCTGTGATCGCCGGCGGTGGTCACAGCCGCGGACGGGAAGCTGCCCGACACCCTCAGCCCGCCGCCGCGGAAGCTGTCCAGCTCCGCGGTGAGCACCCCGGCGCCGGTCGCCGCGGACGTGTCGAACGTAGCGGTGGTGGTGCCGTCCCAGTCGCGGCCCGTCACCGTCACCGTGCCGACCGCGGTGATCGGGCGCTTGGTGATCGTGCCGGTGACGGTGACC
>JAPOQG010000403.1 GCA_026710865.1 Acidimicrobiaceae bacterium
CGGCTGTGCATACGACCGGTCTCCCTCCCGAGATTCCGGTGTGACTGACGGCTGTGGCGGCCCCCTATGCTCACCGCCATGAGATATGCCTCCCCGACGACGGTGGCCGAGGCTGTGGATCTGTTGGGGTCTGAGCCGGACGCTCGCGTGTACGCGGGCGCCACCGACCTGATCCCCCAGATCCGCGCCGGACGGCCCGAACCGACCGTGATGGTCGACCTGAAGCGCATAGAGCGGCTGTGTGCCGTCAGCAGCAACGGCTCGACGTACACCGTCGGCGCGGCCACGCCGACCTCCGACATCTGCGCTGACACCGGGCTGGCCGGCGCCTTCCCCGGCCTCGTCGAGGCCAGCGGCCTGATCGGCTCCGACCAGATCCAGAGCCGCTCGTCATGGGGCGGCAACCTGGCCAACGCCTCGCCCGCGGCCGACACCCCGCCCAGCCTCATCGTCAACGAGGCTCGAGTCGTGATCGCCGGACCCGATGGCGAGCGCACGGTGGCCGCGGCGGAGGTCGCCACCGGCCCCGGTCGGACGTCGCTGGGTCCGGGTGAGATCCTCGTGGAGTTCGAACTCGACGAGCCGCCGGCCCGCACCGCCGACGCCTACCTGCGGCTCATCCCCCGCACCGAGATGGACATCGCGGTGGTCGGCGCAGCCGCCCGAGTCACCCTCGACGATGACGGCAACGTCACCGCGGCCGCCATCGCCCTCGGCGCGGTGGCCCCCACCGTGGTGCGGGTGCCCGACGCCGAGGCCGCCCTGATCGGCAACCGGCCGGCCGGCCATGCGCTGGCGGCCGTGGAGGCGGCCGCATCGGCGGCCACCAACCCCATAGACGACAAGCGAGGGACCGTCGCCTACCGCCGGCAGGTGGCCGGCGTTCTGGCCCGCCGGGCCGTGTCCATCGCGGCCGAGCGGGCCGCACAGCAAGTCGGGCTGACAAGCCAAGGAGAGCACGCATGAGCCGCGTCCACGTCACCTGCACCATCAACGGCGACCCGGCCGAGTTCCTCTGCGACGGCGGCCAGACGCTGCTGGACGCTCTGCGCGACGAGGTCGGCCTCACCGGAGCCAAGGAGGGCTGCGGCACCGGCGACTGCGGGGCCTGCTCGATCGTGATGGACGGTCGGCTGCTGTGCTCCTGCCTGGTGCTCGCCCCCGAGGCCGGCGGCCGCAACATCTCCACTGTGGAGGGCTTGGCCTCGGGCGACGATCTGCATCCCCTCCAGCAGTGCTTCCTGGAGGGCGCCGCCCTCCAGTGCGGCGTATGCACACCCGGCTTCCTGGTGGCTGCCAAGGCGCTGCTCGACCGCAACCCCGACCCCACCGAGACCGAGATCCGCTACGGCCTGGCCGGCAACCTCTGCCGCTGCACCGGCTACGACAAGATCGTGCGCGCCGTGCAGGCCGCGGCCGAGCAGATCACCGAAACGAACGAGAGCTAGGAGCTGCAAGTGACCGTCACAGAGCCCAAGCCCCGCTACAAGTACGTCGGCACCCGGCCCGTCCGCCACGACGGGCTGGAGAAGGTGACCGGCCGGGCCCGCTTCGCGGCCGACCTCAACATGTCCGGGCAGCTCCACGGCATCGTCGTGCGCTCACCCCACGCCCATGCCCGGATCGTCTCCATCGACACGTCCGCAGCTGCGGCGATGCCCGGCGTGAAGGCGGTGATCACCGGCGACGACTTCCCCGCGGTGGATTCCAGCGACCGCAACTACGACATGTGCGTCAACGTCATGGCCCGCGACAAGGTCTTCTACGAGGGCCACGCGGTTGCCGCGGTGGCCGCCTCCACCGGCGACCAGGCCCGTGCCGCCGCGGCCGCGGTGGTGGTCGCCTACGACGTGCTGCCCGCGGTGCTGACCATCGACGAGGCGCTGGCGCCGGGCGCGCCGGTGCTGCACGACCACATGATGACCTCGGGCGCCAACCCGCCCGCGGAGGAGCCGTCCAATGTCAGCGACATCACCCGCTTCGCCGACGGCGATGTCGACGCCGGCTTCGCCGACGCCGATCTGGTCATCGAGCGGGAGTACACCACAGTGCCGGTGCACCAGGGCTACATCGAGCCCCACGCCTGTGTGGCCGACACCGGCCAGGACGGCCACACCACGGTCTGGTGCTCCTCGCAGGGGCACTTCAACGTGCGCTCCTCCACCGCGACGCTGCTGGGCTGGGAGACGACCCGCATCCGGGTGATCCCCGCGGAGATCGGGGGCGGCTTCGGCGGCAAGACCACCATCTACCTGGAGCCGCTGGCGGTGGCGCTGTCGGCCAAGGCGGGCCGTCCGGTGAAGATGGTGATGACCCGCGACGAGGTCTTCCGGGCCACCGGTCCCGCGCCCGGCACCAAGCTCAGGGTCAAGCTCGGCTCCGACCGCAACGGCAGCCTGGTGGCCGGGGACGCCTACCTGGTCTACTCGGGCGGCGCCTACGCCGGTCCCGGCGGGCTCCTAGGGGCGATGACCGTGTTCGAGTCCTACAAGATCCCGAACTTCAACGTCGAGGCGCTCAACGTGGTGGTCAATACGGCCAAGTCGGCCGCCTACCGGGCGCCGGCCGCTCCCCTCACCGCGTTCGCGGTCGAGACCGTTCTCGACGAGATCGCCACCGAGTTGGGCATCGACCCGATCGACCTGCGGCTCAAGAACGCGGTGACCGAGGGCGATCCGTCCACCATGGGGTTCCCGTTCGCCCGTATCGGCTTCATCGAGTGCCTCGAGGCAGTGCGCGACCACCCGAACTACAACGCGCCTCTCGGCCCCAATCAGGGCCGCGGGGTGGCTGCGGGCTACTGGTTCAACATCGGCGAGTCCTCCAGCGCCACCGTCAACCTCAACGAGGACGGCACCGCCACCGTGGTCACGGGCAGCCCCGACATCGGTGGGAGCCGGGCCTCGATGGCGCTGATGGCCGCCGAGGAGCTCGGCATCGATCCCCACGACATCCGCCCCGTGGTGGGCGACACCGAGGCGGTCGGCTTCACCGACACCACCGAGGGCAGCCGGGCCACGTTCGCCACCGGGATGGCGGTGGTCGAGGCCTGCCGCAAGATGGTGGTCGAGCTGCGGGGCCGGGCCGCGAAGATGATGGGCGTCGATGTCGGCGACATCGACTGGGTGGACGGCCAGGCCGTATACACCGGCAGCGACGGCGAGAAGGATCCGCTGTCGGTGGCCGCGATCACCGCCAAGGCCAAGCGCACCGGCGGCCCGCTCACCGCCACCGGATCGCTGGAGGCCCACGGCGCCGGGCCTGGCTTCGCGGTGCACGTCTGCGACCTGGAGGTCGACCCCGAGACCGGCGTGGTGCGGGTGGTGCGCTACACCGCCTCCCAGGACGCCGGCACCGCCATCCATCCCAGCTACGTGGAGGGCCAGATCCAGGGCGGCGTCGCCCAGGGCGTCGGCTGGGCCCTCAACGAGGAGTACATCTACGACTCCGACGGCGTGATGGAGAACCCGAGCTTCCTCGACTACCGGGTGCCGGTGGCCTCGGACCTGCCCATGATCGACGCCATCATCGTGGAGGTCCCCAACCCGGCCCACCCCTACGGCGTGCGCGGCGTGGGCGAGACCGGCATCGTGCC
>JAPOQG010000097.1 GCA_026710865.1 Acidimicrobiaceae bacterium
ACCGCCATCGACGACACGATCATGGTGATCGTCAACGTGGTCGACGTGAACGAGCCCGGCGTCATCGTGTTGAGCACCGCAGCCCCCGCCCAGGACGCCGAGGTGACCGCCACGGTGTCCGACGGCGACTACGGGCCGAACCAGCTCACCACGATCCACAACATCGCCTACAAATGGGAGCGCCTCAACACAGCCGCCGCCGCCAGCGGAACCGTCATCGATGGCGCCACCGGCCCCTCCTACACCCCCACCGCCGCCGACGCCGGCAAATGGCTGCGCGTCACCGCCTCCTACAACGACAAGCACAGCCCCGACCCCGACAGCAAGACCACCGCCACCGCCACCACCGCCGCCGCCGTCACAGCCTCATGAACCCAACCGCCAACCGCAGCACCACCACCACCGACGGCAGCGTCCGACTTGTTCGACAGGCGCCCAGGCAACAATCGGCAGTGGGCTACCCGCACGAGCTTGGAACTAACCAGGCGTGTTTGAATCGGTCTGGCAGCGCCGGCGGGGATGGCTGACCTCATGAGCGTTCGGCGGTTGCGCGGGTCTCGGAGCGGTCTTCGGCTGGCGCTGGCGTTGGCGCTGGTCGCGGCCCTGCTGCAACCCGCCGCGCCGGCGCAGGCCCAGACCAGCACCGCGGCGACGGTGACGTCGATGGCGATCACCTCCATCGCGGAATCCACGTCCATCCACTCCGGCAAGGGCACCTACGTGGCCGGCGAGGAGATCACCGCCACGGTGACCTTCAGCAAGCCTGTACACGTCAGCGGCTCCCTGCTGCTGTTGCTCCAGATCGGCGACAATGAGCGCCGAGCGGTATATTCCGACGGCACCGGCTCCGACACGCTGACGTTCGACTACCACGTGGCGGCCGACGACACCGACAGCGACGGCATCTCCATAGGCGCCAACAAGCTGACCCTGCCCGACCAGGTCGCGACCGTCAAGGACAGCTCGAACGTCGACGCCGACCTGAGCTACGTCGGGCTGCCCGCGGATGAGGACCACAAAGTGGACGGGAGCCTCGTCTGGATGTCGGAGCTCACGGTGAGCGTTGTTCCGGGCGGCCGATTTGTCGGCTGTCTCAATTCGGATACGCACATCGCCGATTGCACTTCAGCCCTCAGCGACTCCAACTTTCGCTTCCGAAGGAGTTTCAGCGTCGAGAAGGTCACTCGGAAGACAAACCAGGATGCAGAGTTGACCCTGAGGTTCAATCCGTCGCAGGATGACGCCGAGGTTTTTCGCACGGGGCTGGGCCTGTTGACGCTCAAGGTCGACGGCACCGCGGTCGCTCTCGCCGATGCCACGCGGAATGGCGATGACGTGGTAGTGAACGTGCCCTCGCTCACTGGCAAGAGTTGGACCGAAAACCAGAGGGTGACGCTGTCGCTGGGCGACGTGACGGTGCCGACGGTGGAGTCGGTAAAGGTCACCTCGACATCGCCCGAGGGCCAGGGCGGCCGCTACCTGAACGGCGACAAGATCACCGCGACGGTGACCTTCAGCGAGCCGGCTCACGTCACCGGCGAACCGGAGCTGGAGCTTCAGATCGGCGGCAACGCCCGCAAGGCCGTGTACGCCGGCGGCAGCCGCACCTCCAAGCTGACCTTCGACTACACCGTGGGCGACGGCGACGAGGACACCGACGGCATCTCCATCGGCGCCGACAAGCTGACCCTGCCCTCGGGCTCGACCCCGGCCGCCGCCATCGCCGACGGCTGGAACGACGCCGACCTCGACCATGCTGCGCTCGGCGCCCAAGCCGCCCACCAAGTGTGGGGCCACACCCAGCCCGACCCTCCCGTGGCCCAGACCGTCGAGCAGCACTGGCCGCTGATCCCCAAGAACGGCAACCAGCCGCAGGTCACCGCCGGCCAGAGCTTCCGGCTGTTGTTCGTAGCCGACGTTTTCGAGAGACCGCATCCGACAGGCATTGCGTTCTACAACGGCCACGTGCAGCGCGCAGCGAAGAAGATCCCGAGCCTGGTGCCCTTCTACGACCAGTTCCGCGCCGTCGTGTCCACCCAGACCGTGCATGCCCGCGACAACACCGCGACCGCGCCCGCCGGGACCAGCTACACCGAAGACGAGGGCGTGCCCATCTACGGGATCGACGGGCAGAAGATCGCCGACGACTACGCCGATTTCTACGACGGAAGCTGGGACAGCACCGACCTCAGGGTGGAGACCGGCAAACGTCACCGTATTGCGCGCCCGGGCAACCTGGTGGGAATCTGGACCGGTTCTACTCGACAAGGAACCAGGCACCCCCAGAGATATCTGGGCGGGCGGGCCCTAACCAATGGGGAGACCATCTGGTTGCCGGTGACGGGTGACGGAACACTTGCGGGGGTCCCTCGTGATCGGCAAAACGGGGGTGCCTTCCTCGCTCTCTCGCCGGTGCTCACCGTCGCCGGTGTCTGGTCAGCGAATCTCACGGTGGACGAGGCAGGCGACCTGCACGGCTGCGACGAGACCAACAGCGCGCTCACGAACTGCTCGATAGCCATGACCGACCGCGACTTCACCTACGGGCAAACCGACTACACCTTCAGCGCCCTCTATTGGGACGACCGGGCCGACAAGGTCGTCCTGAAGATGGGCACCAGCTTTGGCAGCGCCAGCTACACGGCCATCAAGAGCTTCCTCGGCAGGCTGACGCTGAACGTCGGCGGCGAAGCGCTCGCCTTCAGCGCAGCCACCGCCGAGAGCGACCGTTTCACTTGGCCGCTCGCCGACCCGAGCTGGGCCGACGGCGACACCGTGGCGCTGTCGCTGGCGGAATCCCCGGCGACGGTGGCGATCACCTCGCGCGTTCCCTCCAACCAGGACGGCCACTACAAGATCGGCGACAAGATCACCGCCACGGTGACCTTCAACCAGAACGTCACCGTGGAGGGCAGCCCGAGGCTTGCGCTCAGCATCGGAGGCAACGAGCGCCAGGCGGTGTACGCCAGCGCCAGCGGCCGCTCGCTGGCCTTCGACTACACCGTGGCCCCCGGCGACGCCGACGCCGACGGCATCTCCGTCGGCGCCAACAAGCTGACGCTCAACGGCGGCAAGCTCCTGAAGGCAAGCTCTGAAGCTGTCAGCACCGCCCACGGGGCGCTTGCGCAACAGAACGGGCACAAGGTCGACGCAGTGAAGCCCACCGCGGCCTTCCCGACCACCGGCAAGCCGAGGGTGGGCAGAACCTGGACCATCAGGCTCGCCGACTCGGGCGCGGGGGTCAAGAAGTACGGCGCCATCGCCGTCGACGCCACTGCCGGCACCGCGGGCGACTGCGACACGGCCGCTGAGATCACCGCCGGCGGCGGCACCGTCGCCAGCGAGGCCACGCCGGCCGCCAGCAAGAACTTCGACTACACGGTGCCGGAGGGCTCGGACGCCAAGTTGGTCTGCGTGTACGTGGCGGACGCCGCGGGCAACCCCGTCGGCGCCCTGGGCGCCACCGCCATCGCCGTTGCCCCGAAGGTGTCGTCGGTGGCGGTCACCTCCAGCGTTCCCGGGGGCCAGGACGGCCACTACAGGATCGGCGACGTGATCGAGGCGACGGCGACCTTCGACGGCGACGTGATCGTGACCGGCACGCCCACGCTGACCATCAAGATGGGCACCGCGGACAGGGCCGCGTCGTGCGCCGCCCACGCCACCGACGAGACCAAGCTCGTCTGCACCTACACCGTGGCCGACGGCGACGCAGACACCGACGGCATCGAGATCGAGCAGGACAAGCTGGCAGTGTCCTCCAGCCCGGCCGCGACCATACGCGACGCCGCCGACACCGACGCCGTCCTCGACCACGCCGCGGTGGCCGCGTCGGTCTCCCACAAGGTGGACGGCGTGGCGCCGGCGGTGTCGGCGGTCGAGTTCTTGGACACGAACGTCTGGCTCAGGCCCGGCGACCCCGGCGACAGCGTCAAGGTGAGGGTGACCTTCAGCGAGGCGGCGACCGTGACCGGCGCGCCGGAGCTGACGCTCCGGATCGGCGCCAACGAGCGCACCGCGGCGTACGCCTCGGGCAGCGGCACGACGGAGCTGCGCTTCGCCTACGCCGTGACGACCGCCGACACCGACACCGACGGCGTCACCATCGCGCAGAACAGCCTGACGCTGCCGACGGGCGCCTCGATCACCGACGCCGTCGGCAACGACGCCAAGGTCGCCCACGCCGCGGTGGCCGTGGAACAGGGCCAGGAGACCCGGGTGGACGGGGGACCGCCCACGGTGGTGTCGGTGGCGATCACCTCGAGCGCACCCGCCGCGGGCCAGCCGGACTCGGGCCAGAACGGCCACTACAAGAACGGCGACAAGATCACCGCCACGGTCACCTTCAGCGAGCCGGTGATCGTGGCCGGCCAACCGGAGCTGGAGCTTCAGATCGGCGACCGCGGGCGCGCCGCGGTGTACGCCGGCGGCAGCGGCACCCCCAAGCTGAGGTTCGACTACACCGTGGGCGGCAGCGACGCCGACGCCGACGGCATCTCCATCGGCGCCGACAAGCTGACCCTGCCCTCCAGCCCGGCAGCGACCATCAAGGACGCCTCGGGCAACGACGCCGACCGGCGCCACAGCGCGCTGGCCGCGCAGACCGCCTACAAGGTGGACGGCGTGGTACCGACGGTTGCGAGCGTCAAGGTCGTGAGCCGCCCTCGCTCGGGCGGTACCTATGTGGTGGGCGAGCTCATCGATGTCCGCGTCATCTTCTCCGAGAAGGTCTGGTTCGGCGGCGGGAAATACCCTGTCGCGTTTCTCAACGTGGGCGGGTCGAACAAGAAGCTGGGGTACAACAACACCGTCGACACCGACCCAGGCACGGGACTCGCCGGGACGGAACTGAGGCTGCTCTACGGGGTGAAAAGCGGCGATTCCGACAGCAACGGTGTCAGCATTCCGGCCAATCTGGAGTCCGGCGGCTGGATCGTGGACGCCGCCGGCAACAATGCGATACGGACCTTCGCCGCGGTGCCCGATCTGCCCGGCCACAAGGTGCAGGCGGCGCCCCCGGCCGCGCCCAGCGGCGTGGTCACCCTGCGCGGCAACGGCAAAGTGACCCTGGTCTGGGACAATCCCGGCGACCCCACGATCACCAAGTACCAGAGGCGGGCGCGGGCGTCGAGGCAGCCCAATTGGCCCAGCTGGTTGGACATCAATCGCAGCGGCCCGTCCACCACCGAGACCTCCTGGGAAGGCCTGAATAGCGAAGCCCACGATTTCCAGGTGCGGGCGGTGAACGGGAACGGAGAGGGCGCGATAGCCGAAGTATCGGGCGTCACGCCGGTGTACGGGCCGCCGGTGTACCTCTCCACGGCGACGCCCTCGGTGGCCGAGAACCAGACCGCAGTGATGACGGTGGTGGCCAAGAACGCCGACCAGGACGCCGTCTACCGGATCCTCAGCGGGACCCGCGGCGGGGCCGACGGAAGCAAGTTCACGATCAATTCCACCACGGGCGTGCTGGCCTTCAAGACCGCGCCCGACTATGAGAACCCGACCGACGCGCTCAGCGCGGACCCGGCGAACGCCGCGGGCAACAACGAGTACATCGTGATCGTGAGGGCCGATCTCCAGGTCAACGTGTTCCAGACCATCACCGTGACGGTGACCAACGCCGACGAGCCGGGCACGGTCGCCATCTCCCCGGTGGAGCCCGTGGCGGGCGAGCAACTGACCGCCAGGCTGACCGGCGACCCCGACGGGCTCACCGACAGCGACAACAACCCCTATCCCAGGTCCTGGCAGTGGGCGCGCGCCGACGCCAAGGACGGCAGGTACACCGACATCCCCGACGCCACGTCGGCCGCCTACACGCCCGTTGCCGCCGACGCGGGCAAGTGGCTGCGGGCCACCGCCACCTACACCGACGGCCAGGGCGCCAAGAAGACGGCCGGCGCGGTCACCGCCAGCACCGTGGCTGCGTCGGTCACCAACCAGTCGCCCGTCTTCGATCCCAAGACCGCCGCCCGCAGCGTCGACGAGAACAGCCCGCCGGGCACCGCTGTCGGCCTCCCGGTGGCTGCCGCGCAGGACGACGACTCGGGCGACACGCTCACCTACACCATGACCGGGCCCGACGCCGAGCACTTCAGCTTCAACGCCGCCACCCTCCAGATCACCACGAAGTCGGCCCTGGACCATGAGTCCAAGTCGGCGTACTCGGTCGCGGTGAACGTCAGCGACTCCAAGACCGCCGACGGCCTGCCCAGCACCGGCATCGACGACACCATCGAGGTCACCATCACGGTGACCGACGTGGACGAGGCGGGCACGGTCGCCTTCGACCCGGCCCGGCCGTTCCTGGGCCAGGCGATCACGGCCGGCGTGGTCGATCCCGACGAGCCGGTCAGCGGTGTGACGTGGCAGTGGGCGGCGACCGAGGACGCGCCGTCGGTCGAGAACCGCTCCTTCGACGACATCTCCGGCGCCACGTCGGCGGGCTACACGCCTGTCGCCGGCGACGTGGGCAAGTGGCTGCGGGCCACGGCGGTCTACACCGACAGCTTCGGGGCCTCCAAGACCGCCGCCGCGGTGACGGCCGACGCGGTGCTGGCGCCCCCGGCCGCGCCCGCCGGCGTGGTCGCCCTGATCGGCAACCGCAAGGTGACCTTGGTCTGGGACAATCCCGAGGACCCCACCATCAGCCGGTACCAACGCGGGCTGCGGCTGACCTCGGGTTCTGGCGAGCCCGGCGTGTATCTGAACGTCCACAACAGCGGGCCCGACACCACCACCGCCAGTATCGGGTCACTGAACAACGGCACGTCCTACACCGTCTACCTGCGGGCGGTGAACGCGGCGGGGCCCGGCCCGGCGACCCAGATCGCCGCCACCCCGAAGGCGAGCTCGCCGATCGTGTTCTACTCCCCGGCGACGCGCAGCGTGGCCGAGAACACGACCGCGGTGATGACGGTGCGCGCAGGCAATGCCGACGTCGACGCCAGCTACGTCGTCACCGGCGGGGCCGACAAGGACTCCTTCGTCATCGACAACACCACGGGCGTGCTGGCCTTCAAGACCGCGCCCGACTACGAGAACCCGACCGATGCGCTCAGCGAGTCACCGGGCCCGGCGAACGCCGCGGGCAACAACGAGTACATCCTCGTCGTCACGGCCATCTGGCAGACCGAGCAAATCAAACAGACCATCACCGTGACGGTGACCAACGTGGATGACCCCGGGGTGGTGACCATCACCCCGGTGGAGCCCGTGGCCGGCGAGGAGCTGACCGCCGGCCTCGTGGATCAGGACGCCCCCGTCGAAGACGTGATCTGGCAGTGGGCGCGCGCCGACGCCAAGGACGGCAGCTACACCGACATCTCCGGCGCCACCTCGACCGCCTACACGCCCGTCGCCGCCGACGACGGCGGCAAGTGGCTGCGGGCCACCGCCGCCTACGCCGACGGGCTCGGCGCCAAGAAGACGGCCGGCGCGGTCACCGCCAGCAGCGTGGCGGCGTCGGTCACCAACCAGCCGCCCGCCTTCGATCCCAAGACCGCCGCCCGCAGCGTCGACGAGAACAGCCCGCCGGGCACCGCTGTCGGCGCCCCGGTGGCGGCCACCGACGACGACTCGGGCGACACGCTCACCTATTCCATGACCGGACCCGACGCCGGGTCGTTCAGCTTCAACACCGCCACCGCGCAGATCACCACGAAGTCGGCCCTGGACCACGAGGGCAAGTCGGAGTACTCGGTCACGGTGAGCGTCAGCGACTCCAAGACCGCCGACGGCCTGCCCAGCACCCTCATCGACGACACCATCGAGGTCGCCATCACGGTGACCGACGTGGACGAGGCGGGCACGGTCTCCTTCACGGCCCGGCCGTTGCTGAGCCGGCAGATCACCGCCCGCGTGGTCGACCCCGACGTGCCGGTCGAGGACGTGACGTGGCAGTGGGCGGCGACGGCTGACGCGCCGTCGGTCGAGAGCCGCACCTTCGTCGAAATCTCCGGCGCCACGTCGGCCGGCTACACGCCTGTGGCCGGCGACGTGGGCAAGTGGCTGCGGGCCACCGCGGTCTACACCGACAGCTTCGGGGCCTCCAAGACCGCCGCCGCGGTGACGGGCGCCGCGGTGCTGGCGCCCCCGGCCGCGCCCACCGGCGTAAACGCCCTGCCCGGCGACGCCAAGGTGACCCTGCGCTGGGACAATCCCCGCGACGGCACCATCACCAGGTATGAACGCGGGCTGCGGCGGTCCGCATCTGCCGGTGTGCCCCAATACCTGAACGTCCACAACAGCGGCCCCGGCACCACCACCGTCACGGTCGAAGGGCTGGTCAACGCCACCTCCTACACCTTCTACCTGCGGGCGGTGAACGCGGCGGGGCCCGGCCCGCCAACCCTGGTCGCCGCCACCCCGACGGCCACCCCGTCGTTCGAGTTCCGCTCCCCGGCGACCCCCAGCGTGCACGAGAACACGACCGCAGTGATCACGCTGCGGGCCGGCAACGCCGACATCGACGCGGGCGCCACCACATACTCCATCACCGGCGGGGCCGACCAGACCGCCTTCACCCTCGACAACACATCGGGCGTGCTGGCCTTCAAGACCGCCCCCGACTACGAGAACCCGACCGACGCGCTCAGCGCGGACCCAGCGAACGCCGCGATCAACAACCAGTACATCGTCGTCGTGGAAGCCGCCAACGGCCAGCAGACCACCAGCCAAACCATCACGGTGACAGTGACCAACATCGACGAGCCCGGCACGGTGAGCTTCGACTCCACCGCTCCCAAAGAGGGCACCGCACTGGCCGCCACGCTCACCGATCCCGACGGCAACCTCAGCGGCCTCACCTGGTCTTGGGAGCGCTCCGCCGACCAGACCACCTGGGAGGCCGCAACCGGCTCAGTCACCAGCACCGGCGCCACCAGCGCCTACACGCCCGACGCCGCCGACGGAGACAAGCAGCTGCGGGCCACCGCCGCCTACACCGACGGCCACGCTTCGGGCAAGTCCGCATCAGCAGTCACCACCGCCGCAGTGACCGCCGCTGCGCCGCCGTCGTGTGCGGGGAGTGTGGCGACGCCGTCGGGTTCGTCGGAGGGTCTGGTGGCTGATTGCGAGGCGTTGCTGGCTGCTGAGGGCGGCTTGGCGGGTTCGGGTTCGCTGGACTGGGCGACGACGACGGCGATCGCCGATTGGGCTGGTGTGACGCTGGCCGGCGATCGGGTGGCCGAGTTGGACCTGTCCGAGATGTCGTTGACGGGCACGATCCCCGCGGGCCTGGGCGGTCTGTCGACGTTGGAGTATCTGGACTTGAGCGGCAACGAGCTGGCGGGGGAGATCCCGGCCGAGTTGGGCGGTCTGTCGGCGTTGTGGC
>JAPOQG010000036.1 GCA_026710865.1 Acidimicrobiaceae bacterium
ACAGCCTCTACCCACTCGCGGCGATCCTCGTCGGTGGACAGGTAGTTGAAGCGCAGCGCCGGCTTGTCCCGCGGGGCGGCCGAGGCGATCTGCACGCTGCCCCGCGAGCTGCTGTACATCGGCCCGCCGTGCGCCCGGCAGCCCGGGCCCGCCCGCGGGCACCGGCGGGCCCCGCCTCTCACCCCCCCGCCCCCCGGCGAGGCGCCCCGGGGGGGGGTAGGGGCTGGGGCCCCCGCCCGCCGCATCCTCACCCAGCCCGCCATGGACCCGTTCAACGGCGGGGAGGTATCGCCGGGTCCCGACGTCAGCACCGACGAGGACATCCTCGACTGGGTGCGCCGCGACGCCGAGACCGCCCTGCACCCGTCCTGCACCGCCCGGATGGGCCTCGGGGACGACTCGGCCCTGCATCCCGACACGCTCGAGGTGCACGGCACCCGGGGCCTGCGGGTCGTGGACGCCTCGTCGATGCCGTACGTGACCAACGGCAACATCTACGCGCCGGTGATGATGCTGGCCGAGAAGGCCGCCGACCTGATCCGCGGCGACACCCCCCTGCCCCCCGAGCCCGTGGACTACTACCGGGCCGGCGACTCCACCGGGGCCGCGACCCCGGAGGCTGCGACCTAGACGGAGGGTGTGACACAAATCACACCCCTTCTGACCTCTGATTCATTGCGATTCGACTCCCAGGGCGAAAGAATGGGACCACTCACCGCAGTGGTGGAGTACAGAGGAAAGAGGAGGTCCGAGAATGAGTTCGATTCCCCTCTGCAACACAGTGACCGCACCCTCGACGGTGTGGCGAGACGCACTGGGCCCGGGCTACGCCGTCGGCGTGGGCGAGGGCCTGCTGAGGGTGACCGGGGACGCGGCCGGTCGCCCCTATCGAGCCCGCCGCTGACACATCGCCGGTCCCGCGTGGACCGGCCGAAGAATCCCTCCTGAGGGACTGACACCCTCAGACACGCTCGAGGCCCTGCCGGGATCGGTTCCCCCCAATTGCCGATACGGCCAGGGCCTCGACGCGTGGGTCCCGTCTCGTTCGGTTTCCCGACGGACTCCGGCTACTGTCGCGCCCGATGCGATCCGGGATCCCGCGCCGGGGGTCGAGGCGGCGCGCGACGCTGGCGCGCTCTGTCGTTGCGGCGCTGTTGGCCGTGTCGATGCTGTTGGCTGGACCCGTCCCGGCCGAGGCGCAGGGCGGGCGGCCGGGCAGCCCGGCGCAACCGGCGATCACGGCCGGCAGCGGGCAGTTGACGGTGTCTTGGCAGGCGCCCGCCGCCGGCACCACATCGATCAGCGGCTACCGGGTGGAGTACTACAGCCTTGCGGACGGTTGGCAGGACTGGACTCACAGCGGCACCTCCACCTCGGCCACCGTCACCGGCCTCACCAACGGGCGCACCTACTACGTGAAGGTGTCGGCGACGAACTCGGCGGGCACCGGCCGCCCCTCGCCCACCGCCTCGGGCACGCCCCGTGATCCGGCCGAGACCGTGCCCGGCGAGCCGGGCGCGCTGACCGCCGTCGGCGGCAACCAGGAACTGGCCGTGTCATGGACCGCTCCGGCCACCGGCGGCCAGGCCGCCATCTTGGGCTACACAGTGGAGTTCCGCCTCCCCGGCGAACCATGGCAGCGGCGGCTGATCGGTGCGCCGAACGGCGTTGCCAGGTCCTCGGCCACCCTGACTCATCTGAAGAACTGTGTGAGCTACGACGTGAGGGTCCGAGCCCGCAACATCGTCGGCGAGGGAGCCTTCACCGCGGCCGCGACCTCCACGACCGGGGACGCATCGGTTGCTCCGGACGCGCCGGCCAGGCCGACGATCACGCCGGGCAACAATCGCCTGACGGTCTCGTGGGCGGCTCCACTTGACAACGGCGTTGCGGTCACGAGTTACGGTGTGCGGTACTCCCGGGATGGCGTGGACTGGATCGAGGCCCACCGCGGCACCGCGACCTCGACCGTGATCGGCGGCCTGGTCAATGGTGTCGACTACCGAGTACAGGTTCGCGCCTTCAGCGGCGTCGACGGCGAGGGCTGCGGCCCCTGGTCGCCGCAAGCCACAGCTACGCCAACGGCGCCTCCGCCTCCGCCTCCGCCGCCTCCTCCGCCTCCGCCTCCGCCTCCGCCTCCTCCGCCTCCTCCGCCTCCTCCGCCTCCTGAGGTTTCGGAGAGCGGCTTTGGCGATGTGTCGCCCACGAGCGTGCATGGTCCCGCGGTGGAGGCGCTCGCCGCCGCCGGCGTGCTGGAGCGCACCGAGTGCGGGCCACGGGCCTTCTGTCCGGGCGAGCCCGTGCTGCGCCGGGTGGTGGCCGTCTGGCTGGTGCGGGTCCTCGACGGCGCAGACCCCGATCCGGTCTCCGAGAGCAGATTCGCCGACGTCGACCCTCGGGACTGGTGGGCCGCCCATGTGGAACGTCTGGCGGAATTGGGCGTCACCCGCGGCTGCGCCGAGGCCCCGGCGCGGTACTGCCCGGACGAACCGGTCAGGCGGGCCCAGATGGCCGCATTCCTCAGCCGGGCATTCGGGCTCGTGCCGGCTGATCCGGCGGGCTTCGCCGACACTGGCGGCAACACCCACGAGGCCGACATCGACACCCTCTACGCTGCGGGCATCACGACCGGCTGCCACCGCGATCCTCTGCGCTTCTGCCCGCACAGGTCCACCACCCGGGCCCAGATGGCCAGCTTCCTCGACCGCGCCCGCCGGCTCGTGCCGGACGGCGGTCCTGCGAGTCGCGCGCCGGCTCAGGCGCCACCCGCCGGCAACTCTGTGGGGTCTGTGGCTGTCGCCGGCCCCGGGCCGGGGTCGCTCCGGGCCGGCAACTCTGTCGGGTCTGTGGCTGTTGCGTGGTCGCAGGGCCGATGCTGCCGCTCGCCGGAGGGGTCTGCCGGTTCGCAGCCGGCATCCCTTGTGGCGCACGGCCGTGCCGGCGCGCAGCCGGTGTCTCTCATGACCCTCGCCCGCGCCGGCGCGCAGCCGGTGTCTACCCAGGACCAGTCCACGTTGTGGGCCCGCCTCGTGGCGACGGGCAGGGAGGGCCTCGGCGACTCGCTGTTGCCGCGCCTGGGCAACGGCGGCTACGACGTGGCCAGCTACGCGATCGAGATGGACTTCGACCCGCGGTCGCGCCATGTCTCGGCGACGTCGACCATCACCGCAGAAGCCACCGAGGACCTCGAGGTCTTCAGTCTCGACTTCTTCGGCATGAGCGCCACCGCGGTCACCGTGAACGGCGAGCCGGCGGCCGACTACGTGCAGGCCGGCGAGGAGTTGGTGATCGAGCCGCAGACCGCGCCGGCGGACGGCGACACCATGACTGTGGTGGTGTCCTACGAGGGAGTCATCGGCGCGCGCGACTCGATCCTCTCCCGCAGGGATGTCGGCGGAGCGGGCGGCACCTGGTCACCCGACGGCAGCGTCTTCTACATGCTGAACGAGCCCGACGGCTCAGCCGCTCTGGCGCCCTTCAACGACCACCCCCGCGACAAGGCGGCGGTGACGGTCGCGGTGACGGTTCCCGCCGGGTGGACGGCGGTGTCCGGCGGCCCCCTGACGAAGCGGCAGAGCCCCGACGGGCTCTCCACCACGTTCAGCTGGTCGCTTCGCGAGCCGGTAGCGCCCTACCTCATACCGCTGGCCGTCGGCAGGCTCGACTCGCGGGCGGAGCCCGACCCTCACGGTCTGGGTCTCGACATCACCACCTGGTACCCCGCCGGCCTGCCCACAGTGGATCCCCAGGATCCGAACCGGTTCTGGACGGGAACCCTGGCGCCGGGCTCCAGGCAGGCGGACTACATCAAGTTCATGTCGGATCTGTTCGGCGCCTATCCGTTCCGCACGGCCGGGGCCCTGGTTCTCGACATCGGCGCGAGCACGGCACTGGAGCACCAGACGCTGCCAACCTACGACCACCCCGTGTTCGATCCGGACGTGATCATCCACGAACTGGCCCACCAGTGGTTCGGGAACGCCGTCTCGGTGGCCGACTGGAGCGACGTCTGGCTCAACGAGGGCTTCGCGACCCTCGTCGAGTTGCTGTGGTTGGAGAGGGCGCCGGGAAAGGACGCCAGCGTGGGACTCAGCGACTACAACACCAAGGTGGCCGCGTTCTACCGCGGGGCCGACAGCAGCGGCGACTACCCCCCGGGCGCTCCGTCGGCCGCGAACATGCTGGACTGGCCCGTCTACCGGCGGGGCGCGCTGACGCTGGTTGCGCTGCGGGACCATCTCAACGACGACCCCTCCTTCTTCGCGATGCTCAAGGGTTGGTACAGCTCCGGCAAGAACAAGAGCGTGACGACCGAGGACTTCCTCAAACTCGTCGAGACGACGGGGGGAGCGCCGGCCCGGACCCTTGTAGAGTCGTGGCTCTACGACGACACCCTGCCCTCAATGCCCGCCCGCAGCCTCGCGCCCAGCTGAGCCGCGCCGCCATGGTTGAGCCCGACTTCCTGCGATTCGACACGCTGAGCCTGCACGCCGGCCAGCAGAGCGACCCCGCCACCGGGGCCCGGGCCGTGCCCATCTACTTCACCACGTCGTACTCCTTCGAGGACACCGACCACGCGGCCGGGCTGTTCAACCTCGAGATACCGGGCCACATCTACTCGCGGATCTCCAACCCCACCGTGGCCGTCCTGGAGGAGAGGGTCGCGGCCCTGGAGGGCGGTGTGGGCGCCGTGGCCACCGCCAGCGGCCAGGCCGCGTTCTTCCTGGCCGTGGCCACGCTGATGGACTCGGGCTCCCACATCGTGGCCAGCCGCAACATCTACGGCGGCACCCACAACATGCTCAACCTCACCCTCCGGCGCTTCGGCATCAGCACCACCTTCGTCGATCCCCGCCGCCCCGACGAGTTCGCGGCCGCCATCGGCGAGGACACCCGTCTCGTCTTCGCGGAGACGCTCGGCAATCCCGGAATCGAGGTGCTGGACATTCCGGCCGTGGCCGGAGTGGCCCACGAGCACCGGCTCCCGCTGATGGTCGACGCCACCTTCTCGACGCCGTACCTGATCCGGGCCCTCGAGCACGGCGCCGACATCGTGATGCACTCGGCCACCAAGTTCCTGGGCGGGCACGGCGTGGCCCTCGGAGGCGTGCTCGTCGACGGCGGGCACTTCGACTGGGACGCCTCGGGCCTGTTCGGCACGATCACCGAGCCCTACGCCGGCTATCACGGCATCAGCTTCAGCGACGAGTTCGGCCCCAGCGCCTTCATCAGCCGGGCCCGGGTCGAGGGGCTGCGCGACTTCGGCGCCTGCATGAGCCCGGCCAACGCCTTCCAGATCCTCCAGGGGATCGAGACGCTGCCGCTGCGGATGCAGCGCCATGTGGCCAACACCGCCGCGGTGGTCGAGGCGCTGGCCG
>JAPOQG010000260.1 GCA_026710865.1 Acidimicrobiaceae bacterium
AGGGCTCCGAGCACCATCCCTGGCACCCTGCCCACGATCAGCCACTTGACGCCGCGCTCATCTGCTGTGGCCCGGTCTCGCACAGTAATCATGGCAGTCAGAAGCACCGCGGAGCACAGCATCGGGCCCGGGATCAACTCGGGGTCAATCAGCACCAGCAGCGGACCGGCCACCAGCCCAATGCCGAAGCCCATCGAGCCGTGCAGCGCTCCCCCGAGCGCCAGGGCGGCTGCCCCTAGCACAATCTCCCACCCAGACACGGCGCATACCGTACGACGTCAATCGGCTTGGCATTCTGGTCGCCGCGACACTCCATGTGACGCGCGCTGGCGCCATCGGGGGCATGACTTCCCAAGCCTGGCTGGATGCAATCGCGGCGGTCATGCCCCGAGCGCAGCGAACTGGCTGGCTCGTTCACGCCAGCGACCCTGTCGCGCAGGCACCGACGCCGCATCGCCCACTGGACCCAACCCACCCGACCATCAGGTCGTTCGCCCACCACCGCCAGGACCGCCACCTGGTTCTCCAGATGGTCCGCGAGAACCCGACATGACCTAGACTCTGCCTGTCAGGTCGGAGAGAGTCGGATCCCCGACCTTCGGTTTCCCGGCATGATGCTTGATAGTGCCCCCAGTTCCGTCAAGGGCGTTCCAGCCAGTACCAACGAGTACCAAAATACCCATCTGACGTGGGGTTTTACATTATCGGCGTAACAAGCCGTACCTGCCGATAACCCCCGATAACGGATCGTCCGTTAGAAGTTTCGTTAGAAGACTCGGCTCTGAATTGGCAGCGGCGAGAAGGCGCTCTCGGGCCCGGCGACCTTCCGCACGAAATCCCAGCTACGGCCGCCGGAAGATGTCGTGGCTGCCGATGCGCCGCCAGATGATGTGCGCCTGTCCAGGGCTCTGCTCCTCGCCGTAGGCGAACGTTGCTCGGCCGTTCCCGGCCCACGTCATCTCGAACACCCCATCGTGTCCCCGGACGGGCTTCACTCGCAGGCTGCGTCGCGCCGGCCGGCCGTGCCGCAGATCCTCGACGAACTGAGAGACAGCAGCAAGGAACGCTTCCTGTGAGTCGCGGTCGAGCGCAGCGAACTCCCTTCCGAACACGCGCTCCCATTCGTAGGTGGGCACGACGGTGACCGACGACAGTGCGAGCGGGAATCAGCGCGAACTGCTGTCGCCGGCCCCGTCGGAGGCAGCCGTCTCGCGCAACGCAGCCACGAACTCATCCCCACAGGCGAACACCGGGCCGCGCCTGCCCGCGGCTCGGTCCTCTACGATCTGCTGCTCGCCAGCCTGCCACTCGTCGGTCCAGTACCACCACTGATCCTGGTCCCGCTGGGCACACGGACGAAGAAGGATGCCGTCGCTGGTCATCTCCACATCCAACTCGTCGCCCTCACTGAGGCGCGCCTGGCGTCTGAGGTTCTTCGGAATCGTCACCCGGCCATCGGACCTCAGCGTCACCACATCAGGATCTTACCCATTTGGTCGACGCTGAAGCCAAGAGCACCGCCAAGGCAAGAGGCGTTGCGGGCCCGGCGTCGGCGAGGGACCACTCGGAGGACCTGGCCTGCCCGCGCGCAACACCCACCGGTGTCCGAACCCCTTGACACCGTGACAAGCGACGCAAGTGCGCGACTTCCGACTCGCTCGCCCAACCCATGTCGGCCAACCCCTAGG
>JAPOQG010000178.1 GCA_026710865.1 Acidimicrobiaceae bacterium
GTCCGCGACGCGAAGTCGCCGTGGTGCCAGACGCCGGCGATGCGCTCGAAGTAGGCGGCGGAGTAGCGGGCGTCGCCGGGGTCGTCCCAGAAGCGCAGCGGCGTGGACGGGAACGGGCTGCGGCACACCAGCTCGCCCTCGGCACCGGCGGCGAGGGAACGGCCGGACGAGTCCACCACGTCGATGTCCATGCCCAGTCCGGGACGCTGGATCTCGCCCCGGTGCACCGGCGCGGTCGGGTCGCCGGCCACCAGGCAGCCGCACAGGTCGGTTCCTCCCGAGATCGACGCCAGGTGCACGTCGGTCTTCACGTTGGCGTACACCCAGTCGAACCCCTCCGCCACCAGGGTCGAGCCGGTGGAGGTGATGGTGCGCAGCGACGACAGGTCGTGGGTGGCCGCAGGTCGGATGCCGGCGTTGCTGCAGGCGTCGATGAACTTGGCGGAGGTGCCGAACAGCGTGATCCGGGTCTCGTCGACCAGGTCGAAGAGCCGGTCGGCGCCGGGGTGGGCGGGCGAGCCGTCGTACAGAACCGCCGCCGCGCCGCAGGCGAGCGTCGAGACCAGCCAGTTCCACATCATCCAGCCGGTGGTGGTGAAGTAGAACACCCGGTCGCCGGGCTGCACGTCGCAATGGAGCCGGTGCTCGCACAGGTGCTTCACCAGCAGGCCGCCCGCCCGGTGCACGATGCACTTGGGCGGGCCGGTGGTGCCCGAGGAGTACAGCACGTACCAGGGGTGGTCGAAGGGCAGCTCGCGGAACACGGCCGGGGTGGGACCCGCCCCGAACCCGGCGCCGTAGCCGTCGAGCCAGCCCGGCTCCACCAGCACGGTGCGGTTGAGCGACGGAAGGTTGGCGGATATGTCGCGCAGCCGCTCGGTGCAGTCGTGGCGGCGGCCGCCGTAGGGGTAGTCGGCGCAGGCGAACAGCACGGTCGGGGATATCTGGCTGAAGCGGTCCAGCACCCCGGCGGTGCCGAAATCCGGCGACGTGGAGCTGAACACCGCGCCGAGGCCGGCTGCGGCCAGCATGACGGCGTAGGTCTCGGGGCGGTTGGGCAGCCAGGCCGCCACCCGGTCACCGGGCCCGACGCCGGCATCGATCAGCAGCTGCTGCACCCGGCCGGTCATGTCGTGCAGTTCGGCCCGGGTGACTTCGGCGGCCTCGCCGTCCTCGCCGCGGAAGATCACAGCGACGTCGTCGGACACCGGTCCGAGCAGGTTCTCGGCCACGTTCAGGCGGGCGTCGGGCATGAACCGGGTGCGCCGCAGCCGTTCGCCCGCGTCGGCGCATGCGTCCTCGCCGGGGATCTCGACCAGGCGCTCGCCCCGGTCGCCGCGGACGCCGCACCAGTCCCATACCGACGCCCAGAACTCGCCGCTGTGCTGCACCGACCAGCGGTGCAGGCTCTCGAAGTCCGGTGCGTCGACGCCGCGGCTGTCGCGCAGCCAGCCGCGGAAGCGGGCCAGGTTCGACCCCGCGGCTCGGTCAGCGGGAGGCGCCCATAGCACCGTCTCAGGATCGCCGGCGGTCACTTCGGACTGCTCACAGCGTCTGGTGCCGCACGTTCGGCGCCCGCTGGACGGGGCGGGGTCGGGGGCATGCAGCCGTCACAGCGTGTAGCGGCACAGGCTCGGCGCCCGTTGGTCGGGCCGGGGTTGGCGGGATGTAGCGGTCACAGCGTGTATCGGTACACGTTCGACTCCCGCCGCTCGAAGCCCATCCGGTCGTACAGGCGGTTGGCGGCCTTCCGGGCGGGGCGGGACGACAAGTCGGTGCTGCGGGCGCCCAGACGGCGGGCCTTCTCGATGGCCGCGGCGCTGAGCCGCTCGCCGAGCCGCCGTCCCCGCCGCGTCTCGTCGACGACCACGTCCTCGATGCGGGTGCGCAGGCCGGTGGGTATGCGAAAGGCGACCAGGGTGAGCGCGCCGACGACGCGACCGTCCTCGCGGGCCACGAACAGCGTGGTGGCCGGCGACGCCACGATCTCTTCGAGTTCGGACCGGGATGGCGGCGGATTTGAGGACGAGAGTTGGGGGATCAGCCGCTGCATGGCCTTCACTAGATCGTCGGTGACCGCCCGGCACTCGGTCACCTCGATCCCGTCGCCCGCAGTGTCGGGCGTGTCGCCAGCGGATCTCACCGCGCCGAGGGTAGACGAGCCCGGCCGGCCATCCGACGCACTGGACCGCGGCGCCCGGTGCCGTGCTCCGCCCTGGAGCGCTGCGGCCGGTCTGGGGGGCGATCCGGGCGATGCATCGGTCTCGGGGTGGGCCTCACCCGGGAACGATCCGGGCGACGGGGCCGTTGAGCGACAGCGTGTACAGCTCGCCGCGGGCGTCCTCGCCGAACGACGCCAGCGAGCCTCCGGGCACCTCCACCCCCAAGTCGCGGAACTCGACCTCGCCGGTGGAGATCTGCACCGCCCACAGGCGCGACGTGCAGTAGTCGCCGAACACGTAGGCGCCGTAGAGGTCCTCGATGGCCGACCCCCGGTAAACGAACCCGCCGGTGACGCTGCAGCCGTCGTCCTGGCCGTACTCCCACACCGGGTCGGCGTGGCCGGGCGGCTCCTCGCCCGCGTAGGAGTGCAGGCCCTCGCGCAGGCGCCAGCCGAGATTGGCTCCGAGGCCGCCGCCGTTGGCGGCCAGCAGCACCGTCACCTCCTCGTAGCTGTCCTGTCCCACGTCGGCGATCCACAGGTCGCCGGTGGCCCGGTCGAACGAGAAGCGCCACGGGTTTCGCACCCCGATCAGGAAGATCTCGGGCCGTCCCCCGACGGTCTGCCCCTCGCCGGCGACGAAGGGGTTGTCCGGCGGCACGCCGTACGGCTCGACCCCGCCAGGCGTCGGCTGTATCCGCAGGACCGCCCCGAGCCAGGTGGTGGGATCCTGGCCGGCGTCGAGCGGGTCGCCCCCGGAGCCGCCGTCTCCGAAGCCGACGTACAGCAGCCCGTCGGGGCCGATGGCCAGGTCCCCGCCGTTGTGGTTCCTGAACGGCTGCGACTGGGTCAGGATCGTCCGCCGCCGGCCGCTGAGGCCGGTTCCCTCCCGCTCGAAGGCGTCGACGCGTGTGTGGCCCTCAAGGTCGGTGAAGTTCGCGAACAGCCAGCGGTCGGTGACCGCGATGCCGAGCAGGCCCTGCTCGCCGGCGGCCACGGTCTCGGCGGTGATGTCCAGGATGGTCTCCGCCACCTGGCCCCGCTCCATGTCGACCCGCAGGACGAGGCCGGCCCGTTCCGCCACCCAGAGGAAGTCGTCGCCGGTGGCTGCCGCCATGTCGATGGGCTCGTCGAGGTCGAGGACCACTCGGGCGTGAACGTCGGCCGCGAACATGTTGCCGTCGGGCCGGCGGACGGCCTGCTCCTGCCCCGGATCCGACGACTCCGGTACCGGGCCGGGCGCTGCGGGCGCCGCTGGCTCGCGCCCATCGGGGGCGGGCGAATCGGGGGCGGGAGACCCAGGCGCGGCCTCGCCCGCTGTCGACTCCGCCGAACCGGTCCGGGGCTCGTCGTCGAGGTCCGACTGCTGCGGATCCGCTGTCCCGGTGTCGTCTGCAGGCGGACTCGGGGCTGCGGTCGGGGCCGCCGTCACCGACGGCACGGTGGGTCTCGGGACCAGCAACTCGTCGTCGGCGGCGCACGCGCCCGCGGCTGCGATGACTGCCACCATCGCTGGGCCCAGCCACCGGCGACAGAGCCGATCGGGGGGCATGCGTCTCATGTCCTGTCGCCTTCAGCCGATCGGGCGGATCAGGCCCTCCTGCACCACCGACGCCACCAGGCGGCCGTCGCGGGTGAACACCCGGCCGGTGGCCAGGCCCCTCCCGCCGCTCGCCGCCGGAGTGTGCTGGTCGTACAGCAGCCACTCGTCGGCCCGGAACGGACCGTGGAACCACATGGCGTGGTCGAGGCTGGCCATCATGATGCCCGGATGGGCGGCGCTGGTTCCGTGGGGGGCCAGCGCGGTGTCGAGAAGGGTCAGGTCGCTGGCGTAGGTGAGCAGGCAGGTGTGCAGCACCGGGTCGTCGCCGAGGGTGCCGTTGGCTCGCATCCACACTCTCTGGGTGGGGGGCAGCGGGCCGCTGCGATCGAGCGGGCTGGTGGTCACATACCTGACGTCGAGCGCCATCATGCGGTCGGGCTGGACCCGGTCGGGGTTGGCGGCCCTGATGCGCTCGGTGCGGGACGGCAGCGTCTCGGGGTCGGGCACCTCCGGCATCGGCTCCAGGTGCTCGTAGCCGTCCTCGGCCCCATGGAACGACGCGGCGAGCTGGAAGATGGCCCTGCCGTGCTGGATGGCCACCACACGCCGGGTGGTGAACGACCGGCCGTCCCGGATGCGGTCCACGTCGTACAGCACCGGCGCCTTCGGGTCGCCGGCCCGCAGGAAGTAGGCGTGCAGCGAGTGCACCGAGCCCCGCTCCACGGTGCGGGCCGCGGCCACCAGCGCCTGCCCGGCCACCTGCCCGCCGAAGATCCGCTGCCGGTCGTCGTCGGGCGAGCGGCCCCGGAAGATGTTGACCTCGATGGCCTCCAGGTCGAGCAGGGCCACCACGTTGTCGAGCGCGGTCTGCATCGGCCCATCATGCCCCGCGAAGGCAGCCGGCGGGCGCCCCGGCGGCGGCCGACTGCAATAGTCTGCGATCCAGTGAGCGCTTCGCCGATCTCCACCCTGCAGCGGCTGAGGGCCGATCACGGGCTCAAGGCGCTGCGCTACTGCGGCGTGTCGGTGGTGAACGTGACCGTCGGCGTCAGCGTGCTGTCGATCTGTCACGGGGTGCTGGGCTGGCCGGCGGTCGGCGCCAACCTCGCGGCCTGGATGGTCAGCACCGTGCCCGCCTACCTGCTCAGCCGGGCCTGGGTTTGGCGGCGCAGCGGGCCCCACCGGCTGGGAGGCGAAGTGCTCACGTTCTGGATCATGGCGCTGATAGGACTGGCACTGTCGTCGCTTGCCGTGCGGGCGGTGGAGGAGTTCACCTCCGAGACCGTCTTCGTGGTGCTCGGGAACCTCTGCGCCTACGGGGTGGTGTGGGTGGCCAAGTACGTCTTCCTCGATCGAGTCATGTGGCGGCAAGCCACGAAGGGATGAGCCGGGGGACGGCGCTGGGCCTGCTGTGTGGCACGCGGATCGAGCGGTGATGGAGGACCGGCTGCGCCGCGCTGCTGAGGCGGCCCGGGGCTTCATGCCCCCGGACGAGGGCCTGGCGCTGTACGAGGCCGCGGCCTCAGTCGAAGTGGACGGGCCGCTGCTGGAGGTGGGCAGCTACTGCGGCAAGTCGGCGGTGTACCTGGGCGCGGCCGCGCAGCGAACGGGGAGGGTCCTGTTCTGCGTCGACCACCACCGCGGCTCCGAGGAGAACCAGCCCGGCTGGGAGCACCACGACCCGGAGGTGGTGGACGCCCAGTCGGGTGTGATCGACACGCTGCCGTTCTTCCGGCGCACCATCGGTGACGCCGGCCTCGAGGACACGGTTGTGGCCGTGGTCGGCGACTCGCCCAAAGTGGCGTCGCTGTGGGCTACGCCGCTGGCGTTGGTGTTCATAGACGGCGGTCACGGTGCCGGGCCTGCTCACCGGGACTATGAGGGCTGGTCGCCCCATGTGGCGCCGGGCGGTCTTCTGGCCATCCACGATGTGTTCGAGGATCCTGCCGACGGTGGACGCCCGCCCTACGAGATCTGGTGCCGTGCGCTGGCGGGCGGATGCTTCAAGGAGCAGGCCGTAGCCGGCTCGTTGCGGGTCCTGCAGCGCACCGCACCCGATCCGGCCTGATGAGTGCGCGGCGCGACATCCTCGGACCTCGCCGATCGCGCCGCAATAAAGTGCCCGCGATGAGGCCGAGAGGCCGAGCGGGCAGGCGCGCCATCCTTGCTGGGCTGGCCATGCTGGCAGCCGGATGCAGCGGTGCGGGCTCACCCCCGTCCGACCCACCGCTGGCGGATGCAGCCGCACCGACGCCGGAGACGACTGCTCCCACGCCGGACCGTTCCACCACGACCTCCGCGTTGTCCACTACTTCGACGACGACTGCGGCGACGACTTCAACCGTGCCGCAGGAGCCGCCCGCAACGACAGCCGCGCCTAGCGAGAGCCTTCCGGACGAAGCACCCGCCGAGCCCATCGATCGGGACGGCCTCGAGCGTCTCACCATCGAGATGGACGGCGATTCTTTGCGGCTCGAGGGAGGCCGGGTCACCGTGACCTACGGCGGTCTGTCGACCAGCATCTTCACTCTGCAGGACCGGGTGGCTCGGGGGGACCTCGACGGCGACGGCGACGAGGATGTGGCCGCCCACATCGTCGAGCGCTCGGCGGGGACGGGGACCTTCCACTACGTGGTCCCGGTTATCGACGAAGCGGGCACGGCGGTGGCTCGGTCGCCGATCCTGGTCGGCGACCGCATAGGCATGGACGACATCTGGGTGCAGGACAGGTTGATCGGAGTGTCGCTGTTCGATCGGGGCCCGGACGAGCCCTTCACGGTCATCTCCAGACACACGGTGCTGGAGATCGACGTGTCGGATGAGACGCCGGTCGTCGCGGTCGTCGGCACCGGGCCCATCGAAGACATGCCCCTGCCCGGCCCCGAGCGTCCCGCGATCGACGTCAGGTTCGATCCGGGGGAGGTGAGCAGCACCGAGAACGGGTCGATCGACTTCCGGGAACGGCAGACCTACACGGTGCGGGCATCAGAGGGTCAGCCGTTCACCGCCAGGCTCGACGCGCCGCTGGGCGTGTGGCTCGATGTCCGTCTCGACGATGTCGCGGTGACCTCAGCCTCGCAGCGGTCACAGCTGGTGACGGCGGAGTTGCCCACGAGCGGTCCGTGGCAGGCGACCGTGGTCTCCTCGCATGCGGGACAGGTCGATTACGGGCTGACCATCGAGGTGCTTCCGGTGGTCGAGGCCAGCCCGCCGCCGACCACGACTGTGGCGAGAGTGCGCCCGCCGAGGCCGGTCACGCCCGACGACGAGGGGGCTGTCGTGTACCTGACCTTCGACGACGGCCCGCACGCGGAGTACACGCCGCAGATCCTCGACATACTGGCCCGCCACGGCGCCAGAGCCACGTTCTTCGTGGTGGGCCGGCTGGCGCGGGCCTACCCCGATCTCATCCAGCGCATCGCGGCGGAGGGTCACACGCTCGCCAACCACACCTGGCGCCACGAGGATCTCGCGACGTTGTCCCGGTCGGCGTTCGACGAGACGGTCGGTCGAACCGAAGCGATCCTGGGGGATCTCGCCACGCCGTGTCTGCGGCCTCCGTACGGGTCGGTCGGCGCCAACACCAGGGAGTGGGCCGCCGCCCACGGACTGTCGATCCTGACCTGGGACGGCAGCCCGGAGGACTGGCTCCGCCCGCCGGCGACGGAGATCGCCGACTACCTCGTGCAGTGGGCCCCGTCCGGAGCAGTCATCCTGCTGCACGACGGCGGCGGCGATCGCTCCAACACGGTCCAGGGACTGGAGATGGCTCTGGAGCGGCTGGCCGACCAGGGCCTGCGCTACGAACCCGTTTGCCGCTGACGCCTAGACCGCCCACCGGCTTGGGTTCTCGGGCGCAGGACGCGATTCGCTAGGCTCCGGGGCGCCGACAGGCAGCGAAGCCGGTGAGAACCCGGCACTGTCCCGCAGCGGTGATGCTCGGCGGCTCCGGCCGGCGAGACAAGTCCGATCGCCTGGCTGCCGGCATGACGATCCGACCCCTCGAGGTAAGGGGAGGCTCGTGCGGTGGCACTCCCGCTGCTCGGCCCCGAACTCGAGCAAGAAGGGAGAACCAGATGACCACCACCGCAACCCGGCGAGCCCCCCTGCGGGCCAGGCTCCTGCTGACCCTGCTCGCCCTGACCCTGTTGGCGGCCGCGTGCAGCGGCACCCCCGACGACCGGCAGTACACAGGACAACGGATCGTGTCGATCTCCCCGACCGCGACCGAGATGGTGTTCGCCATCGGCGCGGGCGACCGGGTCGTGGCCGTGGACCAGCTCTCGTACTACCCCGCGGAGGCCCCGGTGACCGGCCTCGACGGCTGGAACCCCAACATCGAGGCCATCGCCTCATACGACCCCGACCTGGTGTTGATGCATACCAGCGGCGAGGTCGGTTCCAGCCTCGAGGCGCTCGGCATCGAGGTGTGGGCCCACGACGCCCCCGTCGCGTTCGACGACGTATACGTCCAGATCGAGCGACTCGGCGCGGTCACCGGCCAGGATGCTGAGGCCGCCGCGCTCGTGGCGGACATGCAGGCCCGGATCGACCAGCTGATCGCGGCCGCTCCCGACGCAACGGGGCTCAGCTACTACCACGAGCTCGACAACACGCTCTACACCGTCACCAGCGGCACCTTCATCGGTCAGGTCTACAGCATGTTCGGCCTCACCAACGTGGCCGATCCCGCCGACGCCGACGGCAGCGCCTGGGGTTACCCGCAGCTCAGCGACGAGTACCTGGTGGACGCCGATCCCGACATCGTCCTCCTGGCCGACACCCTGTGCTGCGGCCAGGACGCGCAGACTGTCGCCGCGAGGCCCGGATGGGACCAGCTCACCGCAGTGCAGGCCGGCCGGATCGTGGAGCTCGACGACGACATCGCGTCGCGCTGGGGTCCCCGCCTCGTGGATTTCATCGCGGCCATCTCCGGCGTGCTGGTGTCCGTCGGCGCCGGAAGCTGAGAGGCCGAGCGGGCCGGGTCGTGACCGAGCGCGAGGCTCCCGGCGGCGTCGAGACGGCCCTGCGGGCTGCGGGGTTGCGGCCGGCGTCGCTGGTCGCGGGCCTGGCCGCGGTCGTGGTGGCGGTAACTGCCGGGTTGACCATCGGTCCGGTCGACCTAGCGGCCCACCGGGTGGCGGCCCAGCTGCTCGACGGGCTTCCCGGGGTATCGCTCGACTCCGGGCTGAGCGACGCCCATGCGGCCATCGTGGAGCAGATCCGGCTGCCCCGGGTGGTGCTGGGGCTGCTGGTGGGGGCCACCCTGTCCATGAGCGGTGCCGCCTACCAGGGCGCGTTCCGCAATCCTTTGGCCGACCCCTACCTGCTGGGCATCGCGGCCGGCGCAGGGCTCGGGGCCACCATCGCCATCACCGGCAACCTCGGCGACGGCGCCGGCCCGTTCGACCCGGTGCCGCTGGCCGCCTTCGCGGGAGCGCTCGTCTCGGTGGCGGTGTCGTACGCCGCCGGCCATCTCGGGGGCCGCTCCACCGCCTCGCTGATCCTGGCCGGCATCGCGGTGGCCAGCTTCCTGACCGCCTGCCAGACGTACGTGCTGCAGGCCAACAGCGACGCCTTCCGCCAGATCTTCGCCTGGATCCTGGGCCGCATCGCCACCTCGGGATGGTCGGAGCCGGCGCTGATGCTGCCCTACTTCGTGGTGACCGCGGCGGTGGTGCTGCGCTATCGCCGTGCCCTCGACGTGCTCGCGGTGGGCGACGAGGAGGCCGCCGCGCTCGGGCTGGAGCCGCGGCGGGTGCGGATGATCGTGGTGCTGGCCGCCTCGCTGGGCGCGGCCGCGGCCGTGTCGGTGAGCGGGCTCATCGGCTTCGTCGGGATCATCGTGCCCCACACGGTGAGGCTCGCGTTCGGCTCCAGCAACCGGGCGGTGCTGCCGCTGTCGGTGCTGTTCGGCGGTGCCTTCATGGTGCTGGCAGATCTGGCCGCCCGCACCGCGCTGGCGCCGGCGGAGCTGCCCATCGGCGTGGTGACCGCGTTCCTGGGCGCACCGTTCTTCGTGCTGGTGCTGAGGACCAGCCGCCGGGAGATCTGGTGACCGCGGCGGTGAGGGTGCGGGCGCTGGACGTCACCCTCGACGGCACCCATGTGCTGCGCGGCGTCGACCTGGCCGCGGCGGCGGGGGAGTGGGTGAACGTCATCGGACCGAACGGCGCGGGCAAGACCACGCTCCTTCGGGCGCTGCTCGGCCTGGTGCCCTTCGACGGCGAGATCGAGATCGACGGGCTCAGAGGCCGTACGGACAAGCATCGCCGGGCGGCCCGGGCCCGCAAGCTGGCCTACGTCCCGCAGACGCCGGTGATCCCTCCCGGGATGCTGGTGGCCGACTACGTGCTGCTCGGCCGCACCCCCCATCGGGGTGTGTTCGCGGCCGAGACCGCCAACGACCGCAGGATCGCGGTCGAGATCCTCGAGCGACTCGACCTGGGCGGCTTCTGGGAGCGAACGGTGCAGTCGCTGTCGGGCGGCGAGCGCCAGCGGGCCGTCCTGGCCCGAGCCCTGGCCCAGCAGGCCGATGTGCTGCTGCTCGACGAGCCCACCACCGCCCTCGACCTCGGCCATCAGCAGGATGTGCTCGAGTTGGTGGAGGCGCTGCGCCGCGAACGGAGGCTGACCGTGATCGCGACGCTGCACGACCTCACCCTCGCGGCCCGCTACGGCGACCGCATCGCCATACTTGCTCACGGGAGGGTGGCCGAGACCGGTCCGCCCACGGAGGTGCTCACCGTGCAGAGCATTGCTGCCCACTTCGGAGCGACGGTGCGCATCGTCGACGACCCCGAGGGCCCCGTCATCGTGCCCACCGCAATCGCCAAGAATGGAGACCAGCCATGACCACGGCCGACGCCCCGCTGACGGAAGATCCCCGCCCCGGCGGGATGCGCACCGCCAAGAGCCTGGTGGTGGTCAACACCGGCGAGGGCAAGGGGAAGTCGTCGGCCGCGTTCGGCACGGCCATGCGGGCCAGGGCCCGCGGCTGGCCGGTGGCGGTGGTGCAGTTCCTGAAGTCCGACGACTGGGTGACCGGCGAGCAGCTGATGGCCGAGCCTCTCGGCATCGACTTCTGGTCGCTGGGCGAGGGCTTCACCTGGGACAGCGACGACCTGACCCGCGACACCGCCGTCGCCCGCGAGGCCTGGCGCCACGGCAAGGCGCTGGTGGATGCGGGCCGGCACCGGCTGGTGGTGTTCGACGAGATCACCTACCCCCTCAACTGGGGCTGGATCGACGCCGCGGAGGTGGAGGCCGCGTTCCGCAACCGGCCCGAGCAGGTGTCGCTGGTGCTGACCGGCCGTGACGCGCCCGCCTGGATGATCGAGCTGGGCGACACCGTCACCGAGATGGTCAAGACCAAGCACGCCTACGACGA
>JAPOQG010000082.1 GCA_026710865.1 Acidimicrobiaceae bacterium
CGAGGATGCGTACGCGATCCAGCCCACACCGCTCCACGGCTCGCCGGCGTCGGCGAACAGCCAGCGGTTGGCCGCGTCTCGGACCGCGTCGGGCAGGGCCCGGCCGAGCTCGCGGTGATCGACGTGGTTCCAGGGTCCCGACTCGCCCCACCGGTCGCGGTAGTTCGATCCGATGATCACCTCGGGCCGGTGACGGCGGATGGCCGCCGCCAGGTCGCGTCTCAGCTCGATGCCGTTGGCGACCAGGCCGTCGGGGTGGTCCAGGAACTCGACCACCGAGACCCCCACCGCGGCCGCGGCCTCGACCTGCTCCGCCGAGCGCAGCGGACCGGCCCGCTCAGGCGCCATGGAATCGATGCCGGCCTCGCCCCGGGTGGCCAGCACATAGCGGACGTCCTTGCCCATGGCGGTCCAGCGGGCCACCGCCGCCGAGGCGCCGTACTCGAGGTCGTCGGGATGGGCCACCACCGCCAGGGCCCGGCTCCAGTCCTCCGGCAGCCTGTCCAGGACGGGACCCTCGTCGTCAGGATGCTCCCGCCCGGTCGGGTCGCGGCCGCTCACCGAGTGCAAGCTAGCGCCTCCACAGACCCCGTAGTCCCGCCGTGCTTTCTCCAATCGGCCGCAATTGCGCCATCATCTTGACACCGCGGTTCCGGCGTCGTTCAATCGTCGGACTCGCACCGTACGGTTCGACTGGGGAGAAGAGCCAATGGCTGTAGAGAAGTACGTGGTCCTGGTCGAGGCCGACGGCGACGTCACGGCGAGCGAGCGCGACGACGCCGTAGTTGCGCCACCGGACACCGGGCGGGGCATGTTCGACCCCGACGACGGCTGATGCGGGTACGCGAACATCTGCTGGAGACCCCGCATTCGGGTATCCGGCGGATGGCGGACCTCGCGTCCACCATCGACGATCCGGTCGAGCTCGCGGGAGGAGACCCCAACTTCACCACACCCCAGCACATCATCGACGGCGCCGCGGCACGGTCGAGCGCGGGGTCTACCGGCTATGCCCCCGGCGAAGGGTTCCTGGAGCTGCGAGAGGCGATCGTCGACAAGCTCGCACGGGTCAACCGCGTAACCGCGGACCCCGACGAGGTGTGCGTGACCACGGGGGCCTGCGGTGGGCTGTTCACCAGCCTCATGTTGGCGGTGGAACCGGGCCGCGAGGTCCTGTTGCCAGACCCGGGATGGTCCAACTACGCCGCGATGATCCATGTTCTGGGGGCCCGCTGCGTTCCGTACGCAGTGGATGCGTCGACTGGCTGGCGGCTCGACCCGGCGGTCGTCGAGGCGGCCATCACCCCGGACACGGCCGCGCTCATATTGAACTCGCCGGGCAATCCGACCGGGGTTGTCTTCGACCCGGCCGACCTCATCGCGGTGACTGAGATGGCCACGGACCGCGGGATCGCGGTCATCAGCGACGAGGCCTACGACGAAGTGGTCTTCGACACCGAGCCGTTCTCGGTGGCCTCACAGGTGAACTCCGACCAGCTGCTGACCGTCTACTCGTTCTCCAAGACTTACGCCATGACCGGCTGGAGGATCGGGTACGCGGTCGGCCCGGCCGACTTCGTGAACGAACTGTCGCTGGTTCAAGAGCCGGTCGTTTCCTCCGCGGCCACGATCTCCATGCACGGCGCGACCGTGGCGCTGCAAGGGCCACAGGACTGCGTGACCGGCATGGTCGCCGCCTACGCCGAACGGTGCCACCAGGCGATGGTGCTGCTCGACGCCGAGGGGATCGGCTACGTGGCGCCGGGCGGCTCGTTCTTCATCATGGTGGACATACGCGACAGCGGCCTCGACTCTTGGTCGTTCGCCACCAGGCTGGTGGAGCAGCACCGCGTGGTGGCCGTTCCGGGACTGGCGTTCGGACAGGGCGGGGAGGGGTTCGTGAGGGTGAGCCTCGCCGCGGCCCCCGAGACGATCCTGGAGGGTCTCGGCCGGATCGCCGAGACTCTCGACGGCATCAGGAACCGTGCACCGGCTGCCGTGTAGCCCCCGACACGTGGAAGGAAACCCGAGACGTGAAACGACTTGAAGGCATGTCGGCGCTGATCAGCGGGGGAGCGAGCGGCGTCGGGCGGGCTACCGCTCACCGGTTCGCCGATGAGGGTGCCGCCCGGGTCACGATCTTCGACAAGGATGCTGACCGGATCGGAGACGTTGCCGCCGAACTCGAGGAGACCGGCACCGAGGCCCGACCGGTGGTGGGTGACGTGAGCCGTCCAGCAGACTGCCAGCGGGCCGTGGACGAGGCCGTACGCGGCGACGGCAGGCTCGATGTGCTGGTGAGCAACGCCGGCGCCGACTCGATCTACCCGTTCCTCGAGCTTGAACTCGAGGAGTGGCACCGGATCATGGACATCAACCTCACCGCGTCGTTCGTGCTGGGCCAGGCGGCGGCGAGGGCGATGGTGGCAGCCGGCAACGGCGGCGCGATCCTCTACACCGCGTCGATCTCGGGCGTGGCCGCATCGACCGGTGACGCCCACTACGGCGTCTCCAAGGC
>JAPOQG010000248.1 GCA_026710865.1 Acidimicrobiaceae bacterium
GGATCCGCCGGCGTCGTCGCGTTCGGCAGCCGCGTCCATCCCGTCGTGCCGTCGGCGGAGTGCTCGATGTCGTATCCGGTCACCGCGGCCCGGCCCGTGCCCGCAGCCGGCGCCGTCCACGAGAGGTCGTACTGGGTCTTCTGCTGGTTCGGCGTGGCGGCCAGCCCCGTCGGCGGCGACGGAACGTCCAGCGTGGTCGCCGACACCGTCCCCAGCGCCAGCGGCTCGCACGGGCTGCTGGCGGCCTTGCAGCGGCGCACCCCGAACTCGTAGCGGGCCCCGGACTCCAGCCCGGTCACCGTGTGGCCCGTCGCCGACGACGCGTCGGTCCAGGTCTCGGGCCAGTCGCCGCCCGCCTTGCGGTGGCGGACCTGGTGGGTGCAGGCCGGGCTCTCCTGCGAGCAGGCCGCCGCCGTCCACGACAGCGCCACCTGGTTGGCCGTCGAGGTGCCGGCCGCGAGGCCGGCCAGCGCCGGAGTGCCCCCCATCAGGTAGTACACCGTCGTTTCGCCGACCTGGGCGCTGATGGCCATCCCGGCCGCGGGGACGACGACCTCCATGTCCACGCTGAACGCCCCGGAGGTCACCGTGAACAACCTGTTGCCCAGAATGAAGCCCGCGAGGAAGTTGGTCGTGTACGGATCCCCCAGGTCCTGCGAGCCCGGCGCCGTCGTCTGGTCCTCTTGCTTCAGCGTCCCGTAGTCGCAGTCGCGCGTGTGGTCGATGTTCTCCACATTGCCCGAGCTCGGCGCCAGGCAGGCGAACACGAAGATGTCGCCCGCGGGCCAGTTGGCGCCCTTGACCGTCAACGTCGCGGCGCCCGGGCTCACCGACGTCAACGCCGTGCAGCCGTCCGCGGCGCTGGGCCCCGCGCACACGCTCAGCGTCGGCGACTGCGTCGTCGCCGACACCGACCCCTCGTTCACGACGACCTGGCTCTGGCCGGTCCCCTCGCGGCGCTCGATCTCGAAGTCGTAGCCGGTGCCCGCGTCCAGGCCGGTCACCGTGTAGGTCCCGGTGGTGCCGCTGCTCCAGCCGGTGTCGGTCCACGCCGACCACGAGCTGCCGTCCCCGGCGGTCTTCTTGTAGCGGACCCAGTAGGTGCAGGCCGGCGCGGTGGCGTTGCAGAAGTCCGCGTTGGACCACGTCAGCTCCACCGAGCCGGTCGCCGCCACCGCGGCCACATCGGCGATCGGCGCGACATCGACCATGTGGACGGCGGTCTCTGTGATGACCACCGGATCGGCGAACGTCCCGGTTCCGGCGCCGAGGACCACCCCGTTGCTGGGGACGTCGACTGTCAGATCGACGCTGAAGGCGCCCCCGCTGATGGTGAACTCGGTGAACAGCGTGCCGCCGCCGGGGAGTACGGTCGCGCCGTACAGATCGTTGGTCAGGTCCTGGGAGCCCTCAGTGGACTCGGACACGCCGATGGCGGTGTGCAGGCCGTTGGAGTCGCAGTCCACGAAGAAGCTGAGGTCCTCCGGATCGCCGGTGCTCGGAACCAGGCAGGCGGCCACGAACAGCCCGAGGGTGCCCAGGACGCTGTCGACCCAGCCCGTGCCCTGCACGGTGAACGTGTACTGGCCGGCCTTCGTCAGCGAAGTCACCTCGGTGCTGGTGTCGGCGGGGTCCTTCTTGAGGTAGACGGCCACGTCGGGCTCGCCGGCCTCTGCGGCCTGCACCGGGTCGGTGAACTCGCCGGTGCCCGCGGAGTTGGTCGCCGCCACCGCCACCTCATAGACGGTGCCCGCCACCAGGTCCGAGATGGTGTAGGAGGTCACAGCACCGACGTCCTCGCCGGTGTTGCTGTTGCCGTCGTCGTCCTGCCACGCCCCGGCGGCCGCGTAGTCCTGGTCGCCCACCTCTCCGACCTGGGCGGTGCGCCACCGAACCCGGTAGGACGACACCGCCGCCCCGCCGCCGCTGGCCGGCGCCGCCCAGGAGACTTCGACGGTGTCTGTCACGGCCACGGCGGCGGCGCTCTGGGGCGCACCCGGCGCCACCGCGGTGAGGGTGCCGGTGAGCGTCGCGGTGGCTGCGGCGGTGGCGATCTCGTAGTTGGCGGCCTTGAACTCGCCGGCGCCGGTGCCGGCGTCGGCGAGGCTGTAGGTGACCGCGATGCTGTGATCGCCGGCGGTGGTCTCGGCCGCGGCCGGGAAGCTGCCCGACACGGCCAGCCCGCCGCTGCGGAACGCCGCCAGTTCCGCGGTGAGCACCCCGGTGCCGGTCGCCGCGGACGTGTCGAACGTCGCGGTGGTGGTGCCGTCCCAGTCGCGGCTCGTCACCGTCACCGCGCCGACCGCGGTGATCTGGCGTTTGGTGATCGTGCCCGTCACCGTGATCGATGTGGGCAGCTGGTAGTTGCCGCTGTCGGTGTCTGGGCCCTCGGTGAACGAGAACTGCGGACTGGAGACCGTGATTCCGGTGGCGGCGTCATCGGACGCGAACGTGCCGCCGGTCACCGTCAGCGTCAACGACTCGCCGGACGCCTCTCCGGTCACCGCCCCGCCGCTCAGCGACGCGGCCCCGAACGTGGTGGTGCCGTCATAGGGGCGGGTCACCACCGCTGCCGCGACCGTCACCGGGCGCTTGGTGATGTCGCCGGTGACCGAGCCGACGGTGACGGTGTAGTTGTCGATGGCGGCGCCGCCCGCGGTCGCGCCGGTGACCGCAGCGTCGTCGGCGACGTCCGCAGAGGCGTAGGCGCCGCCGGTGACCGTCACCACGTCGTCGCCGACCAGCGCCGGCGAGAAGCTCCCGCCCAGATCAGACGGCGCCGCGGTGGTGCCGTCATAGACCTTGTCCGCAGCCGTCGACGTATAGGTCACCGGCTTCTTGGTGATCGTGTAGGTGGTCGCCGACGGCGCGGCGGGCAGCTTGTACTTGCCTGTGAACGGCGCCTTGATCGCCAGCGACCCCAGACTCAGCGTGTATGTGCCGGCATTGTCGCCGGTGGTGCGGGCCAGGCTGTCGCCCGACACCACATCGGCGGCGGCGTCGCCGTCGACCAGACCGCCCACCGTGAACCCCAGATCCTCGGTGCCGCCCGACACGCGGCTGGTCTGGGCCGGGGGGGTCGTCCACACGATCAACACCGCCGGGGCGTCCTGCATCGCTCCGCCGATATGCC
>JAPOQG010000269.1 GCA_026710865.1 Acidimicrobiaceae bacterium
CTCGGAGGAATGCTCGTTCAGCACCGGAGCCTGTTACGACATCACCGGCGGCCGGGCCACCTACTGAGGCAAGAGGCCGCGGAGTGCGTCCATGAAGGTCCTGGTGATGGGCGGCACCCAGTTCAACGGCCGGGCCCTGGTCGACGAACTGGCGCGGGCCGGACGACTGGTCCTTCGAGGACGCCCTCCTGCGAGAACTCGGCTAGCGCCTGTCCCGGAGCCGGTTTCCGCTGATCGCGTCAGCGGGGCGGCGCTCTACCATGGCGGGCCATGCATTACTCCCACCGAAGCGAATGCTCGACCGGCACGGCCCGGATCCGGAGCGTGACACGATGACCTCAGGACGCAGGGCGCTGGTGACCGGCGCCGCATCAGGGATCGGCGCGGCCTGCGTCGACCGTCTCCTGGCCCAGGGCTGCCGGGTGGCTGCCGTGGATCTGCACGCCGTTGACATGGCCGACCGGGCCGGCGAGTTGGATGCCATCCACGAAGTCGATGTGGCCGACCCGGCCGCGGTCCGGTCCATCGACGGGATCGATCAGATCGACATAGTGGTGCAGTCCGCCGGCATCGTCGGACCGAACGTGCCGCTGCTGGACACCCCGCTGGACGGGTGGCAGCAGACCCTCGCCGTGAACGTCACCGGCATCTTCAACGTGATGCAGGCCACCCTGGGCGGCATGGTCGAGCGGGGCTGGGGCCGGGTCGTCAACGTCGCCAGCATCGCCGGCAAGGAGGGCAACCCGAACCTGAGCGCCTACTCGGCGAGCAAGGGCGCCGTGATCGCCCTCACCAAGTCGGTGGCCAAGGAGCTGGCCACCACCGGCGTGATCGTCAACTCGATCGCACCGGCGGTGATCGCCACCCCCATGAACCTCGCCACCGCCCCCGAGGTGCTGGACTACATGCTGGCGAAGATCCCGATGGGCCGTCTGGGCCGGCCCGAGGAGGTGGCCGCCCTGGTGGGCTGGCTGTGCTCGGAGGAATGCTCGTTCAGCACCGGCGCGTGCTACGACATCTCCGGCGGGCGGGCGACCTACTGATGGCCGAGCGCTTTCTGGTTGCGGGTGCCTGCTGCGACATCTCCGGAGTGAGGGCGACGTTCTGATGGCCGAGCATTTCCTCGTCACCGGCGCCGACGGGTGCATCGGCGCGTGGACGGTGCGCCTGCTGCTGGATGAGGGCGCCGACGTCACCACATTCGACCTCGGCGCCAACGACAGCCGCCACCGGCTGATCTCGGGCGGCGCCCCGCTGGACTTCCGCAGGATCATCGGCGACATCGTCGACCGCTCGGCCGTGGTCGACGCCATGGCCGGCGTCGACCGGGTGATCCATCTCGCCGCGCTCCAGGTGCCGTTCTGCAAGGCCGATCCCAGCGGCGGCGCAGCGGTGAACGTTCAGGGCACCGTGAACGTGTTCGAGGCGGCGGTCGAGCACGGCATCTCGCCGGTGGCCTACGCCTCCAGCGCCGCGATCTACGGCCCCGTCGATCTGTACCCCGGGCCCGTGCTCGGGCCGGACGCCCTCCCCAAGCCCGCCACCCTCTACGGCGCCTACAAGGTGGCCAACGAGCAGACGGCCGCGGTGTATGCGGCCGACCACGGGCTGGCCTCGGTGGGGCTGCGCCCCTTCACCGTGTACGGAGCGGGCCGGGACCAGGGGGTCACCTCCCAGCCGACGGCGGCCATCTACAGCGCCGTGCGGGGCGAGCCGTACGAGGTGGGGTACGGCGGCGTGACCGACTTCCATTACGCGCCCGACGTGGCCAGAGCGTTCATCGCTGCGGCCCGGGTCGAGCTCGACGCGCCGGCCGCGCCGGCCGTGAACCTGCGAGGCCACGTGACGTCGATCGACGACTTCGTCGACCGGGTCCGTCGCATTGCCGGCTTCGACGACCTCAGCGTGAGCGGCGATCCGCTGCCCTTCGCCCACGCCCTGTCGCCCGCCGGACTCGACGAGCTGCTCGGCGACATCGAGCCCACGCCCCTCGACGACGCCATCGCCGAAACGGCCCGCATCCTGGCCGCCGGCCTCTAGCCCAGCCGCCCGGTGGGGAATTGGCAGCGTTGTGCACGGTATGCGTGCATTCTGCTGCCAGTTCGCGATCGGGCGGGGCCTGGCTGGGGAATTGGCAGCGTTGTGCACGGTATGCGTGCATTCTGCTGCCAGTTCGGGTCCGGCCCGCCGCCGGATCGGCAGAGGACAATGGGCGAGTAGTTCCATAGGACTGGCCCGCACGCAGGGGTGACAATGGCTCTCGGGCCGCTGGGCGCGGTCCAGGCCCCTCGTTACGTTCGCGGCGAGCCAGTGCTTGGAGGGCTTAGCTGACCGCGCACGCCGTCGACGAGCGGGAACTTCAACTCCGGCGGCCGTTCGTGCTGCCGGGATGGGTGCCGCGCGCCGCGGTCTGGGTGCCGGCAGCCGCTGCCGCCCTGTGGGTCCTGGTGCTGGCCCGCAACACGTCCGCCGGCCCGGCCATACGGGAGCCGGGCGAGTTCGTGGTCACACTGCTGGACGGTGTCACCTTCGCAGGGCTGCTGTTCGTGGTGGCGTCGGGGTTCACCCTGGTCTTCGGCCTGATGCGCACGGTCAACATGGCCCACGGGTCGCTGTTCCTGGGGGCGGCCTACATCGCCCATGAGGTCCAGACCAACATGGTCGGCAAGGACGCCAACATCGACGCCCGAGACGTGAGCCTGCTCGCCTGGATCCTGCCGCTGCTGGCGGCCGGAGCCGTCGTGGCCCTCCTCGGCCTGCTCATGCAGCAGCTGCTGCTGCGTTGGAACCAGGGCCAGGACCTGCGTCAGGCCCTGATCACCCTTGCGATCTCGGTGATTGCCGCCGATCAGCTGCTGGCCCACTTCGGCGGGGTGGCCCAGCCGCTGAAGTGGCCCGGCACGGTCACCCATTTCTTTGAGATCGTGGGCGAGCGCTACGCCACCAGCCGGCTGTTCATGCTGGGGGTGGCGCTGGTGGTGGGAGCGCTGCTGTGGCTGTGGCTCAACCGGACCCGCATGGGAATGGTCATCCGGGCCGGTGTGGACGACCAGGAGATGGTCAGGGCTCTCGGCATCAACGTCACCCTCGTGTTCGCTGTCACCTTCGCGGTCGGGTCGTTCCTGGCCGGGGTGGGCGGGGTGCTGGGCGGATCGTTCGCCGGGTCGGTGGCGCCCGGCGTGGACGGAGCCTGGCTGCTCAACTCGCTGGTGGTGGTGATCATCGGAGGGCTCGGGTCGGTGAAGGGCGCCGTGGCCGGGTCGCTGCTGTACGGCATGGTGGTGGCCTTCTCGCCCGCGTACCTGCCCGCCGGCTACACCTACTACTCGGTCATATTCACGTTCGCGCTGCTGGCCGTGGTGCTGGCGGTGCGGCCCAACGGCCTCTACGGGCGGGTCGAATGAGCCCGACGGGTGCCGTGTCCGGATCGGGGCCGGCCCGCCGGCTGCTGTCGGCCCGCAACGCGGTCGTGGCCGCGGCGACCGCCCTGGCGCTGATGCTGCCCCTGTTCGGCTCGAACTTCTTCGTGGAGTTCGTGATGACCCGCACCATGATCCTGGGGATCGCGGCGGCCACCATCGTGTTCCTGGCCGCCTACGGGGGGATGGTCTCGCTGGCCCAGTACCTGTTCGCGGGCGTGGCCGGATTCATGATCGGCAATGCCGCGGTCGCCCAGGACGCGTGGTCGAAGGGCCTGAAGCTCGGCTGGAACCCGTGGGTGGCCGTGGTGTTCGCGCTGGCCGTCACCACGGCGGTCGCTCTCGTCCTTGGGGCGCTGGCGTCGCGCACGACCGGCATCTACTTCCTGATGATCACCCTCACCTACGCGGTCATCGGCTACTACGTGTTCGGGTCGATCACCCCGCTGTCGGGCTTCGGCGGGATCACCGGGATCGATCCGCCGGGCCTGTTCCAGGACCACCCGGTGCGCATGTACCTCGCCCTGGTGGTGCTGTCGGTGCTGGTCTACGCGGCCTTCCGGGCGGTGGCCGCGACCCCGTTCGGCATAGCGCTGCAGGGCATCCGCGACGACCCGGTCCGGATGGCGTCGCTCGGCTTCAACGTGTCGCTTCACCGCACGCTGGCGTTCACGCTGGCCGGGTTCTTCGCCGGGCTGGCCGGAGTGTTCAACGTCTGGTGGAACGGCCAGATCGACCCGACGTCGATATCCATCGGCCCCACGCTCGACCTGCTGATAGTGGCTGTCATCGGCGGAACCCTCAGCCTCGAGGGCGCCTGGCTGGGCGCGTTCGTGTTCGTGGTGGCGAACAACTATCTGCGCAATCTCCCCCTGGTGGATCGCGTCGGCATCACCGAGGCCCGCTTCAGCACCGTCGTCGGTGTGCTGGTGCTGCTCATCATGGTCCTCTCGCCCGACGGCCTCGCCGGAATCATCGAGCGCGTCCGGTCGGGCCTGTCCCGCCCCGGGCGGCCGTCGGAGACTTCCCGGCCGCCCTCACCGCCTTCTGACGCCCCGGCTGGAGCTGCGGCCGGCGCCGGGCCATGAGACGAGACCATCAAGATCGCGACCGCTCGCCGCGGTCCCGAAGCGGACGACCGTCCGCCCCATCAATGGAGGGATTTCAGCCCCCCGAGAGAAAGGACCACTCCATGAGAAACAAGCCAACGATCCGGCGGCTCCTGAGCCTGGTCGGCATCCTCGCCGCGTTCGCGTTGCTCGCCGCTTCCTGCGGCGACGATGGCGAGGAGGCTGCTACGACCACCACGGCCGCCCCGGCGACCACCGCGGCGCCGGCGGAGCCCGAGCCCGAGCCCGATCCGATGGAAGAGCCCGAACCGATGGAAGAGATGGATGCCGTCGTGCATCTCGGCATCCTCGGTGAGTGCGAGGGCGCCTTCGGTGCGTTCCACGAGGACGTGGTGGCCGGCGCGTCGCTGCCGTTCATCACGTTCGCGGGCGGCGCATCGAACTCGCCCACCAGCGCGCTGGAGGGCTTCAGCGGCGCCGTGGTCGCCGGCGTGCCCATCGAGGTCGTCGGCATCGGCTGCGGCGACGACACGCCCGACCGCATCATCCAGGAGGTCCGCAAGATCGTCGAGCAGGACGGCGCCAACGTGGTGATCGGCCCGCTCTCGGGAGATGAGAGCATCGCCGTCGCCAACTACGCCAAGGACCATCCCGACGTGACGTTCCTCAATGGAATCGCCGGAGCCCAGGAGACGACAATGGTCGTCCAGGCGCCGAACTTCTTCCGCTTCAACGGCGACGGCGCCCAGTGGAACGCCGGTCTCGGCGACATCCTCCACAATGTCGCCGGCTGGGACACGGCCGCAGTGATCGCGGACGACTACAGCTTCGGCTGGACCTCGACAGCGGGCTTCATCGCCGAGTTCTGCGCCGTCGGCGGCGACGTCGTGTCGAGGGTGTTCCCACCCTTGGGCACCACCGACTACTCGTCGTACGTCCAGCAGCTTCCCGACCCCGACGAGGTCGACGGCTACTTCTGGGCGGTCGGCGGCTCGGGAACCAACGCCTCGCTGGAGGCTTTCCTGAGCGCCAAGGGCGACCTGACCGGTGACCAGCACGCGGGCAACCTGTTCTTCAGCCCGGCGCTGGCCGCGGCTCTGGGAACCGACATCGCGGGGGCCTACGTCGGCGGCTTCGCCTCGCTGCCCGGCGACGTCTCGACCCCGGCCATCGAGGAGTACCTGGCGTCGGCGGACGCGGCGTGGGACTCGCTGGTCAGCCCCATGTCCGGGATGGAGGCCGGCTCGCCGCGGGCCGCGGCCGCGTTCGGCTTCTTCTACGGCTACTACAGCTCGGCGTTGGCCTTCATCATGGCCCTCGAGGAGGTCGGCGGAGATCTGTCCGACAACCACGCCGCCCTGCGCGCCGCGCTGGCGGGCGTCGAGATCGACGGGCCCTACGGCAAGATCACCCTCGACGAGAACCGCCAGGCCATCGTGGACACGTCGGTGCAGCAGCTGGTGCTCAACGACGCGGGCGAGGTGGTGTCCCAGACCGTGGCACTGATCCCGGCCGTGGACCAGAGCTTCGGCGGCACCTTCAGCCCGACTACGCCGCCGCCGGACCGCGAGAACCCGACCTGCGAGGCCCGCGACCTGCCTTGGGTCGGCAACGCCGTCCCGGTGGTCGACGGCGTTCCGCAGGGCTGAGCGGACCGACCGGAGCGGCTCAGGTGAACACCGGCGCCACTGCCGCCGCCTCCGCCGCCAGGCCAGGGACTCTCCTGAGCCTGGAGGCGGTGGTGGTGGCGTTCGGTGGCCTGCGAGCGTTGGGCGGGGTGGACCTGCTCGTCGAGCGGGGCGACCGCTTGGCGCTGCTCGGACCCAACGGGGCCGGCAAGACCACGCTGTTCAACGTGATCGCGGGCGACATCAGCCCGACGGCCGGACGGGTGGTCATCAAGGGGATCGACTGCACCGAGCTGCCGGCGCGGTTCCGCCCCCGGCTGGGCGTGGCTCGCACCTACCAGAAGACCCGGCTGTTCCGAGGCTTGACCGTCGAGGACAACCTCTACCTCGCCCAGACCGGACGCTCCGGCCGGCACCTGGCGCTGCTGCGCTCCGGCGTCGACGCCGAGTTCCGGGAAAGGGCCCGGGCCATGGCCGAGACCGTTTGGCTGGCCGACCTGGTCGGCGCCGTCGCGGGCGATCTCTCCCACGGCCAGCAGCGACAACTCGAGATCGGCATGGCGCTGGTGACGGCGCCCGAGTTCGTCATGCTCGACGAACCGGCCTCGGGGCTGTCGCGGGGCGAGCGGGAGCGTCTGGTGCAGCTGCTGTCGAGCTTGGACCGCGACATCACGCTGCTGCTGATCGAGCACGACATGGATGTCGCCCTGCGGACCGCCCGCCGGGTGGTCGTGATGAACGAGGGCCGCACCGTGGCCAGCGGGACCCCCGAGGAGATTCGGGTCGATCCGCTGGTGCACGCCATCTACCTCGGGAGCGAGACCGACCTGAGCGAGGCCGACCGATGAGCGCGGCCGAGACGCTGCTGAGCGTCGAGGACCTCGAAGCCGGCTACGGGACGTCGCGGGTGCTGGAGGGCTTGACCTTCTCCATGGGCACCGAGGCGGTGTGCATCGTCGGCCGCAACGGCATGGGCAAGTCCACGCTGTGCAAGACGATCATGGGGCTGGTGACGCCGACGGCCGGGACCATCACCTTCTCGGGCCGCCGCATCGACGGCCTCGCCCCCGAGAAGGTGGCCCGATCCGGCATCGCCTACGTCCCCCAGGGACGCCGCCTCTTCCCGTCGCTCACGGTCGAGGAGCACCTGGCAATGCTGGCGCCCGAGTCGAAGGGCAAGCGCTGGACGCCTGCGGCCGTCTACGAGCTGTTTCCTCGCCTGGCCGAACGCCGCAGCAACGGGGGTGCAGAGCTCTCCGGCGGCGAGCAGCAGATGCTGGCCGTGGGCCGGGCCCTGCTGCTCAACACCCCGTTGATCGTCATGGACGAGCCCTCTGAGGGGCTGGCCCCGAGCATCGTGGACGACCTGATCGACGTGGTGCACCGGCTCGTGTCCGAGGGCGTGGCCCTGCTGGTGGTGGAGCAGAACCTGCGGGCGGCCACCGCCATGTCGCCCCGCCAGCTGGTGATGACCTCGGGTCGCATCGAGGTCGAGTTGACCGCCTCGGAGCTCCTGGAATCGACGGAACTGCAAAGCACCTATCTGGGTGTGGACGCCTGATTCGACTCTGGTCGAGAACCTGGACGAATGCCTGATCCGACACCGATCGACACCACCGCGCGCGTAGGCGGGGCGCCCTCCGACGAGCGGGCAGGCAACGGCTATGATCGCGCCGGCATGGCCTCCGTGGGTGCCCTATCGCTGTATGCCGCCATGTTGCGGGGCGAGTTGGAGGGCGATGAGGCGCTGCAGGCCAGCCGGCACATCTTCGAGCTGGTGCTCAACAGCGTGCATCACGCCATCTGGTGGAAGGACGCCAACTCGGTGTTCCTGGGATGCAACCGCAAGCTCGCCGAGTACGCAGGGGTCGGCCATCCCAGCGAGCTCATCGGCAAGACCGACGCCGACTGTGCCTGGGGCGCCGCCGAGGTTCCTCGCAGCGGAACGCCCTGGTTCCAGGATCACGACCGCATGGTCATTGAGACGGGCGAGCCGCTGATCGGATTGCGCGAACAGGTCCGGATCGCGGGCGGGCGGGTGATCTGGGTCGAGACCAACAAGGTGCCCCTGACCGACTTCGACGGCAAGGTCGTGGGCACGTTGGGCACCTTCACCGACATAACGTCGAGGATCGAGGCCGAGGCCGAACTGCAGCGCACCCTCGAGGATCTCGACGAGCGGGTTCGGGAGCGTACGTCCGAGCTGTCCCGGGCCAACGAGACCCTCAGGCGGGAGGTCGAGGAGCGGGTCAGGCTCGAGGCCCAAGAGCGAGCCCAGCGCAGCCACGCCGAGGCTCTGCGGGACACCGCCGCCGCCGTGGCCCGCTCGCTGCAGCTCGACGATGTGATCGAGCAGGTGCTCATAGGCGTGGAGCGGCTCTGCGACCATGAGCGCAGCTACGTGGCGTTCTACGACAACGAGGGAGTGCTCGAGCTGGCCGGCGAGCGCTTTCCGGGCCGGCCCGACCGGGGCGCTCCCGAGCCGCACACCCGCGTCACCGACCCCCTCGGTGGCTGGTCCCCGCCCGAGCGGTCCGCTGACGACGGACGCGCCGGCGCGGCGGCGGACGGTGCCGCCTCGGTGTCCATCGTCAACGGCGCGGTGGTGCTGCCGCTGCAGGCTGCGGAGACCCCCAGCGGCTGCCTGGTCATAGAGCCGCGGCCCGGCCAGGAGCTCAGCCCTTCCGACATCGATCGCCTGGCCACCCTGGCCGATCAGGCGTCGTCGGCGATATCGAACAGCCGCTCGCTGGTGATGGCCCGCTCCCTGGCCGCCCTCGAGGAGCGCCAGAGCCTCGCCAACGACCTGCACGACTCGGTGAGCCAGACGCTGTGGACGGCCACCCTCATGGCCGAGACCCTGGCCCGCGCGCCCGACCTCGGCGACGACCTGCGCGACCGGGCGGAGCGGCTGCACTCCCTCACCGGCGGGGCCCTCTCGGAGATGCGCACCCTGCTGCTGGAGCTGCGCCCCTCGGTGATCGAGGAGACCCCGTTCGCGGACCTGGTCCAGCAGCTGGTCTCCGCGTTCGAGAGCCGCCGGAGGGACAAGTGCCATGTGTGCCTCGACCGGGGTGTGGAGCCGCTGCCGGCCATCAAGGTGGCTCTCTATCGCATCCTGCAGGAGTCGCTCAACAACGTCTCGCGGCATGCGGCCGCCGAGAACGTGCATATCTCCGTCGCCGTGGACGGCGGTGCGCTGACGATGCGCGTCCGCGACGACGGCGCCGGCTTCGAGACCGGCTCAGCGGCGGAGCATTTCGGACTGAGGATCATGGCCGAGCGGGCCGAGGCGATCGGCGCGTCGCTGCAGGTCGACAGCCGCACGGGTGAGGGCACGGCGGTCTCGGTGACCGTCCCTGAGGTGGTGGGGCTGCTCGTCGGCTCGCCGGAGGCGACGCCATGAGCGACTCGGCCGCGGGCTCGATCCGCGTGATCGTGGTGGACGACCACGACCTGCTGCGCGAGGGCGTGACCGCCTGCCTGGACGGCTACGACGACATCGAGGTGGTCGGCACCGCCCACAACGGTGTGGTGGCCGTGGACCGGGTGGTGGAGATGCAGCCCGATGTGGTCGTCATGGATCTGATAATGCCCGGCGGCGGAGGCGTGGAGGCGATCGAGGAGATATCGCGACGGGCTCCCGAGGTGAGGATCCTGGCCCTCACCAGCTTCACCGACGGCGCGCTGTTGCGCTCGGCGCTCGAGGCGGGCGCCACCAGCTTCCAGCTGAAGAGCGTCTCGGGCGACGACCTGGCCGCGTCGATTCGCTTCACCGCCGCGGGCCAGTCCGCCATGGACGCCTCGGTCACCCGCCTGATCGCCTCCGACCACGACGTGCTGCGGGGGCTGACCGACCGGGAGCGCGAGGTGGCCGAGTTGCTGGCCACGGGACTGTCCAATGCCGAGATCGCCGAGCGCCTCTACCTGAGCATCTACACAGTGAAGAACCACGTGAGCAACATCTTGATGAAGTTCAACGTGCAGTCGCGCACGGAGTTGGTCGCCATGATCCTCAACGACCGCTTCCGGGACCGCCCCAAGCTCCCGCCGCGCCCGTAGGAGTGTGCTGAGCAGTGCAGTCTCCGACGACCCCGAGCCGGCGGCGGGGCGCAGGTGTTGGCGCGAGCGGCAGCAGCGGCGCGGCCCATCGCGCGCGCCTAGTGCTTTGGAGCCACTCCCATCGGGGCGGGAAGGTTGCTCCGCTAGCGCCTGTTGCGCGGCGCTCGCGTCCATTTGAATCCGAGTCAGCACGTACGGCGGTGAGCGGTCTGCCGCGGGTGGGCTCGCGAACTGCCACAGGAGGTTCCTCATGACATCGACCGCGACGGCGGGCGCGGCTGCGGTGAGCGCGCCGACCTCCGAGGCCGAGGCGGTGGCCGCGGTGACGCAGCAGCCGAACGCCACGGTGCTCGCGGGGGGCACGCTGCTCGTGCCCCAGCACAATCTGGGCCACGCGGAGATCGAGCGAGTCGTATGGCTGGGCAGGGCGGGCATGAGCGCGATCGTCCGGTCGAACGGGAGCATCACGGTGGGAGCGGCCACCCCTCTTGCGAAGTGTGCCGGACTGCCCGCCCCGGCGGGTCCGTGCGCCGCTCGAATCGGCGACAACGAGGTGAACGCCCAAGCCACCATCGGTGGCAATGTCTGTTCACCGGCCCCCTACGGCGACATGCGCGGTCCGCTTCTCGCACTCGGCGCGCAGTTGCACTGGGCCGACGCCGACGGGAAGCACACCGGCGGCGTGACCGACTTCGTGGCCGCAGGCGGATCCCGTCCCGGCGTGCTGCTGCTCGACGTCGCCTTCGCGGTGCCCGCAGCGGGCTCATTCGTCGCTCTGCGGCGCCACCACACCCAGTCTCTCTGTGCCCTGGCGGTCAGCGCGGTCCGCGGCGGCGACGGCGCCGTCGCCATCGCGGCCACCGGCGCCGCTCCGGACGCCTGCCGCCTGCACGCAGCCGAGGCGGTACTGGCCGGCGGGGGGGCGATCGCCGAAGCGGCGGCAGCCGCGGCAGCCGATGCCGATCCGTACGACGACGCTCTGGCGTCGGCGGCCTATCGCCGGCGGGTGCTGCCCGTCTACGTCGCCAGGGCCCTCGAGCAGATTGGAGAGTGACATGGATCTGACCGTCAATTCCGTCGCCCGAACGGTGCAGTCGCCGCCGCTCGCCTCGCTGTTGACGGTGCTGCGCGAGGAGCTCGACATCACGAGCCCCAAGGCCGGATGCGAGTCCGGCAGTTGCGGGGCGTGCACAGTGCTCATCGACGGCGAGCCCCGACGGTCGTGCCTGACTGCGGTCTGCGCGGTGGACGGCGCGGAGGTCACGACCGTGGAAGGGCTGGGCACGCCCGAGGACCTGTCCAGGGTCCAGCAGGCCTTCATCCACCACTACGCGGCCCAGTGCGGGTTCTGTACCGACGGCCTGGTCGTGGCCGCCACCGCCTACGTCAGCGCGGGGGGCTCGGCCGACACGGCCGCGATAAGCGACGCTCTGGCCGGGCACTACTGCCGGTGCACCGGGTACGTGAAGATCATCGAGGCCGTGGCGGCCGTCGCCAGGGGCGACGAGTTCGACATCGCAGCGACCGCCTCGAGTGCGAACAACACCTATGTGACCATCGCGGGAGCCGGGTCGTGAGAACCGCTGGACGCACGACGTCAGGAGGATGTCGATCATGAAAGTCGTAGGAGCCCGCCTGCCGCGCTATGACGGTGTGGGCCATGTGACCGGGCGCACCACCTATGTGGACGACGTCCGGATGCCGGGCATGCTTCACGCGGCCGCTCTGCGCTCGCCGCACCACCACGCTCGGATCACCGGCCTCGATGTGAGCGCCGCCGAGGCCATGACGGGCGTGCACGCGGTGATCACCCACGCCGATGTGCCCCTGCTGGTGTACGGCCACCTCTCCGGTGCGGGCATCCCCGGTGACGAGCCGCTGCTGGCCAAGGACCACGTCCGCTACCGGGGCCAGCCGGTGGCGCTGGTCGCGGCCGACACCGTCGAGGCGGCCCGGGCCGCCTGCGCCGCCATCGAGGTGGGCTACGAGGAACTGCCGGCGCTGTTCGATGTGCGCCTCGCTTTCGAGGACGACGCACCGGTGGTCAACGACACCTTCGGCAACTGGTACAACCAGTACGAGGGGAACCTCGACGTGCGCCAGATCCGCAAGGGCGACACCGAGGCGGCCTTCGACGCGGCCGACCTCGTCGTGTCCGGCGTCTACCGGACCCAGTCCCAGGAGCAGGCGCCCCTGGAGACCCAGGTGTGCGTGGCCGTTCCCGAGCCCGACGGCCGCCTCACCGTCCACACCTGCACCCAGGCCATGTACTTCTCGCTCGGGGTGGTGTGCTCCCACCTCCAGATGCCCATGAGCGAGATCAAGATGGTGGGCGGCACCGTGGGCGGCGGCTTCGGCGGCAAGGTCGACACCGCCTCGGATTCGCTGACCGCGCTGGCCGCGCAGAAGTCGGGGCGGCCGGTCAAGTGGCGCTGGACCCGGGAGGAGGAGATGCTCGCCTCGGGAAACCGCGGACCGTGGCACATGGAGATCATCGACGCGGTCAGCCGTGACGGATGGATCCTGGGACGCAAGATGCTCACCATCCACGACGCCGGCGCCTACGGCCGCTTCTCGGTGTACGGCCTGACCAAGCACAGCTTCCACCACACCGGCGCCTACAGCATCCCCAACCTGCATTTCGACGGCTACGTGGTGTTCACCAACCGGATCCCCACCACCGCCATGCGCGGCTACGGCGTCACCGGCCTGTCCACCGCCATCGAGCTGCATGCCGAGCGGGTCGCCCGGGAGCTGGGAATGGACCCCTACGAGTTCCGGCTCAAGAACGCCAACCGCGTCAACGACACTTCCCCCAACCGCATCGCCTACGAGGATCCGAGCACCGTGGAGGTGCTCCAGTCGCTGGCGTCGGCCACCGGCGCCGAGTTGAGCGACGAGCTTCGGACGATGACCAGGGACCAGCGCACCGGCGACATGCTGCCGGAGCACTTGACGGCCCAGGTCGGATCAGGAGGAGGCCACTGATGGCGATTCATCGAGGCAAGGGCCTCGCCACCGTCGAGTACCCGACCGGCATGAACCAGAACGGCGACCCGTCGCAGGCGTGGATCAAGGTCAAGCCCGACGGCCGGGTAGACGTGTTCTCGGGCACCGCCGACATCGGCAACGGCTCCAAGACCATCCAGTCCCAGATCGTGGCTGAGACGATCGGCGTCCCCTACGACTGGGTGACTTACGACAACTCCAACACCGACTCGTCGCCCATGTGCACCGGCACCTTCGCATCGCGGGCCACGTTCGTGGCCGGCAACGCGGTGTTGAAGGCGGCCCGCCAGGTGCGCGAGCGCATCCTGGCGGTGGCGTCGCGCGAACTGGAGATCGATCCCGCCGACCTCGAGGTCGCCGACGGCGCGGTGTCGGTCAGGGGAACGCCGGCGAAGTCGATGGGCGTGGACGAGGTCGCCGGGGCGGCCACCTTCGTGCACGGCGAGCTGCTCACCGGCGACGGCGCCCACCTCAACCCCGGAGCGGCCATCGTCGACCCCGAGACCGGCGAGGTGGACAGGCCGCCCCATGCGGCCATCTCCTACGCGGCCTGCTCGGCCGCGGTCGAGGTGGACGACGAGACCGGCGACGTGCATGTGCTGGAGCTCACCCACGTCTACGACATCGGCCGGGCCATGAACCCCACCCTGGTGGAGGGCCAGATCGAGGGCGGCGCGGTGATGGGCCTCGGCTTCGGCGTGCTGGAGAACTGCTACCCCTACTATCCGAGCGCCGAGCATCGCGGCGGCGACATGAGCACCTACCACGTGCCGACCATGGCCGAGCTGCCCGAGATCCGCAACGTGCTCATGGAGAACCCGTCCTCCGGGGGGCCCTACGGCGCCAAGGGCATCGGCGAGATGGCCAACAACGCCCAGCCCGCGGCGATCGCCAACGCCATCCACGACGCCGTGGGTGTGTGGGTCACGGAGTTCCCCATCACACCCGAGCGGGTGCTGGCCGCCCTCGACGCCAAGCGCGAGGGCCGCGGCGAGCCCCGCCGCGAGGGCCGGGTGGTGGCATTCGACGAGGAGATGTCGATCAACAGATTCTCGTCGACGATCACCTGGGGCCCTGACGTGGCCCCGCCGATGTGCGCCCTGCGTCCCGCCGGCGGGCCCTCACCCGCTTCTCAAGACCCATTCACAGGGAGGTTGAACCAATGACCCTGCGCGCCAACGACGACCGGTTCCGGGGGCTCGTGGACGGAGACGCCGCGGTCGAGGTGATCGGCAGCGGCTTCAACTTCACGGAGGGCCCGATCTGGCATCCCCGCGACCACTACCTGCTGTTCTCGGACATGCCCGGCGACGTGCGCCGCCGCTGGCAGGACGGCGAGGTCACCGAGGTGCGGCGGCCGGCCGACAAGTGCAACGGCATGACCTATGACGCCGACCTGAACCTGATCGTGTGCGAGCACTCCACCTCCAAGGTGATGCGCGAGCGCCCCGACGGCAGCCGTGAGACGGTGGCGTCGCACTACGAGGGGGTGGAGCTGAACAGCCCCAACGACGTGGTGGTGCGGGCCGACGGCACGGTCTACTTCTCAGACCCGTGGTACGGCCGCATGCCCGGCTTCGGGGTCGAGCGACCCCGCGAGCTGGGCTGGCAGGGCGTGTTCCGGGTCGCGCCCGGCGCCGACGGCGCCACCCAGCTCTGCGTCGACCAGGACACCTTCGACCAGCCCAACGGCCTGTGCTTCTCGCCCGACGAGTCGCTGCTGTACATCAACGACACCACCCACGCCCTGGTGCGGGTGTACAGCGTGAACGCCGACGGCTCCCTCGACGGCGGCGATGTGTTCGTCGACGGCCTGTCCGACGACGACGTGGCCGGCGTGCCCGACGGCATGAAGTGCGACGAGCAGGGCAACATCTGGGTGACGGGCCCCGGCGGCGTGTGGGTGTTCGACGCCGACGCCAACCACCTGGGCACCGTCGAGATCGACGAGGTGGTGGCCAACCTGCACTGGGGAGGACGCGACTTCC
>JAPOQG010000270.1 GCA_026710865.1 Acidimicrobiaceae bacterium
GTGGATCGTGCCACATTGCGGAAAGTGATACGAGCATGCCGACACGGCAACGTCGCCGAATCGCTCAGCAGCGCTTCCGACAGCTCCGCGAAGGCCGACCTCGCGGTGCGGCTCTGCGACAGCCGCTTCAGATGCAGATGCGTCGTGATGCTCACCGCGTCCACGCTGTCGTAGTAGTCGCCGGTGTCGGGCTGCCAGATGTTGAAGCTCTTGCCGGAGTACACCGGCCAGACCTCGCCCGGCCTCGGCTCACTCGCAACCCGCTCACCGCTGTTCTTCCAGGATCCGGCGATAGCAGGCGAGGACCGCGTCTCGTCGGTCATCCCACTGCCCCGGACGCCCGAAGGTGTCGTAGACCACGGCGATGTCTGCCTCGTCGAGGCCATAAAGGTAGGCGACACAGGCGTCTAACTCGCACAGCGCCGACCCCCCCCCCGGCGGCCGAGTCATCAGCCGTGTCGCTGACTGGAATCCCGACTTCAGCGGCCCACTCGCGGAATCGCCCGTCGCGAGCCGCTAGCCGGGTCGACAGAACGGCCACACGGTCGCGAACCGGATGCCCCTCACCGGGATCGGGGATCGTGAGAAGACTCAGTTGCTCGAACGTCAGGTGCAGTTCCACCGTGCGGCGGGCCTGCCAATCGCACGGCATCGACGACAGTATTCCGAGCACGTAGGCCTCGTCGCGGGCCGAGCCGGCCGTTCGCAGCAAGTACGGGGCCTGGTGGACCAACACCCGATCCGGCGGAATCAGTGCCGCCACGATCGTGCGAGTGTTGGTGGGTTTCGTCACATCGCGGAACGCGATCCGAGCATGCCGACATGGCAGTGTCGCTGGATCGCCCAGCACCTCTTCTGACACCTCCGCGAAGGCCGACGAGGAGGTGCGGCTCTGCGACTGCCGCTTCTGATGAAGGTGCTCAGTGATGCTGTCGGCATAGACGCTGTCGTAGTAGACGCCGGTGTCCGGATCCCAGAGATTGAAGGAGGTGCCCTTGTAGACGGGCCAGACTTCGCTCACGGGTCATCCCTCCGCTCGTCGAGCGCCGTGGCGCCGTCGTCGTTCACGAACCGGTCCCGGTCGCCGGTTGCGTCGAGTTCGCGGACCGGACGGAAGTGCCATCGTCGTTCAAGAACCGGTTCCGGTCGTGCGTCGCGTGAAGCTCCGCCACTGGCCGGAAGCGCCACGTCCGTCGTCGCGGAGGAACCGGTGGCGGTCGTTCGTGGCGTTGAGATCCCCTTGAACGGGCCGGAACTTCCAGCGGCGATAAACTTGTGGGTTCGGTTCGGTTCGGTTCGGTTCGGTTCGGTTCGGTTCGGTTCGGTTCGGCTCGGCTCGGCTCGGCTCGGCTCGGCTCGGCTCGGCTCGGCTCGGCTCGGCTCGGCTCGGGGCAGATCACTGCCATCGAAGCGTGGGTGTTGCTTCATCTTGCGCCACACCCGGAACGCGGCTCGGCTCGGAACTTGCGGGAAGGCCGCCGAGGCTGACCAGCGTCGGAACTCCGACACCGGCACCAGTTCCGGCCCGGCCATCAGCACCTCCCGGTAGTGGACCAGCGACGACGCTGGACCAGGGAAGATGGCTACATGAGGCTCGTCGCTCGCCTCCTCAAGGCCACCCCCTTGGCTCTGCACGGACGTTGAGCTTTCGTGCCACGACGAGAGTGACGGTGTATCGCCCGTCCAGTCCGTCAAACGCCCACTGCTTGGTGTTGAGGCAGGTGGCGACGGAGAGGACCGCGTGACCACTGCCAGAACCACGGTGTAGGAGTTGTGGACCCCCTCGAACACCCAGCCCTTGTGGTTGATGACCGTGGCCACCGACAGCAGGCAGAGATCCCGAAGTCGCCGAGTCTGAGATAGTAGACTCGTTCGTTCGTTCGTTCGTTCGTTCGTTCGTTCGTTCGTTCGTTCGTTCGTCCGTCCCGCTCGCGAGAGCCTGAATCCGCCAGTTGGCCATGCCTGCGTCGGACACGGCCGAGCGGGGCAGCACAAGGCCTATCCTGCCCCCGCTCCGACACAGGGTCAGATTCGCCCAGGAGAACGCCTTGTAGAGATCGGTCTGGCCCGACCCGAGACGAGGGAACGTGGCTCTCAAGACCAGCTTGAGAGCCTCGGCCCGGTCTCGTTCCTCCTCGAACTCGGTCTCGAGGTCCGGGCGCTGAGCCTCCAGGGCGTCGATGCGCGCTCGCCGCCTCGCCACCGGCAGCGAGCGGACGCCCGGCAGGTGCATCCCCCACCAGACCTCGCGGCCCACCACCACCTTCTCCCATGGAGGGTTGCCGATGAGGCAGTCGAAGCCGCTTCTGTCTCCCCGGGCGAACACCTCGGGCCACACCGTCGGATAATGGACCGGCGTCAGCCGCTCAACTGCGGCGCGTACCTCCGGCCCGCCGGCCAAGTTCTTGACCTTCTCCTCGCTGAAGTCGAAGTCGCGGTGGATCGTGACCTCGCCGGCTCTGGCCGCGGTGGCCAGATCGAAGACAGCCTCCGCATACCAGCAGGCGGCCCTCGCCTCGCCGTGGGCGCCCCGCGCTGCTTCGATCTCGGCCTTGTCGGCGTCGTTGAGCCGGCCGAGCCGAGCCAGCGGCGCCTGGCTGCTATCGAGCGAGCTCTCGAGCGGGTGCATGAACAGCGAGGCCTCGCCCTTGGGCGCCACCGCCGCGGCCGCGTCCTCGACCGAGGCCACCCCGGTGAGGCTGTCACCGCAGACGAGGTTGTGGTCCAGGAACGACAGCGGCAGACCGGGAACGAAGGTGTGGACCCAGATGGCCAGGCGGGCCAGTTCCACCGCCACCGGGTTCTTGTCCACTCCGTAGATGCAGTGGCGGGCCACCTGGCGGCGCAGCAGCGAGCTCGTCTCGATCTCGACGCCGTCGGCCAGGTCGCCGAGAGCCTTCAAGGCGGCAGTACGCAGCCGGCTCAGCTCGGCGGTCACCGCCGGAACAGGATGCAGGGCAAGCCACCCCGACAGCCGCGCCTCGATCCGGTCCACCGCAGCCACCAGGAAATGGGCCGAGCCCATGGCGATGTCGGCGCAGCGGAAGTCGAAGAACGCCTCGGCCACCCCGGCGCCGTCGCCCAGCTCGCGACGCGCCTCCAACCGGGCGACATGATCGTCCAGCGCGGGCTCCAAGGCGTGGTCCAGCAGGTGCTCAACCGCGAACGGCTTGGTGAAGTAGGAGCCGGTTGCCTTGCGCACCCCCGAGCGGTTGTGGAAGTACACCGCTCCCGCCTCCGCCTCCACCTCCACCTCGTCGCCGCCGGACGCGGGAACATACTGGTCCTTGCCCTTGACCGACTTGACCGTCAGATCGTCCTGGGCCACCGACAGCTTCGACTCCAGCAGCCCCTCGTAGATCGTGCCGAACTCCCGCACCGACAGCGACCGGAAGTCCACGGGCCCCACGCCCTCGGGGCCGCGGTCCACCAGCACCGCCGACAGGGCCGGGCCGAACTCAGCGTTGGTGAGCCGTATTCCGGCGATGGCCTCACCCGACGGGCTCACCCCGGGGTCGGTCGAGAACAGCCCGCCGTCATAAGGAGGCACCCCCCAATCGCGGTTGCCGCGGTCGACCGCGTCCCACAACTGGTTCACGTCGTCCCAAAGGTCGGTGGCCTCGTCGTCGTAGGCGTCGCGGCCGCTCCGCCGATCCTCGGCCAGCTGCTGCGCCTTCCGCGACAGCGAATGGTCGGCGTAGCGGCCGTTGCTGCGATACGGCAGCAGATCCTTGTCCTCGGCGTAGGCCACGAACAGCAGCCGGAACAGGATCACCATCACCTGCTCGTAAGCGGCGGCCAGATCGCCCTCGCCCAAGCCGTCACCTAGCCCTGAGTTAGGAAGCCGAGCCGCCACCGCCGCAGCCAGCGCCGGAACCGTCTCGTAGTAGACCCTCTCCCGCAGCCGCACCGCCAGATCGGCCACGAAGTCCTCGGATCTGTCGAGGATCTGGTGCAGCGCGCCCCCCTCGGCCAGCGCCTCCGCCGAGAACAGCAGGCACAGATACCCAGCCAGTTCGTCGGGCACCAGCGACAGGTTCAGCTCCACGAACGTCTCGGCGCGGCCCTTGCGGCCGACCCCGGTGTCGGCTTGGGCCGTGTAGAGGCGGATCTCCGCGGATCGGGTCAGGACCACCCAGTCGACGTTGTGCTGATCGGCCAGCGCCAGCGCCCGAGACACCGGCGACACGCTGTCGAACCGGCTCGACGGGGCCTCGAACGGCTCGTCCTCGTTGCAGAAGACGGCCACGGCACGGCTGCGGCCGTCGATGGTGAGCATCGAGGCGTTGATGGCCAGCGCCTCGATCTTGAAACCCAGCCCCTCGACCAGCCGGCGGCCCCGGCGGCCCAGAAGGGGTTGCGACACGCGGGTGGCGATGTCCCAGTCCGCCCGCTGCGGGACGCCGACCCGGAGCTCCTGGGTGGCCAGCAAGCCCGTATTGCGGAGGCCCGGGAACGGCGAGTCCAATTCGCCCATCGCCGCGAGCAGGAACCGGGTAGCGGCGTGGTGGCTCGGCTCGTCCAGCGCCACCGCCGCCAGCCGCTCAACCTGGGACACTTCGATGTCGTGGTGCACCACCGGCGGATCCCCCACCGGCCCGCATGCCGACACCCGCTCGCCGTCGCCGGAGGGGTAGAACGCCAACAGGAGCACAGGGCTGGCCCGGCGGTCCCGGCGCTTGGTCCATGCCTCTCGCAGCTCGGCCGCCCTGGGCTTCGCCGGTGCCCGAACCAGCGCAACCTCCAGCCCGCTCGGAGCGTCCTGAACGAACACCCCTGCCGGGACAAGCCTCGCCGGAAACCCGGCAGGCACCACCCAAGTGGTGGGATCGCGCTCCAAGAGGAAGCCGTCCAAGACCGGAGATCATGCCACACCGCCACCCGGCGCTCCAGCCGGACCGTTCGGGCCGAACGCCGGCAGCAGACCACCGAGCCGATTGTCCTCCAGTGTCGAGAGCACCCGACACCAGCCTCCAGGTGAGAGCCAGGGGGTGGCGCGTGTACGGCGCCACCCCCTTAGGTTCCCCGGCTTTCCCGGGGACTCTGCCCCAACCAGCTTCGGTGAGAGGCCGAGAAGGAGCGCACCGTTCAAGGCTATCGCAGGCAAAATATGTTTCAATGCCATTCCATAGAATATTGTGACCGAGTACGCGGTAGGCGGCTTCGAATGGTCACAGCCTCGGGCTGCTTGAATGAGACAAGAAGGGAGAGGCGGAAGCTGACGCAGAAGAACGACCTCCGATTCTCTGTTCCGCTCTACACGGTAGGCGAGGCGGCGCGCATCGTGGATGTCCCCTCCTCGACGCTCGCGAGTTGGGCTCGGGGATATGTGCGGCACTTCCGAGATCGACCAGACGTGATCGGAAGGCCCGTGATCACTTGCTTCCCGCAGCGAACACGTCAGGAACCCTCACTTCCGTTCGTCGGCTTGGCAGAGGCCCTGGTGCTGGCCGCAGCCCGCAGGAGCGGGGTGCCGATGCAGCGAGTCAGGCCGGCGCTTGACGAACTCCAGCGTCAGATGGGCATCGCGCATGCACTCGCGTCACGTCGGCTCCACACGGACGGCGCAGAGTTGCTGTACGACTACGACGAAGCGTGCCGCTCCGCCGGCTCCGGCCGTGAGCCGACCGATCTGGTTGTCGTGCGCAGCAATCAGCGAGTGTTCGTCGATGTACTCGACAAGTACCTTCGGCGTATCGAGTACGGCCCAGACGGCTATGCCTCGGTCATCCACGTGCCGGCCTACGACCGCGCAGAGGTCGTGGCGGACCCGACCCGATCCTTCGGCGCACCGATCTTCGAGCGAGGCGCTGCTCGGGTGGCCGACGTACTCGACCGGTTCTGGGCAGGAGAGGCTCTCAGCGACCTAGCCGAAGAGTACGGCGTCCCAGCCGACCAGCTCGAGGACGTCGTCCGTGTCACATCCCGCCGGGCCGCCTGATCTCTTCCTCGACCGCAGCCTGGGCAGGATCACGGTCCCCCGCCTGCTGCGAGACGCGGGCTTGAAGCTGCTCACCCTTTCATCGTTATCACACAGGCAGAGGTGTATCACACAGGCACAGTGCCAGCGGACCGGACACACCTCGCCGACCGCATCCGGCGGAACGCCGAGCGGCTGGCCAGAGACCTCAGCGGAGGTGGCCCACCGTCAGGCGCTACGGACTGGGTTGGTGAACTGGGCCGCGAACAGGGGCTCGCTCTAGGGGGGCGAGAGCCACGGCCTGGATCAAGCGATACAGCCAAACGGTGAGGCCCTGGGGTCGTCGCCTTCACCGCGGCAACCTGGTCGCCGAGGCCCCTGGCCGGGCTGCTGAGGCCTTCACCGCGGCCACTCGGTCGCTGCTAGAGTTATCTCAATGGATGACGGTCACTTCCCAGCTTCGGGCTGGCGGTCGGGCGCCGCGCAGCTGGTACCGCCCTTGCTGAAGCGCCCCTACGTTGTGGTGGGAGAGTTGCCGGCCGCGATGGCCGAGCCCGGCGGTCGCGGTGCCCACTACTGGCCGGTGCTCCAGCTCATCAAGGACTGGAACAATCAGCCCGATGTGAGGGAGCGGATGCTGGCCGGCGGGATCCCGGCGGACACCGACGCCACTACGGCGGCCAAGATCGCCGCGGTGGTACACGCCCTGTGCGCGCGCGACGGCCACCCGGTGCCGCCCTGGGTGATGCAGGCGCGCTCCCCCGTGGATGTACCGCTGGTGCCCGCCGCGGATCTGACATCGCCGTTCGGTCAGCGGATGCGCCAGAGCGCCCCGTCGGTGTGCGGCTACCACCGGGTCTACTTCTCGGCGGCGACTCTCGACTCGACGTGATCGCCACCGTAGGCGACAGCCGGCCCAGCCGACGCTTCGACGCCGTCGTTGTCCGGCGCCTCTTGGACGGCTTGTCGTCGCACTTGCGCAGTGCCGGGTCTCACAACCACAACCTCATGATCGTGGGAGGCGCGGCGTTGGCGCTGCTGTGGGATGACCGCCTGACTCGCGATGTCGATGTGCTGGAACACCGCTTCCGGTGGCGGCACGACTCCCCCGCTGGGCGCCACACCGGCGCTGTGGACTTCATCTCCATGCGCATCCCCGAGGAGATAGTCAGCGCGTCTCGGCTCGTGGCGGAGACCGAAAACCTGCCCTGGAACTGGCTCAATGGGGCGGCCGCCATCTTCACTCCCGAGTGCGACCTTGAGCCCCAAGTGCTCTACCGCAGCGACTGTCTCGTGGTGTCGGCCCCGTCTCGGCGCGTCTTGCTTGCGATGAAGCTGCATGCGGGCCGCGAAGTAGATCTCGAAGACGCAGCACGCCTGGCGACAGAAACCGCCACGACTGATGCTGCGCAACTCCAGGCCCTGTTGGAGCACGCCTATGGTTCCGAAGCAGTCACGGCTGACACTGCCAGTTTCGCTGAGCGCGCCCTGACGCTGGCTCAACAGGCACTCCCGCCCGGCCGGCCATGGGCTGAGCGGCCGTCGGGGGAAGCCCGCGACACCGGCCGCGACGTCGGTCTCGGGATCTAGTGGTATGTCGTAAGTACAATTGCGGAACCGTCCCTTCCATCGCGCGAGGTCGGAGATCGAATAGGTCGCGCGACCAAACCGGCGACACACCACTAGACGGGGCCCGCCCCGGCGTGGAACCGTCGCCGTCGCCGGAGGGAGGACCTGGCCGGCCTGCTGAGGCCTTCACCGCGTCAGGTCGCTGTGTGTCCATTTCGCCGGCGGTCACAGGCCGAGGCCTCGGTCGTCGCCTCGTCGCCGGCTGCTGCCGCGTCGGCGGTGTGCTTCCCGATCCTCGAGTTGGGCCACCAGCAGGGCGAGGACCTGACGGTGGCGGCCGCCTTGGAGCGCACGATGGCGGCCACGTTGGCGCAGCGGACCGGCAACAGTTCGCCGTCCACCTCGATGAGTACGGTGTGAGCGTCCTGGGCGAGTTCAGCCTCTAAGGCTGACGAATGCGGTCACGATGTCTTTAGGGCAAGATACTGTGATCCCTGAGCACGCGGTCGTCGCTGCGGTCTCGCGGAGGATGCCGAACCCTTCCAGCGGGAGCAGGGGGGGTGGCACCCTGCAGGCACCACCCCCCTTGTGTGGTTTACCCAAGCAGCTTCAATCGAGAGGCCAACCAGGGCGTACAAGATGACGATACCAAGCAGTCTCAACCTCGGATTCTGGGTGGCGTTGTTCAAGCGGACGTGCGGGAGGAACTTGCGAGATCCAGCCATTTCCATTGGGCGGTTCTAGAGGTTGGAAGACGGTGGGTCGGCGAGGATTAGGGTCTTCAGGTCGCTGTGGAAGTCGAGGGCGTGGTCGCCGCCCTCGCGGCCTATTCCGGACAGGCCGCAGCCGCCGAAGGGGGCGGCCAGGTCTCGCACCAGGAAGGTGTTGGCCCAAACGATCCCGGCCCGCACCGCCCTGCCCACCCGCTCGGCTCTGGATGACGAGCCGGTGTAGACGATGGCCGACAGGCCGTAGCGGGTGGAGTTGGCCAGCTCTATGGCCTCGGCCTCGGTGGCGAACGTCTGGAGGGTGAGCACCGGGCCGAAGACCTCGCTCTGGACGATCTCGGAGTCGTTGGAGGCGGGCTCGACGAGGGTGGGCTCGTAGTGGAGGGAGCCCGCCCGTCGCCGGCCGCCCCAGACGATGGTGTCGCCGGTGGCCCGGGCCCGGTCCACGAAGGCCTCCACCCTGGCCAGATGGTCTGGGTGGACCATCGGGGCGATGGTGGTGGCGTCGTCTCGGCTGTCGCCCAGCACGTGGGCTTCGGTGCGGGCCCTCAGGGCCTCCAGGAACTCGTCGCGGACCGGGGCCTCCACCAGCAGGCGGGTGCCGGCCAGGCACACCTGGCCCGAGTCCTCGTACTGGGCCGCGGCCTGCTCGGCCGCCGCGTCCAGGTTGCAGTCGGCGAACACGATGAGCGGACCCTTGCCGCCCAGCTCGGCGGTGAACGGCACGATGTTGGCCGCCGCGGCCGCGCCGATGCGGCGGGCCGTCTCCGGTGAGCCGGTGAAGCTGATGCGCCGCACCCGCGGATCGGCGGTGAGGGCCGCACCGACCTCGGAGCCGATGCCCTGCACCAGATTGAACGCGCCCGGCGGCAGGCCGGCCTCCACCGTCAGGTCGGCCAGCAGCGACGCCGACAGAGGCGACCACTCGGCCGGCTTGAGCACCACGCTGTTGCCCGCGGCCAGCGCCGGGGCCACCTTCCAGGTGGCCAGCATGAACGGCGCGTTCCACGGGGTGATCACCACCGCCGGTCCCGCCGGCATGCGCTGCACGGTGTGGGTTGTGCCCCGGGCCGGCCAGCGGGGCTCGGCATGCTCCTCGGCCATGTCGGCGTAGAACCGGAAGTTGAGCGCGCCCCTGGCCACCAGACGCTCGCGCATGGAGCGGTGCAGGAACCCCATGTCGAGCGTCTCGACCATTGCGATGTCGTCGTTGCGGGCCTCGATCAGGTCCGCGACCCGGCGCAGGGCCGCCGCCCGCTCGCCCACCGGCAGCCCGCCCCACTCGCGGAAGCCGTCGACGGCCGCGCCCACGGCCCGCTCCGCGGTGGATGCGTCGCCCCGGGCCACATCGGCGAGCTTGCGGTCCCACTCCAGCGGCGAGCGGCACTCGAAGGTCCCCGCCGACGCGACCCGCTCGCTGCCGATCAGGTGATCGACGCTGACCCCCACCCCACCGACGTCGACCCAGTCCGACTCAGTCATCCGCGCCAACGATGTCCAGCGGCGAGTGCGTCATTCGTCGTCATCCTCCACCGCTGACTGGTAGTGGCGGGCGCCCGGTCCCCGTGGAGCGCGTTTGCCGCGGTGCTCCCAGTCGCCGCCCATGGCGGTGGACACCACCTCCTCGCTGTCCGACGGCTGGGCTCCGACGTCGGAGCGCACCGGCTCGGGGCCGGCCACGATCGTGTTGGTCAGGGCGCCCAGACCCTCCACCTCCACGGTGACCACATCACCGGGAACCACCGGGCGCGAGTTGGCCGGCGTGCCCGACAGCACCAGGTCGCCGGGCGACAGCGTGATGGTGCGGGCCAGGTCGGCCACCAGGTAGTGCATGTCCCACTCCATCTCGTCGGTGTTGCCGTCCTGGCGGACGTCGCCGTTGACCAGGGTGCGGATCTGCTTGCCGCGGAAGTTCCAGCCGGTCACCAGCCCGGGTCCCACGGGACAGAGGGTGTCGCCGCCCTTGACCCGCAGCATCGACCCCGCGTCGGTGTCGCGGAAGTCGTGCAGCCCGTAGTCGTTGGACACCGTGTAGCCCGCGATGTAGTCGCCGGCCTCACCGGGCGAGACGTTGCGACACGCACGGCCGATGACGATGGCGATCTCGCCCTCGTAGTTGAGCCACCGGCACGGCTCGGGCCGCACAACGTCGGCGTTGTGGGCGTTGAGGGCGGTGACCGGTTTGTGGAAGTAGGTGGGGGCGGACGGCAGCCGGGTCATGAACTCGGCCACCCGGCTGGCGTAGTTCAGATGGACGCAGAGGATCTTGGTCGGCTGGCACGGCGGCAGGTGCACGGCGTCGGCCACCGCGACCCGCCGGCCGTCGCGGGCCACGAGCTCGTCGTCCTGCCGCTCGACGACAACGGGGTATCCGTCGAGCAGGATGCGGCGGTACTCGGTCACGTCCAGACCTCCTGCAACGCTGTCATGCGGGCCTCAGCCGGTCGCCGCGGGAGCGGCGGCCCCGAGATAGGCGGCCTGCACCTGGGGGTCGGCATGGATCTCGGCCGGTGTTCCGGCTGCGATCACCCGGCCCTGGTCGAGGCAGTAGATCCGGTCGCACACCCCGGTGATGAAGGCCAGGTCGTGGTCGATCACCACCACCCCGGCACCCACCGCCGAGGCCAGGGCGCGCACCTCGTCGATCATGGCCACCGACTCGACGTTGCTCATGCCGCTGGTGGGCTCGTCGAGGAGGATGTAGACGGGCGACAGCGCGGCGGCCCGGACAAGTTCCAGGCGGCGGGCGTTGCCGTAGTCGAGCTCGCGGGCCCGGCGGTCCCGCAGCTCCCACAGCCCGGCATGCACCAGGAGCTGCTCCGCGGAGGGGCGGTCGCCGCCGGGGCGGTGCCGGGACGCGACCAGCGCGGCGATGCTGACGTTCTCCCGGACGGTCAGGGCCGGGAACAGGCGCAGGTTCTGGAACGTGCGGGCCAGCCCGGCCCGGGCGATCTCGAAGGGCTCGGCGCCGGCGATGGGGCATTCCTTGGGTCCGTCGGGGGACTGCTCGGTGAGGGTTGTCGAGCCCTCGGTGGCCTCGACGAGGCCGGTGACCACGTTGAGCAGGGTCGTCTTGCCTGCGCCGTTGGGGCCGATGAGGCCCACGGCCTCCAGGTTGGACGCTTCCAGGCCGGCTCGCTCCAGCGCCCGGAACCCCCCGAAGTCGACGGTCACGTCGACGGCGCTCAACTGAGCCGGCTGGGGAGCGGGCGCGGCCGCAACGGGGGCCGGCGCGGCCTCGGTCCGGCCGAAGCGCCTTCGCAGCCAGTGGTCGACCTCCCAGTCCTCGATCAGGCCTCGGGCCCTGAAGATCATGAACCCGAGCATCGACCCGCCCAGCACGATGTCGGTGAGCCCGGGCCTCAGCACGATGTCGAGGACCTCGGCGGGGCCGCCGTCGATCTCGGTGTCGGCGAGATGCCGGGTGGTCTCGTTGACGACGGTGATGAGGGCCACGCCGAGCACCGAGCCGGCGATGCTGTTGCGCCCACCGACGATCAGCATCACCAGCGTGAGCAGGGTGTAGTCGAAGAAGAAACTGGACGGGGCCACCGTCCCGAGTTGGAACACCCGCAGCGAGGCGGCCACCGA
>JAPOQG010000363.1 GCA_026710865.1 Acidimicrobiaceae bacterium
CGAGAACCGGGGGGCCAGGCGGGCCTGGCGGATCCGGCCCGCGGTGGGATGGTCCCACTCGACGAGGGTCCCGTTGTGGCGGATCTGGGGGTCGTCGTGGAGGTCCTCCACCGCGGTGACCTCCCCGCACGGCACGGAGTTCTCGTGCATCCGGGGCGCGAGCTCGGCCACCCTCCACTTGGCGAACTCCTCCTCGAGCAGGGCTCCGAGCTCCTCGGAGCGGCCCCGGCGGCCCTCGTGGGTGCCCCACTGCGGGTGGTCGACCCAGTCGTCGCGCCCCAGGGCCCGGTACAGGCCGTGGAACTGCCTGTCGCTGACCACGAAGTAGACGATGTGGCCGTCGGCGCACGGCGTCAGCCGGTAGAGGGTCGATAGCCGCCGGCCCTCCCGGGCGTCGTCGTCGAGCAGCGTGTCGGCCATGCCGCCGTCGGGCCACAGGAACTGGACCGCGGTGTCGAGCATCGACAGGTCGATGTGCTGCCCGCCCGCGCCCTGGCTGCGGGCGAACAGGGCCGAGACGATGGCCAGCGCGGCTGTCCAGCCCGAGGCCTTGTCGACGAGCCCGTTGCGCACCAGGTCGGGGATGGGGATCTCCGGGTTCACCTGGAGGGCCACGTAGCCCGACACCGCCTGGATGATCGGGTCGTAGGCGGCCCGGCCGGAGTAGGGGCCGGTCTGCCCGTATCCCGACATCGAGCAGTAGATGATCTCGGGGTTGGCTGCCGCCGCGTCCTCGTAGCCCATCTGAAGGCTGTCCATCACGCCCGGCCGCATGTTCTGGACGGCCACGTCGCAACCGGCCAGCAGTCGCAGGCCCAGCCCCCGGCCGGCCTCGGTGGACAGGTCGATCTGGATGGAGCGCTTGCCCCGGTTGGCGTTGGCGACGGAGCTGTTGATCCCGCCCTTGGCGAAACGGGCCAGGCGCATGAGGTCGCCCCCTCCGGGCGGCTCCACCTTGATCACGTCCGCGCCGAGGTCGGCCAGCAGCATGGTGGCGGTCGGCCCGGCCAGCACCTGGGTCAGATCGATCACCCGTATGCCCGAAAGCGGTCCGTTTGCCATCGCCGCGCTCCTTGTCCGTGAACTCCGGTGAGAGTCCCACATCTTCACATACCGGGCACCGGCGAGGGGCGCCGCACGGAGCGCCCGATGAGCGCTCGATGCCCATCGCGGGGTTCCAGCGACTGCGCTAGCGTCGCGGGTCCGAGTCCCCGGAGGTGCCGAGTGAAGACTAGGGCAGCCGTGCTGCGAGAGACCAACGCCGACTGGAGCGTCGAGGACATCGAGCTCGACGGCCCCGGCCCCCGCGAGGTGCTGGTGAGGACCACCGCGGCCGGGATGTGCCATTCCGACGAGCACGCCCGCAACGGGTCCATGCCGGTGCCGCTGCCCATCGTGGGCGGCCACGAGGGCGCAGGGGTGGTCGTCGAGGTGGGCGAGGGCGTGGCCGAGCTGGCCGTGGGCGACCACATCTCGGCTTCGTTCGTGCCGTCGTGCGGCCGCTGCCGCTGGTGCGCCGACGGCCAGCAGCACCTTTGCGACCTCGGCATGCACCTGCTGGCGCCCGGGATGTTGCCGCCTGCGGGGGGGTTCCGCCATCACGACGCCGACGGCAACGATCTCACTCCCATGCTGAAGCTGGGCACCTTCAGCGAACACAAGGTGGTGAGCATCGACTCGGCGGTGAAGGTCGATCCCGACGTGCCCGCGGCCATCGCCGCGCTGGTGAGCTGCGGGGTCACCACCGGCTTCGGGTCGGTGGCCAACCGGGCCGACGTCCGGCCCGGCGACACCGTGGTGGTGGTGGGCTGCGGCGGGCTCGGCAGCGCGGCGCTGCAGGCCGCCAAGATCGCGGGGGCATCCAACATCGTGGCCGTCGACCCGGCCGAGTCCAAGCGCGAGGCGGCCGGCAAGTTCGGCGCCACCCACACCGCCGAGTCCATGGAGGCGGCCATGGAGACAGTGGGCCTCGTCACCGGCGGCGTGATGGCCGACAGCGTCGTGCTCACCCCCGGCGTGATGAGCGGCGAGATGCTGGCCCCGGCCCAGTTCCTGGTCCGCAAGGGCGGCACGGTGGTGGTGGCCGCGGTCGCCCCGCTGGAGCAGATGGACGTGACGTTCAACCTGTTCGAGTTCGCCATGTTGAACAAGCAGCTCAAGGGCTCGATGTTCGGCTCGGCCAGCCCGCGCTCGGAGATCCCGCACCTGCTGTCGCTCTACACCCAGGGACAGCTCGACCTCGACAGCTTCGTGAGCGCCACATACTCGCTGGACGAGGTGAACGAGGGTTACCGGGACCTGCGCGAGGGTCGCAACATCAGGGGCGTCGTCGTCTTTGACTGATCAGGCCGCCCAGGCCGGCGCTTCCGGCCTCCACGATGCCCTCGGTGGCCTGGTGGAGACCGTCGCGGCTGCGGTCGTGGGCCGGTACCGGGAGGTCGAGCTGGTGGTGGCCGCGGTCGGCGCGGGACGCCACCTGCTGCTGGAGGGTCCCCCCGGCACCGGCAAGACGACCCTGCTGCGGGCCCTGGCCGCGGCGCTGGACGTCCCGCTGGTCACCGTCGAGGGCAACGCCGAGCTGACACCGGCCCGGCTGGCGGGCCAGTTCGACCCGGCCCGGGTGCTCTCGGAGGGCTACACCGGCGACGCCTTCGTGCCCGGCCCGCTCCTGCAGGCGATGCAGGACGGGGCGCTGCTGTACGTGGAGGAGCTCAACCGGGTGCCCGAGGAGACCGTCAACCTGCTCATCGGGGTCATGTCGGAGGGCGAGCTCCACCTCCCCCGGGTGGGTCGGATCGCCGCCGCCGACGGGTTCCGCTTGGTGGCCGCCATGAACCCGTACGACACGGTGGGAACGTCACGGCTGTCCAGCGCGGTCTACGACCGCATCTGCCACCTGTCGATGGCCTACCAGGACGAGCGCGACGAGCGGGAGATCGTCGAGTCGCGGGCCCAGGGTCTGCCCAGCGGCAGCCCGGCCGGCGCCCGCACGGTGGCCCGGGCCGTGGCGGTCACCCGGGCCACCCGCACCCACCGGGACGTGCGGATGGGGTCGTCGGTGCGGGGGGCCATGGACCTGTGCGACCTTGCGGCGCGCCTCGGCGGGTTGCGAGGCCGGCCGATCGACGATCCGGGGGTGGGGCTCGACGCCGCCCTGATGGCCCTCACCGGCCGGATCCGCCTCCACGAAGGGGGCGACCGCACCCCTGAGGCCATCGTGCGCGAGCTGTGGGAGGAGGTGCTGGCCGCCGAGCAGGACAGCACCGACCCGGCCGCGGAGTCGTTGGTGCCAGCCGCGGGAAAAGCATCGGCCCCCGGCGGGGCGACCAGCCCAGAGGGCTAGTCCTCGAAGGGATGCGGGCCCGCGAGGCGCTGGACGCCGAACGGGTCCGCACCACGCCCCGCGGCCATTACGAGGGCCAGCCCGGCTTCCGGCTGCTGAGTCCCGAGACCGGGACGCTGGATGCGACCGAGGTGGCCGCGCAGGCCTCGGCCGACCCCGATGAGACTCTGGCGCTGCTGGCCGACATGGCCGCGGCCTCCGACCGCAGGATGGCCGCGCTGGCCGCCCGGTTGGCGGGCAGGCTGGCGTTCGACCTGGCCCGGGCCGGGAAGGTCTCGGCGGGCGGGGTGGGGCGCCTGGAGACCGCACGGGCCGACCGCGCTGAGGGCGACGTCGACATCGATCGCAGCCTCGACGGCCTGCTCGAAGGCAGGGCAGCGGGCCGCCCGGTCCGGCTCGAGGAGTTGTGGGTGCAGCGCTGGCAGCGTCCTGCCACCGCGATCAGCCTGATGGTCGACCGGTCGGGATCGATGGGCGGCCCGAGGCTGGCCGCGGCCGCGGTGGCGGCGGCGGCCTGCGCCCTGCGAGCGCCCCAGCAGTGGTCGGCGCTGGCCTTCGGCGACCGGGTGGTGGCCATCAAGTCCGCCGACCGCGACCGGCCGGCGCCGGCGGTGGTCGACGACGTGCTGCGGCTGCGGGGCTACGGCACCACCGACCTGGCGGCTGCGCTGGACGCGGCCCGGGCCCAGCTGGCCCGCTGCACCGCCCGCCGGAAGGTGGCGGTGCTGCTGTCGGACTGCCGGGCCACCGCGGGGGGCGATCCGGTGACCGCGGCCCGCCGCCTCGACGAGCTGTGCGTGATCGCGCCCGCAGGCGACGCGGCCGACGCCGAGGCCTTCGCCGAGGCCGCCAACGCCCAGTTCGCGGCCATCGCAGGCCCCCACTCCATCCCCGAAGCGATCGCCTCGGTCCTCACCGACTGACCCGCCGGCCTGGGAGAGGCTGTCGCGCTTCTGCATCTCTCATGCGCCTGACCAGGACCTCGGCTGGTTCGGAGGTATTGAGCGCTCCTCTGGCCCGGCGGTAGCCGTCGGGGTCTCCCTCGTCCACCGGATCCACGTTCGTGACTCTCCGGATCCACAGCGGCCTGTCGGTCTTTGCATCCCGTCGCACGGAGCCGGTGACGTCGGCGATGCGGCCCCATGCCTCGCGCATCGTGTCCTCGAGATCCCAGTCCATGTAGCAGGTGACTGCCGCGTCGGTGGCGAGCTCGTACAGGTAGAAGCTGAGGCCCCGGCGTCGAGACAGTGTTTCAACTCGACCCCGTACCGTGCCGAGCGATAGCGGATCCTCCTTGGGGTCTCCGGCCACCGAGGGGTTTAGCGGAGCAATCGGCGCCTCGACGACCACCTGCTTGCCGTCGGTTTGGATCATTATCGGGTGGGTCTCGTTGGCGAGGGCCATCAGTTCGTGCATCTGCCGATGGAGCGGAAACTCGCCGTCGGCGTTGCCGTCCCGCACACGCAGGGCTGCCTCGACGTAGTTGTCGTACATGGCCGGAATCCGCTGCTGAGCTTCGTCGTCCAGCGGGACGGCCCGAGCCGTCGCGGCGGCGCTTCCGTAGTCGAGCCCCGCGAGCACCCATCGGACATCGGCGCTGTGGCTCTCGCTCAATGCCTCAAGCACGCGGCCAAAGCGCGAGAACGCGTCGGCGAGCACGTCGATCGCTACCTCGCCTCCGATGAGGAATTTCACATGATCTTCACTCATATTCTATAGTCTAGCCGGACTGTTCAGGAATCGCTAGTCTCAGATCGTGCGTTCCGCTGTCGGCGTATCTCGTAACAGACAACCTCTGGCATGGTGGCCTTCCACAGGGTTGACACTTCTTTGTTGCGGCTGACTTCGCGCGACGGGATCCCGGTTATTTTCAGACCCGCATCCGAGATGGTTGTTGGCCTTGATAATGGAGCCGATGGGTGTGGTGTCGATGCTGGCCGCAGCCGGGCACCGGTCATGCCCGCTCTGTCACGCTCGTGGGAGGCACCGCGACGATCGCGTCGATCTCTACAAGCATCTCGGGGTTGGGGAGGCCGGTCTTGACGGTCGTTCGTGACGGGTACGGCTGATCGAAGAACTCCGCGAAGACGCTGTTCATCGCGGCGAAGTCGCCCATATCGCTCAGGTACACCCCGACTCGGACCGCATCCTTCAGCGTGGCGCCACTCGCCCGGGCGACCGCATCCAGGTTCTGCAGCGTCTGACGGGTCTGCGTCGCAATGTCGTCGCCGGCTAGGACGCCGGCCGAGTCGTAGGGGCCCTGGCCCGAGAGGAACGCGAACCCCTGAGACACGATCGCGGCCGAGTACGGCCCTGCCGCGGCCGGCACCTCGGGGGTCGCAACGGCGCTTCTACTGATCACTTGTGATCCCTTCTGTGATCCCTTCACCATTCGATGGTCCTTTCATCTTCTAGGGATGAGGCGGGCTGGTCGGCCGCGTGCTCTCGCGGCGGAGGGCGGATGTCTGTCATCACGCTCTCGCGGCGTCACGCTCGATCGGCGGTCAACACCTGGCCTGCCCGCACGCCCGTCGGGACGGCGTCTGAGATCGCGTGTTGCCCGTTCACGATCACATGGCGGATGCCCGCCGGGTAGGCGCGGGAGGTATAGGTCCCCCGGTCGGCGATCGTGTTCGGATCAAAGACGACGACATCGGCCGCGTGGCCCGGTTGCAGAAGGCCGCGGCCACTCAGTCGGTATCGAGCCGCCGGAACCGATGTCATCTTGCGGATCGCGGCGCTTCTTGACAGCGCCGACTTGTCACGACAGTAGTGGCCGAGCAGTCGGGGGAAGGTGCCCTGGAGGCGAGGGTGGGGCACCCCTCGGTGTTGCGGGATTCCGTCGCTGCCGATCACGGCCAACGGGTGAGACAGCGCGTTCAGCATGTCGTCCTCGTGGATTTCGAAGATGATGCACAGCGTCTCGCTTGCGGCCGGCGCGGTCACGAGTTGCCGGGTGAGGCGGCGCACGGTGGTGCCCTCGTCGGCGGCGATGTCGGGCAGTCGCCTCCCCTCGAATTGCGGGTAGTCGCGGCATCGAATGATCTGCACCAGCGCGGCTCTGGTCTCATCGATGTCGTCGGGCGGAAAGTAGGTCTCGAGCGGCCCCGAGCCCGCACTGTAGGGGTAGACGTCGAACGCGATGTCGACTCCGCAGGCATGGGCCTTGCCGATCTGGTCGAGCGCTGTGCCGAGGCTTCCCCAGTTGTGCTCGCCGATCACCTTGAGATGGGAGATCTGGAGCCCGGCCCCGGTGCCTTGGGACACCGATACTGCCTCATCGATGGCGTCGGGGAGCCCGTCCGCCTCATCGCGCAGGTGTGTGCTGTGGATGCCGCCGCTGTCGGCCGCAGCCGCGACGATCCTTGTGAGCGCTGCGGTCGACACATGCCGTCCGGGACGGTATATGAGGCCCGTCGACACGCCGAGCGCTCCGTCGTCCATCGCCCTGCGGATCTCGTTGCAAATGCTGTCGAGAGCACGCGTTCCGGGCTCGCTGCTGTCGATCCCGCACAGGAGCCGCTGCACCGTGTTGTGGCCGACGAAGGAGGCGACGTTCGTGGCGACGCCGTGACCCATCAGAGTGGATCGGTACTGGCCATACGTCTGCCAGTCGCCGTCGAGTGCCAGAAAATCCGGCGATCGGCGTCCGGGCGCATGGGGGAAGGCGCTGAACCCGCAACTGCCGCACACGACGGTTGTCACTCCCTGCCGGAGCTTCGATCCGTTGTCCGGGTTGCGGTGGAGTTCCATGTCGTCGTGGGCGTGCGCGTCGATGAAGCCGGGAGCTGCCACCAATCCCTGAGCATCGATCTCGGCGCGTGAGGGGCCGACGGTGCCCAGCGCGGCAATGAACCCGCCCTCGACCGCGATGTCGCCTTCGAACGCCGGTTCCCCCGAGCCGTCTTCGATGACCGCCCCGCGGATGACGAGGTCATGCACGCCTGCTCGCCCCCCGACGCCAGGCGCTAGAGGCAGCCGGGTCCGTTGTTGAGGTGGCCTTCGGCACGGCGGTTGACATCTCCTGCGGGCAACACTCTTGTGTGCAGGATACGCACTAATGATGTGAATACTGCACGCTAGTCTACCATATGGTCTTGTGGGAGTCCTGACAGGTCCTGACAGGCATCGCTGACCCGAGGAGCGCACCATGAACCACTCGGCCAGCGTGCCGACCACCCAATCCCCGCCAGTGGATGTGGCTGCGCTGGGCGAGTCCATGCTCACCGTGCGCCCCGATCCAGACGAGGCGGCGTTCGAATGGGAGGTGAGCGGTGCCGAGTCCAACGTTGCTCGCTACTGCGCTGCGCTTGGCCTCGAGGCCGCATGGATCAGCCAAGTGGGGACCGACCTGGCGGGAGACCTCGTGCTGTCGGTGATTGAGGCCGCTGGGGTCGATGTCAGCGGGGTGCGTCGGGTGTCGGATCGCCAGACCGGCCTCATGCTCAAGGAGGTGACCGCGAACGAGCGACGCGTGCGCTACTACCGGGCCGGTTCCGCTGCCGCTAATATGGCTCCGCCGCTTGGTCCCAGCCTCCGCCGAGGCCTCAGGATCCTGCACCTGACGGGCATCACGCTGGGCCTCTCATCCATGTGCCGCCAACTCGTCGAGTCTCTCGTCTGTGACCGCGCGACCGCCTCGCGCTTGTCGTTCGACGTCAACTGGCGACCCGCTGTCTGGGATGGGGGCGACCCACCGACGGCGCTGCGGGAGGCCGCGAACCAGTGCGACATCGTCTTCGTGGGCCTCGACGAGGCCCGCGACCTCTGGGGCACCGAGTCGATTGCCGCGATCCGGGCACTGCTACCGTGCCCGAGCACGGTCGTGGTCAAAGACGCTGCCAACGGCGCCCATGCCGACCTTTTTGGCCGGAGGCTCTTCGTCCCGGCGCTCGGTGGGCCGGTCATCGAGCCTGTCGGTGCCGGAGACGCGTTCGCGGCTGGATTCCTGTTCGGTGTGCTGCAACATGACGGCGACGTCGAGGCGTGCCTCCGCCTCGGACACATCACAGCCATGAGTGCGCTCGCCCAGCGAAACGACGTCGGGCCGGTCGCCGATGATCGGACTGTTCGGCTGTTGCTCGATATGTCGCCGCAGCAGTGGCGGACGGCCCACCTAGACTTGAGCGGTCCAAGACACCGGGTCACGACGAGGACCCGCCCGCACAGCGCTGGTTGACGCAGCGCTGGTTGACCCCTGGCGTGGAAAGGGTTGACATTCATGGCAGCGTTGCTTCGGTACAGCACGAAGGCTGCCCCATGCGACCTCGTGGGCACCGGTGCCGATGCGTTGATCGGTCGCAACATCTTCGACGGATCGTTCCCTTCTCCGCTCGTCGTCGCACGAGCCGATGCAATCAAGCACAATCTGGCGACCATGAGCGAATTCTGTCGCCTGCACGGTGCGCAACTGGCCCCCCACGCCAAGACGACGATGTCGCCCGCACTCATCACCCGCCAGATCGCGCACGGCGCGTGGGGTGTGACTGTCGCCAATGCCGTCCAGGCCCGGACGCTCTCGCATCACGGTGTGCGACGCATCCTGATTGCCAACCAGCTGATAAACGAGCCCGCAATCACCTGGGCGTTCGATGCCGTCGAGCAGGGCCTCGATCTCTACTGTTTCGTCGACTCGATCGAGGGCCTCGACCGGCTCAACTGCGTCGACCGGCTCGACCGCGATCGCGCCGAACGCATCTCGGTGCTCGTGGAGATCGGCCGCAGCGGCGGCCGCAGCGGCGTTCGAAGCCTCGACGAGGCGATCACTCTTGCCGAACAAGCCAGCGCAGTCCCTTCGGTACGGTGTGCGGGCATCGCCGGGTACGAGGGCGTGTTCCTCTCGGCTCACGATTCGGCCCACGATCACGCCAACGATCACGACCGGCAAGCTGTGCAGGAGTACCTGCGGGTGCTCGCAGCCTCCTTCGAGCGGATCGCCGGCCTTGGGCTGTTCGAGGCCGGCGACGCGCCGGTCGTCACCGCGGGCGGAAGCGCTTGCTTCGACGACGTGGTGAACATCCTCGGGCCGGTTGCTCAGAATCACGGCGCCGAACTCGTGCTGCGCAGCGGTTGCTACATCACCCACGACGACGGCTTCTACCGCCGGGTTTCCCCGTTGCGCAGCCACCCCGACCTTCCATCGTTCCGGCCAGCCCTCGAAGCCATCGCACAGGTCACGTCTCGACCGGAGCCCGCCCTAGCGCTGGTTGATCTCGGCAAGCGGGACGTGTCTTTCGATGAGGGGCTTCCGGTCCCGTTGTGGCGACAACGCAGAGGCAAGCGCGTCGCTGTGCCCAACTCGTGGCGCGTGTCGAGGCTGATGGACCAACATGGGTTCCTGTCGGTCGACCCGAAAGACGAGCTCGCCGTCGGCGACCTTGTCAGCTTCGGTATCAGCCACCCGTGCACGACCTTCGACAAGTGGACCCACATTCCCGAAGTGGGCGACGATGGCACCATCGTCGCGGTCGTTTCGACGGAGTTCTGACTACCGGAGATGAGATGAGCCAGACCGTGCAAAGAGCGATCCGAGTGCTGGGACTCATCGCCGAGCGGCCGTCGTCGATCGAGCGGGTGGCCTCGTTCATGGGGACCCATCGCAGCACTGCGCTTCGCACGCTGCAGGTTCTCGAGGCGGAGCAGATGGTGGCGCGCGATGCACACAACGTGTTCCGCCTAGGCCGTCGTGTGATCAGTCTCGCCAACGCCGCACTGGAGTACATCGACCTGCGCACAGTCGCGGCCCCTTTCCTCACCAAGCTCAGCCACGAGGTGGAGCACACGATCCACCTCGCCATGCTCGAAGCTGACACCGTCGTGTACATCGACAAGCGCGAAGCCCGCCAAACCGTTCGCATGTACTCCCGCATCGGCAACAGCGCCCCGCTGCACTGCACCGGCGTGGCCAAGGCGATCGTCGCGTTCCTTCCGGCCGAGGATCGGGACCGCATCGCGGGCGATATCGACTTCGTGGTGCATACAGAGAACACCCTGGCGAGTCTCGACGAGTACCTCAAGGACCTCGAATCAACTCGGGATCGCGGCTACGCGATCGACCACCTTGAACACGAGCCGTGGGTCAACTGCATCGCGGCGCCGGTCTTCGAGGCATCTGGATCCGTACTCGGGTCGGTCTCGATCACCACCACGACTCTGTCGTGCGACCTCGAAACCCTGCTCACCATGGTGCCGAGGCTGTTCGAGACGAGCCGCGGGATCTCGCGTGAGTTCGGATGGACCGACGACGCGGACAGGACTGACCCATAACATTTCGCTCGCCTCACAGGGTGGGACTGTGCTCGATGAGGTCGATCCAACCGGCGAAGGCCGCCGCGGTGGAGATCGAGGGGCAGAACCGAACCGGCTGCCCCGCATGTGGCACTGCGCGGGCGACGACTTGGTCGGTGTCGTCGAGCGTGACGAACAGCGTGGCCATGTCGGGGCCCCCGAAACAGACGTTGGTCGGATCGCGTCCGGGAACGTCGATAACCCCTGATTCGCTGCCGTCGGGGCTGAGGACGCGGACACATCCGGCACCGAAGTGTGCCACATAGAGGTTTCCGTGGACGTCTGGGCACATGCCGTCGGGTCCCTGGACGTCGACTCCGTCTTGGTGCGGCAACTCTGCGAACAGTTCGGCATCGCCGAGCCCACCGTCTCCGAGTCGGCGGTGGCGCCAGAGCCGGCTAGTGCGGGTCTCGGCGTAGACCACCTGTTCGTCGGTGGCCACTATGCCGTTGGGGAACGCCAACCCGTGGGCAACCCGATCAAGAACTGATGTCGCAGCTCGGAGGACATACACGCCGCCGACCGCCTGGCTGGCGCTGGAGCCCCACGGGTCGGTGAACCACAGGTTCCCCTCTCGGTCGAAGCTGAGATCGTTCGGGCCGTTCGGTGACCGGACGTGAACCGCCAGATCGCCCTCGTGGGATGCCCGCAGGATCGCCCGGTGCCCCTCGTCGGTGACATACAGGGTGCCATCGGGCCCGAACGCGAGCGCGGCGGGGATCCCGTCCACGCCGGCGGCGGATGTGTTGAACAGCCGCCGCGTGTCTCCGGGGCGATCAGGGTGGGTGGCTACGATGTCACCGCCGACCACGCTCGGGTTGTCGGGCCGGCTGAAGCTGCAGACGTTCAGAATCCAGCCGTCCGGGCCGAGCGTTGGTCCCTCTGGGGCGGAGACGCCGCTGGCGATCAGGCTCCACACGGGATTCATCGACCTCGACGACTGACAGACGCGCCGCACAAGCGGGTGCCGGCGCCGTCGAAGAGGTGGATCGCGCCGGGTTCGGCGCCGATGTGCACCGGATCACCCGGCGCCAGAGGGCTGTCCGCCTCGGCGCGCACCATGACCGATGGCCCGGCCTCGAGTTCGACCTCGAGGTAGCTGTCGCTGCCGAGATAGTCGCGCCGCGTCGCCCTTCCGACGAAGCACGGATGAGCCTCGTCGGCGACTCGGAGTGCGCTCGGGCGCACTCCCACAGTGATCGATGCGTTCGGCTCCAGCCTCACGCCCGCTTCGGCCAGCAGCAACGCTCCACCGAAGGGGAGGGTGCCGTCGGCGCTTGCCTCCGCCGGGTGCAACGACATTCGGGGGCTGCCGATGAACTGCGCCACGAACGTGTTGGCGGGGGCGTTGAACAACTCGTGCGGCTTCCCCATTTGCTGTATCCGCCCGGCATTGAGTACCACCACCCGGTCGGCCATTGTCATGGCCTCGATCTGGTCGTGGGTCACATACAGCGTCGCCTTCTGGATGCGCGAATGAACCTCCAACAGGCTCGTCCTCATGTCGGCCCGCAACAGCGCGTCCAGGTTGGACAGGGGCTCGTCCATCAAGAAGGCCTCCGGCTGCCGAATGATGGCACGGGCCAGTGCGACGCGCTGTCGCTGCCCTCCGCTCAGCTGTGCCGGCTTGCGATCCAGATACGGAGTCAAGTCGACGATCTCTGCGGCCTCGACTGTGCGCTCATCGATGACGGACCGCCGCAGCCGCGGGCGACGCGCCATCTTCAGCGGGAAGGCGATATTGTCCCTCACCGTCATGTGCGGGTACAGCGCATAGTTCTGGAACACCATCGCCACGTTGCGGTCGCGGGGGCGGACATAGTTCACCAGTTCTCCAGCGACGTGGATCTCGCCCTGGCTCGCCTCCTCGAGGCCGGCGATCATCTTCAGGATCGTGCTCTTGCCGCATCCCGACGGTCCGAGCAGCACAACGAACTCTCCCTCGCCGACCTGGAGGTCGAACGGTTTGAGAACCTCGACGTCCCCGTAGGACTTGGCGACGCCGATGAGGCTCACGGCCACGTCGGTCGGAGGTGACAGTGCAGACATGGCTCCCTATTCCTTGAGCGCGCCGGACAGGTCGCTGGCCACGAAGGTATTCTGAACGAGCAGGAACACCACAGTGATGGGGACAGCGGCAAGGAGCATTCCCGCCGACAGAAGGCCCCAGTCCTGCAGGAAGGCACTCTGCAGGCCCGAGATTCCCACGGCCAAGACCTGTCGTTCGGAGTCCTGAACGGAGATGAGCGGCCAGATGAGCGAGGTGTACTGCAACATGAACGTGAACATCCCCAGCACTACGAGTCCAGGACGGATCAGCGGCAGCACGATCTTGCGGTAGATCGTGAACTCCGAAGCCCCGTCGAGCCGGGCCGAAGCTTCGAGGTCGTCGGGGATGCCCACGATGAAGCTCCGAGCCATGAAGATGCCCAGAGGGTTCGCCAGAGGCGGCAGGATCAGGGCCCAGTAGGTGTTCAACAGCCCGAGGTGTCGGACCACGAAGAACAGCGGGATGATCAGAGCAGAGATCGGGATCGCCACCGACAACAACAAGAGCAGCGCGACGCCGCGCTTGCCTGCGAACTCCATCTTCGCCAACGCGTAGCCCGCCATCGAGTCGAACCAGAGCTTCAGCGCGGTGACCGCGCCGGCCACGAACAAGGTGTTGACGGTCCACCGCACGAACGGGTGGTCGGCGAAGAGCGATTCGAAGTTCCCCCAGTAGATCGGCGAGGGGATCCAGTCCGGCGGATAGCTGAACAGCGACGTCGTCTCCTTCAGCGAGGTCGACACCACGTACAAGAAGGGCAGCAGCGCGATCGCCACGCCGACAGCTAG
>JAPOQG010000272.1 GCA_026710865.1 Acidimicrobiaceae bacterium
CGTCCGAACAGAATTGGCCGACCTCATGTCCGACGATCTCGGAAGGGCCAAGGGCGAGTGGACCGAACGTTCAGCCCGCAAGGGTTCCCACGCCGATCCCGATCCGGCTGAACAGGTGGCCCGTATCGTCTCACCCATCGAAGGAGGCGGCTGCGCTTGACCCAGCCCCTTCAAATTGAGGTGGACACCCGCCAGTCCGGGTCGACCGCGACGGTGTTATAGGACAGGTTCGCCAGATTGCCGGCGCGGTCGTGGATTTCGCCGCCGTTGAGGCGCAGGCTGTTGGCGTCTCGGTTCCGAGGGCCACCATGATGCCCTGGAGTCCATGTCTCCGGGACGGAGCGTGTAGCTCGAGCAGGTCAGCGTCACCGGCGCATGGGACGAGTGGATCACCTTCTTCTGCGACGCGCTCGCATCGCAGGCGGCAGATGGAGTTCAAACGGTCGCCCCGGTCGTGAAGCTCAGCCTTGTACCGGGGTGCGCCAGCCGAACAGGTCCGGGGCTGCTCCCACCTGGATGTCCACCAGTGCCTGGCGCAGCCTCATGGTGTTGCGGCCCGGCTGGCCGTCGCCGACGGTGAGCGTCGTGTCGTCGCGGATGATGGTGCCCACCGGCGCCAGCACCGCGGCGGTCCCCGACAGGAAGGCCTCGCCCCGCTCGGCCCAATCGATCAGTTCGTCGGGAGTGATCGTCCGCTCCTCCACCTCGTAGCCCAGATGCCGGGCGAGCTCGATCACCGACACCCGGGTGACGCCGTGCAGGAACGACTCGTCCAGGCTGCGGGTGATGACCCGTTCGTCATCGGCGAGGAAGAAGTTCGCGGCGCCCGTCTCGGTGATGTCGCCGCCGGTGGCGAAGAGAATCTGATCGATGGCCTCGTTGCCGGCCATCGAGTCCAGCGTCACCCCCAGCGCCATCGCGTAGTTCGCGCCGCACTTGATCATGCCGAACTGGGGCACGGTCCGGGGGATGGACGTCTCCACCAGCAGGGTGAGCGGCCGCACGCCGCCCTTGAAGTAGTCGCCGACCGGGCTGTTGACCACATACAGCAGCGCGCTGCGGGTCGGGCGGGCCGCGGCGCCGATGTCGGGATCGGTCCCGATGAGGGTCGGGCGGATGTACAGCGAGCCCGGCGGATCGGGAACCTCGGCCGCGTTGGCCTCCACCGCGTCGATGACCATCTGGCGCAGCGTGTCCTTCTCGACACGGGGCAGCCTCAGCAGGGCCGCACTGCTGACCATCCGCTCAACATGGCTGTCGAGCCGGAACACGGCCAGCGATCCGTCGCGCTGGCGGTGGGCCTTGAGGCCCTCGAAGATTGCGCTGCCGTAGTGCAGCACGTGCGCGGCGGGGCTGATCGCCAGGTCCCCGTACGGCTCGGGCGTCCCGCTATAGACGTATGGACCGCCGTCGGCGCGGGCGGTGGTCATCCAGTCGCAGGAGATGGTCCCGAAGGGGACGCTGAACGGATCAGGTTTGCCGGTCACTCGGACTCCCTTCGAGACGACCGCATTTGTATAGCCGAACTCTTCGCAGGAAGCGCGCGCAGGTGCTTGCGCCCGGGTGATCCGGGCTCGCTCTCGCGCTACGGCCAGTCGAGGAGTCCGAGCCGGACTGCGGTTACGACCGCCTCCAGCTTGGTGGTCGCATCGAGCTTCTCGCGGAAATTGCGAATGTGGTTGAGCACCGTGTGGGAGCTGATGGCGAGTTGCCGGGAGATCTCGGGTGTCGAGCGGCCCAGCGCCACCAGGCGCAGCACCTCCAGTTCCCTGCGGGTCAGCTCGGGCACTCGCGCGGAGTCCGGCGCCGCAGCCGGACGATCCGACACGACGTCGGCTCCTCGCCGCGCCAGACCCTCGCGCACCGAGTCGGCGGCCGCCTCGGGGGATTCGCTCTCAGAGCTGTCGTGGATCACGTGCACGATCACGGGAGCGTCGTTGCCCTGGCCCGCAACCACCATGGGCGTGACCGAGACCTGCCTGCGCTCGCCGGACGAGCAAAGCATCCGCACATCCACTGCGCCTGGGACCTCCCCCGCCTTCAGCGCGCGCATGGACGGGCAGCCCTGCAGGCACCCGGCGACGATGCTGCCCGGGCTGAGACCGGCCAGCACGTCGTAGCACCTGCGCCCAAGGACCTGCTCCGCAGAGAACCCCAGGATCCGCTGCGCGGCCTGGTTCCAGGACACGATGGTCTGGTCGACGGACACTGCATAGGCGCCGACGTGAGTCGATTCCAGCAGCCGGAACACGTCGCCCGAGGTCACAAGCTCGCCGCTCGCTGTGAGGCCGCAGACCGGAGAGACAAGGAACCGCGTCGAGCGGGCGGCGTCATCGAACGACTCTAGATCAACCGCCGGTGCCCACGACAGGCCCGGCGATCATCGGAGCCGCGCGAAGGTTGCGCGCGATTCGTATCTGACATGAACATGTTAGATACGATCCCTGTATGGCTGCTGAGGGCCGACTCTCCGCTGATGACTGGATCACGGCCGGCCTCGAGGTCCTCGTGGAAGGCGGCGTCACCGCAGTCAGGATCCTGCCGATCTCCAAGAGACTGGGCGTGACGAGAGGCAGCTTCTACTGGCACTTCACGGGCCGGGAAGCGCTGCTGGGCGGGCTGCTGGACGCCTGGGAGGACAAGAACACCACCGCAGTCGTGCAGGCCGCCACCGCTCCGGGGACGCTCATCGACCGGTACATCGCCTTGTCGCAGCTCTGGCTCGGGTGTTTGGACTTCGATCCGCGACTGGAGGTGGCCGTGAGGGAATGGAGCCGCCACGATCCTGCCGTGCTCGAGAAGCTGAGAGCGGCCGACGAGCGGCGCTTGGCCGCCTTGGCGGAGATGATCGAACCCGAGGGCCACGACCCAGCGATGACGCGATACCGGGCCCGCACCATCTACCGCATGCAAATGGGATGGCACGAAGGTGTCGACACGTCCACCGCCGCCAAGGCTGCGACCCCGGCGGCCTACTTCGAGATCTTCTTGGGCCGCGCTCCCACCGCATCCGAGCGCGAGGCCATCGAAGCCGGCATCTGCGCAGCCTCGTAGGCCGCGAGGCTGCCAGGGCGTACACTGGTGCTTCCCCAGCGCTCGTAGCTCAATTTGGATAGAGCATCTGACTACGGATCAGAAGGTTGGGGGTTCGAGTCCCTTCGAGCGCGCTGAGAGGTCGAGCGAACAGGCGGGACGGCGCGGTCGCGGATCAGTCGTCGGCGGCCATGACTCTGGCCAGCAGGGCGTGCGGCAGCGGCTGGTAGTCGTGGTGCTGGGCGCTGAACGTGCCGGTGCCGCCGGTCATCGACCGCAGGTCGATCACGTAGCTGAGGATCTCCGAGGTCGGCACATGGGCGTGAATCACGCTCGTGCCGGCGGCCGAGCCCGGCTCCGTGCCGAACACCTGGCCCCGCCGGGAGTTCAGGTCGCCGAGCACGTCGCCCTGGTAGGCGTCGGGAACCTCGACGTGGACCTCGCTGACCGGCTCCAGCACCGCGCTGCCGACCTGCTCCACCGCCTGCTTGAGGGCGTGGGAGCCGGCGATCTTGAAGCTCATCTCCGAGGAGTCCACCGAATGGTGCTTGCCGTCGTAGCACACCGCCCGCAGATCCACCATCGGGAACCCGTGGCGGCCGCCGTTGGCCATCGCCTCCTCTATGCCCGCTCCCACTGCGGGGATCAGGCCCCGGGGGATGGCGCCCCCGGTCACCTCGCTGTCGAACTCGTAGCCGGAGCCCCGTGTCAGGGGCTCGAACCGGACCATGGCCACGGCGAACTGCCCGTGGCCGCCGCTCTGCTTCTTGTGCTTGGCCTCCACGTCGGCCGGCCGGGGCAGCGTCTCCAGGTACGCGATCTTCATGTTCTCGATCTCGAAGTCGATCCCCATGCGGGCCAGGCGGGCTCGCACCACCCGGAGGTGGGCCTCGCCGGCACCCGACAGCACGGTCTGGCGGGTGGTGGCGTCCTGGCGGATCACGAGGCTGGGATCCTCGGTGGCGAAGCGGCGCAGCGCGGAGGCCAGCTTGTCCTCCTGGGCCGGAGCCGAGGCGTGGATGGCCACACCGTAGACCGGAGTCGGCGGCGGCGTCATCGGCACGCTCAGCGCGCTGTCGTCGGCCAGTGTGTCGCCGGTGCGCACGTCTCCGAGCTTGGTGGCGGCCACGATGTCGCCGGCCGCGACCTGGCTCACCGCCTGATGCTCGGCGCCGGTGAACGACATCAGGTTGTGGAGCCGCTCCTTGTCGGCGGTGCGGCTGTTCACCAGCGTGTCGTTGGCCCGGATCGTGCCCGACAGGACCTTCATGAACGAGATCTGACCCAGGAAGTCGTCGATCCTGGTCTTGAACACCAGAGCCACCGGCGAGCCGGAGGCATCCATGGCCACCTCGACGGGCTCGGAGTGGCGGACCCCCTCGGCCGGGCCCGACTCGCCCGGCGCCGGGCCGACCCGGCAGATGAAGTCCAGCAGGCGGTCCACGCCGATCGGCTTGGCCGCCGAACCGCACAGCACCGGGAACACGCTGCGATGGTCGACGGCGTCGTGGATCAGCCGCTGCAGTTGCTCCTCGCTGGGCTCGGTGCCCTCCAGGTACTGCTCCAGGAGCTCGTCGTCGCCCTCCACGACTCCCTCGACCAGCTGGATGTGGCCGTCGGAGACGTCGTCGGCGAGGTCGTCGGGGACGGCAGCGCCGGCCGAGGTGCCGCTGCTGTAGTCGAGGGCGCCGTCGCCCACGAGGTCGGCGATGCCGTGGAAGGAGGCCTCCGCGCCCAGCGGGAGCTGCACCGCCTCGACATGGGCACCGAAATGCGACTGCACCGACTCGAGGGTGCGCTCGAACGACGAGCGCTCGCGGTCGAGGCCGTTCACGAACACCATGCGGGGCAGGCCCAGACGCTCGGCGTGGCGCCACATGACCTGGTCCTGGGCCTGGACCCCGGACACGGCATCCACCACGAACACGGCCAGGTCGGCGGCGTGCATGCCGTTGACCGCCTCGCCCACGAAGTCGGTGTAGCCCGGCGTGTCGATGATGTTGATCCTGTGGTCGCGCCAGTCGAACGACGCCACCGACAGGCTCAGGCTCTGGTGGCGAGCCTTCTCCTCGGGATCGTGGTCGCATTGGGCGGTGCCGTCGTCGACACGGCCCATGCGGCTCACCACACCGGCCCGGTACAGCATCGCCTCGGCCAGGGTGGTCTTGCCGTTGCCGTTGTGGCCGACGAGGACGACGTTTCTGATGGGTTGCGACGACACGCTCGATGACCCTCCCTCTAATGGACCTGCGCACGCAAGGGACGCCGACACTAACCGGGCCGCGCCTCAAAAGGCCAGCGCGGTCCCACCGAAGAGGCGCCGGTCAGTCCTCGATGATCTCCACCGCGTACTCGGGGCAGTTGTCGTAGGCCAGCCGGGCCTTGTCCTCGAGCTCCGGCGGCACCCGGCCGTCACCGATCTCGAAGGCGGTGCCCTCGTCGTCCACATCGAACAGCTCGGGCGCCAGCATGTAGCAGCGGTTGTGGCCCTGGCAGGCCGCCTGCTCGACGTGGACCCTCATAATGCCTCCTCGCTGGTCGGTTCGAGCCGAGCTTACGGCAGTCGGGCGCCGAAGGCGGTAGCGCCTCGCGGCGCAGCGCTGTCATTCCCGCTCTTGTTCGCTTCGCTCACGGGCCGCTCGGGCCACGGCCTCGCTCAGCTCGGCCTCAGGGCTTACGGCAGGCGGATCGGGAAGGCAGCCCTGAGGCGGGCGTCCACGTCGCCGGAGATGTGGCCGGGCCGGTGCTCGGCCAGCACCCGCTGCACGTGCTCGTGGGCCCGGGCCCGGGAGTCCTTGGAGCCGGCGTCCATCCAGTTGTCGGGCGTGTCGCGGTCGCCGATCTCCGGGTACACGTACTCGCGCTGCATCAGCTCCAGAGTCTGGGGCGAGCCCAGGAAGTGGCCCGGACCTGCGACCACATCGGCGATGAGCTCCGCCGACAGGGTCTCGGTGTCGACCTCGATGCCCCGCACGGTGCGGTTGATCGATCCGAGCATGTCGTTGTCGATCACCAGGGCCTCCAGCGAGCAGCTCAGGATGCTGGCCAGCATCCCGGCCGACTCGTACACCAGGTTCGCCCCCGCCTGACCGGCCAGCACGATGTTGATGCCCTTCTCGTAGCCGGCCTGGTTGTCGGGGACCTTCGAGTCGGCCATACCCGCGGCCACCCCCGACGGCAGACCGATCCAGTTGACCAGCTGGGCCGCGGCCGCGTTGAGGATGCCCTCCTCCCCGGAGCCGCCGCTCATGGCCCCGGTGCGCAGATCCGACACGAACGGCCACATGCCCATCACGCACGGGTGGCCCGGGCTCAGCAGGTTCACCCCGGTCAGCGCAGCCAGGCACTCGGCCAGGGCCTGGGCCAGCGAACCGGCCAGGGCCGCCGGGGAGGTGGCCCCGGCCTGCCCGGCCGACAGCAGGTTGATGGGCATGCCCGTCTCGACCTGGGCCACCATGGCGCGAGCCGACTCCTCCGCGAAGCGCAGCGGCGGCACCACGAACGTGTTGTTGGCCGCCACGAAGGGCCGCTTGCGGAACTCGCCCTCGCCGCCTAGGGCCATGTCGTACATGTCCACCGTCTCGTAGACGTGCTCGCGCTCGAACCAGGACGTGCCGATGGGCTTGGTGGTGCCGGCCATGGCCGCGTAGGCGGTGTTGAGATCGAGCAGCCGGGCGTCCTCCATGTCGCGGGCCACCACAGTGCGGACGAAGAAGTGGATGTTGTCGAGGGTGTCGACGAGCCGGGCGCAGTCGTACACGTCGACCGCGGTGGACGGCCGGAACGTCGCCATCTCGTGGTCGTACATGAGGACGGCCGCGCCGGCGGTGCCGAAGTGGACCCGGTCGCCGCCCACGGTGATGGACCGGTCGTCGTCGAACCCGTGCCAGACCCACTCCTTGGCCGCGGTGGCGATGGCTCCCTCGACCACGCCCCTGGGGTAGTGGAGGCGCTCGGCGTCGTCGACGTGGCCGCCGGCGGCGGTGACCACGTCCACGAACTCCTCGATGGGCGAGCCCATGCCGACGTCTTCGAGCAAGCTGAGGGCGGTGTCGTAGACCTGCTGCATGTCGGACTCGCTCAGGGGCGCGAACTTGCCTCCGGGCAGCCCGGGACGCACCGGCCGGGCATCGACCTCCAGCGGAGCCTGGCGAGCGGCGATGCGGCCCGCCCGTCCCCCGCCGCGACGGCGGCCTCCTGGTTGGTCAGCCATGGGCCTCGCCTCCCTCTACTCGATCAGCTCCATGAAATCGACGCAGTTCTCCACACATATGGTGGTCAATCAAGTCGATTTCGACCGTGGTCATGCGCGGGGGGCCGAGTTGGCCGGATCGTAGGCCGGTTCGGCCAGCACCGTGGCGGTCCGGCGCTCCCCCAGCAGGTCGAGCTCGAACGTCGATCCCGGCGCCTCGAAGGAGGGGGCCACGTACACGAAGGCCAGGCTGCGGCCCACGGTGTGGCCCCAAGCGCCGCTGGTGGCGATGCCCATGACGTTTCCGTCGGCGTCGAAGGCGGGCTCGTTGCCGCGGACGTCGTTGTCGGTGGCGTCCACCTCGCAGTACACCAGCACCATCGACAGCGGCTCGGGCTGGTCGCGCCGGGCCACGGTGGCGTCGCGGCCGATGAAGGGCCGGCTCAGGTCCACGAACCGCTCCAGGCGGGCCTCTATCGGGGTGATCTCGGTGGTGAGCTCGGAGCCCCACGCCTTGTAGGCCTTCTCGATGCGCATCACGTTCATGGCGTAGCTGCCGAAGTGGACCATCCCGTGGGGCTCCCCCACGGCCACCACCGCGTCGTAGAGCTCGGCCAGACGGTCGATCGGGCAGTGCAGCTCCCAGCCCAGCTCGCCCACGTACGACACCCGCAAGGCCAGGCACGGAACGCCGGCGACGGTGATCTCGGCCGCGGTCAGCCACCGGAAGGCCTCGTTGTTGAGGTCGGCGCCGGTGAGCGGGGCCAGCACGTCGCGGGCCCGGGGGCCGGTCACGGCCAGTATCCCGGTGGAGTCGGTGACGTCGCTGACGGTCACGTCGGCGCCGTCGTCCACGTGCTGTACCAGCCAGTCGAGGTCGTGGCTCTGGCCCATGATGGCCGACGTCAGGTAGAAGCGGTCCGGCGCGAGCCGGGCGACGGTCATCTCGCACTCGATGCCGCCCAACTCGGTGAGCATGTGCGTCAGCCGGATCCCGCCGTCGCGGGCCGGCAGGCGGTTGGCCGACAGGCGGTCGAGCAGGGCGGCCGCATCAGCCCCGGACACCTCGAAGGAGGCGAAGGCGGTGATGTCGGCGATCCCGACCCGCTCGCGCACCCCCCGAACCTCGTCCCCCACCGGGTCGAAGGCGTTGGAGCGGCGGAACGAGTGCCGTTCGCCGGCGCCGTCGGGCGAGTAGTACTGGGGCCGCTCCCAGCCGTACACCTCCTGCCACTGGGCCCCCAAGCGGTCGAGGCGGTCGTAGATGGGGTTGGTCTTCTGGGGCCGGCCCGCGGCCCGGAACTCGCCGGGCAGGCGCACCTGGTACATCTCGTGGTACTCGTCGGTGGCCTTGGCGATGGCGAAGACCGACCTGGGGCCGGTGTGGTCGCCGAAGCGGCGGGGGTCCATGCCCCTCACGTTGATCTCGGTCTGGCCGTGGACCATCCACTGGGCCAGGTACTTGCCCGCGCCCGGGCCCTGGGTGATGCCGATCGAGGCGCCGTTGCAGTGCCAGTAGTTGCGCAGCCCCGGCGCCGGACCCATCAGGTACCCGGAGTCGGGGGTGTGGGTGATGGGCCCCGACACGATCTGCTTGACCCCGGCGTCGGCGAAGGCCGGGATGCGCATGGCCGCGAACTCGAGGCACTCCTCGAGCACGTCGACGTTCTCGCCGGTGAGGTGGAAGTCGTGGGCCCAGTCGATGCCCTCGACGCCGTACACCCTGGAGTCGGACATCTCGTAGGGGCCGACCAGCAGGCCGTCGATCTCGCGGCGGTAGTAGCACGATGACCTGGGGTCGCGGGTGACCGGCGGCTCGAAGCCGAGGTCGATCATGGCCTGCATGGGCTCGGTGACCAGGTACTGGTGGATGACCGACACGATGGGCACGTCGAGTCCGACCATGGCCCCGAGCTGGGGTGCGTAGTGGCCGGCCGCGTTGACGACGTGCTCGCACACGATCCGGTAGCTGTCGTCGGCGCCCTTTCCGTGCATGCCGCCGGGGGTGGCGATGATCTCCCAGCGCCCGTCGGGCAGGCGGCTCATGCCGGTGACCATCGTGTGGCGCCGGATCTCGCAGCCGCGGTTGCGGGCGCCCCGGGCCATGGCGTTGGTGCAGCCCGACGGGTCGGTCCAACCGTCCTTGGGCGTGTAGAACCCCAGCTGCACGTCGCTGAGGTCCTCCAGCAGCGGATGGAGCTCGCGGATCTCCGACGGCGAGATCAGGTGCGACTCGATGCCGACCTGGGTGAGCATGGCGTGCACGTAGCGGTGCCAGTCGACCTCGTCGTCGGTGCGGGCCAGCCGGATGGCGCCGCAGCCGTGCCAGCCGGCCGACAGCCCGGTCTCGGCCTCCAGGCGGGGGTACAGGGCCACCGCCTCCTCGTGGACCTTGGCCATGTTCAGGTCGCCGATGAAGTTGGGGATCAGCCCGGCCGCGTGCCACGTGGACCCCGAGGTCAGCTCGCCCTTCTCCAGCAGGATGGTGTCGGTCCAGCCCTCCTGGGCCAGGTAGTACAGCAGGCCCACCCCCATGGCCCCGCCGCCGATGATCACACACCGCGCCTCTTGCGTCACGGCCCCTCCTCAAGGTGTGTGCACGAGCACCGCGTCAGAAGCGCGCGGCGAATCGAGAGTGTAGTTGCAGCGCGCCCGCGCGTGGACCAGAGAGCGACAGAATCAAGCGCCGGGCCAGCTTGCGGCATCCATGTTCGCCGCCATAATGGATGTCTACAGGGCCAAGCTGCCCCCGGCCGCAACCGCCTGAGGCTCAGGGGTGACCGGCGCGGTGTCGGGTAAACGTTCGGCCGGCGTCGCCCGTGCAGCCGAGCCCTGCACCGCAGCGGTCACCCCCGCCGCCGGCTTGACTAACGAAGAAGCTGTTCAGAGGTCCAGACCCAGCGACTCTACATCGCGGTGCCGAGGCGTCGACCCAATGGCGGCGGAGTCGAACTGTCGCTCAGCCTCCGAGCTTGAGATCCCCAGCACCTCCCCGATCTGCCGCCACGAGGCGCCACCCCCGCGGGCCAGCTCAACCGCTCCTCGGATCTCGTCCTCGCCCAGGCTCCGCATGTCCGCCAAGAGCCCGAGGAAATACTCAGCGACAGGAACCTCGTTCTCGGGCGACGGCCCCTCAGTCTCGAACCAGTCCGCGATCTTCTCAGCCTGCCGGATGACTTCACGACGCGGCCGCGGCATGCCTCCACTATAGGTACTTGCTCCGGGCAGGCATAGCGTGAGCGATCAGGTCGCCCTCATCCATCCTCACAACACCGACCTCCAAGATCCGTCCGAAGCCGTCGTCACCCACAAGGATCGTCATGTCGCCCTCGGGAACGGCCTTGAACGCATTCCGGTATGCGTGCAGCATCCCGGAGTCGGATCACATCTTCGACCGTCGGCGCCTCGGCCACCTGCTCGTGGAGGACGGGTTTAGAGTCCATCAGATCCGCTGCTCGGCTGAACTGCGCCTCGGACTCTGCGGCCGACTTGCCGAGAGCCTCGCCGATCTCCAGCCACGACGCCCCGGCCTTTCGGGCGGCAACGACCAGCTCGGCGATCTCGGCCCGAGCCGAGTCCCTTTCCTCGGAGATGTACTCGAGGTAATACTCCTTGACCGGTCGCCTGTTCTCCGGCGACGGGCCCTCAGCCTCGAACCAGTCGGCAAGCTCCTCCGCCTCGTCCATGGCCTCCTGGAGGGACCGGTGCATGCGCCCACCATAGACAGTGCCGCCGCCCCGAATCGGAGGGGGCGCAGTCAGCGCAAGTCCCTCCACGTCCAGGGGGCGCCATCGACCAGCAGTTCCGGATCGCCAGTCCACAGGGTCGCCCGGTTGGCCGCCGCGGTGGCTGCGGCGAACGCGTCGGCATACGGCATCGGATACGCGGCCTTGATGCGAGCGGCCCGCAGCACTCGCTCGACGCCGGGCACCTCGACGGTCAGGCGGCGCCGAAGATCTCGCAGTACGTCTGACGCGGCATCCTCCCCGACACGCCGGCAGAGGACGTAGAACACCTCGCCCAGGTTGATCTAGCTGACCAGCGGCCTGGTGCGGTCCAGCAACTCAGCAACCGCAGACGATGTCGGCTCGGCGTCTTCCAGGTAACTGAGAATGGCCCACGAGTCCAGGACGACGCTCATTCGGAGCGCTCACGCAGGCGGTCGGCGCGGCGCTGCTCGCCGAGGCAAGCGACGAGGCCCATGCCCTTGAACCGGCCGCGCAGTGCCTTAGCGCTGCCGACCGGGCGCAGCGCCACATGATCGTCGCATTGCCAGAACACGACCTCGTCGCCCGCGTCGATGCCGAAACTCTCCCGCAGTTCCTTCGGTATGACGACTTGGCCCTTGGCTCCGACCCGATGAGTCATGCTCCGTAGTATTGCCTAGCTGTCGGGGACCGTGCGGCGAAGAGTCAGCGGCGGGCGCAACCCGGTGCCGCCCGCTGCACGGGCGTTGCAGCGATGATCACAGGGCGTTGCTCGGAAGCGACCGCGGCAGGGAGGCGACGATGCCGGCGGTCTCGACGCTCACGGCGACGAGGCGGCGCAGGTGCCGTATCAGGTTGAACGGCTCAGCGGCCCAGGCGTGCCAGCCGTTGGGGTCGTCGACGATACCGGAGGGCTTGTCGTGTTTGACTCGCAGGCTCTCGATGGCCCAGTGAAGCGGCGAGCGCCCCGACACGGTGTAGTGGTGGGCCTCGGCCGGGATGCCGACGAGGCGGCAGCGGTCGTTGATGATGAGCACGCTGCGGTCCTCGTTGGCGTGGCCGCGGCCTCCGCCCCAACGCATCTTCGAGTCGATCCGATAGGCGCCGGGATCGGCGGCGCCCTCGTCGGGCTCGCCGTCGACGAGACACACGAGCGGGTACTCCTCGACGGTCTCGTAGCCGACATGCAGATCGATCAGGCTGCGGCCGGCCACCCGGAACGCCTCGAAGTCGTCGGCGAGGGGGAGGCGCGGCAGGCTGCGCTGCAGGTCGTGGCGGTAGCGCTCGCGCCAGTCCGGCGCGTGCATCACGCCGTAGGCGTACTCCCATATGTCGTCTTTGGTGACGTCAGGGCCGTAGCGGACCCGGAACTGCGCGAGCGCCCAGTCGGTGACGTTGTCGTCGCCGGCGCCCTCGAACTCAGGGCCCAGATCGAGCATGTCATTCATTTCGAGCCCGCCCATGCAGCGTCTCCGGGAGGAGCTGTGTCATCCATCACTCTGCGGCCGAGCGCGCCGTTCCGAAGGCAGGGGCCGCAGTCTCGCGAGCGGCCCCGGTCGGTCACCGGCTGTGGACGACCCATACAGTCGGCTCAATTCGGGGCCGGGCGACCGCGCGGCAGGGCGCGGGTCTGCTGGCCGGGACCCATCAGGTGAAGATCCGGCACCTGGGCCGCCGCGAGCGCACCGAAGACGGCCATGTTCGACGGCCCCGCGATCACGATCGCCTCTGCCGCGGGATCGCTCGGGTCTGGCGCGAGCCGTTGATTAAGGCCAGGTCCGGGATGGTCGTGGCCGCCAAGGCTTGAAAGGTCATGTTGGACGTGCCCGAGATCAAGATCGTCTCCGCCGGGGGATCGCTCGGGTCGGCTGGTTGGTGCCCGAGGCGCTGAGATCGGCCGGCACTCCGGTTGCGAGGGCCGCGAAGATCGCTCTGTTGTTGGGTGACGCCACCAAGACCCCCCCCCCCCGGCGTTCATGGCTTGAGGCGAGGCGTCGCCCGGCAGGCCGGATCGACCGTGTGCAGGTCCGGCAGGCAGCCCGTCGCCAGGGCCGCGAACACTGTCCGATTCGACGGACTCGCCATCAGGATCGCCTCCGTCGGGGGATTGCCCGACAAGCGGCTGCGATTCCAGCTGCCTTGAGGTCGCTGACTCGGCTCGAAGCGAGCGCTGTGAATATGGTCGTGTTCGAGGGTGTCGAGATGAGGAACCATGCTGACGAGGACTCTCTCTCTCTCTCTCTCTCTCTCTCTCTCGTCAACCTCTGGTTGAGGCTTGGGGAACATGGCTGAGATTGTCTTGACCGAGGACAGGATGCGGTCGTCCTCGTAGAGCCAGAGTTTGGTGAAGGGCCGGTACAGCACCTCGCGGATGCGGCTCTCATCGAAGACGATCTCCTCACGGCGGCGCAGCGATTGCTTGAGAGTGTCGGTCCATTTGATCCGGTCGAGCTCGTCGTTTCCGGTGCATTCCTCGACCGCGCAGCCCGCCTCAACGAGTTCGAGAGCGTCGTTGTAGGCGTCGATCAGCCTGCGAATCCGTGCACTGAGTTCAGCGCGCGAGAACGAGTAGACGTAGACATCGCAGTTCGTCTTGATCCCCGACGCGTGAGCCTCCACCACGCTCTCGCGGTGTGATGCTCTGCCGAGTTCGCACACGGGCATCAGTTCCTCGAAGCTGCCGTCGGTGATGTTGACCCAGTCGTGGGCGTCGTTGACGTCGACCGTGTCCGGCCGGTCGCTGGTCACGTCGCCGAGCTCGGCCAGCCAGTCGAACTTCTGCTTGAGGGCCGAATACTCGGGCACCTCCGCGTAGCGAAGCACCGCAGGCTGGTCAAGAGGCCTGTCGGGGTTCCGCACCAGTACGGTGATCTGCACCCCGTTGCGCGACCCGGCACCGAAGATCTTGTCGCCCTCACGCCGAAACTCCTCGCCGGATTTCATGGCGTCGCCGCGCAAGTTGACGACGTAGATTCCGGTGAACTCGTCGCGCAGGGCGGCTCGCATCCCGGCCAACGACGGGGCGTTGGCGAGCGAGTTGGGATGCACGAAGGCGACGATGCCGGGCCGCGATGTGTCGCCGTCGGGGCCGCTGAGGCGGTCGGAGGCCCAGCGGATCGCCTCCACGTACAGATTGCCAGCTGCGCTACCGCCCGCGCCGCGGCCTGTGACCTGGCGGTGGCGCTGGCCGTAGGTGTCGCGGACGCGCTGCTCGATGTGGGGGTAGGAGATGTTGGGATTGTCGTCGCCCGCGGACTTCTGACCGGCCGACCAGGGCGGGTTGGCCACGATCACCTGGATGGGAAGCTCGTTCTGTGCTTTGGCTCGGCTGCTGTTGTCGGCTATTGCGCCGGTGCCCGGCAGCCGTCCGTCGCCGGAGAGGTGGAACGTGTCGGTGAGCACGATGCCCTCGAAGGGCTCGTAGCCGCCGGTGCGCTCCCGGTAACCCTCCTCGATCTTGAGAGCCGCCAGGTAGTAGGCCAACAGCACGACCTCGTTGGCGTGGATCTCGGGCGCGGCCGAAGGCGCGAATCCGCGGGCCGCGCCATGGAACTTGCGGTCGAGGTCCCCGTCGCGTATCAAGAGCTCGCCGTCGCGGCCTCGCTGGGTCAGCAGACGGTTCACGAACGTGCCGGTTCCCGTGAAGGGGTCGAGGATGTTCACGCCCGGGTCGCTCAAACCCCGACCGAACTCGGCGCGGGCCACCGCGTCCGCCGAGCGAAGGATGAAGTCCACCAACTCGACCGGCGTGTACACGATCCCCAAGCGCCTGGTCTCCGCGGGCATGGCACTGGCGAAGAACTGCTCGTACACCTCCAGCATCACCTTGATGCGGGTCTCCGAGTCCGCCGCGCCGGACAGGCGGTCGGCGACGCTGACGTAGAAGCGCTCCAGGCCGCGGGTCTCGTCGCCGAGAACCACCTCCTCGGATTTGAAGACGCCGAGCAGTTCGTTGAGTGCCTTGGAGATCGGGTTGCGGTCCGCGAATCCGCTCTCTGAGAAGAGCGCGTCGAACACCGGGATGGTCACCACATGCTGCGCCAGCATCGCCACCAGGTCGCCTCTCGGCAGCGGGCGCCCGACGGTGGCGGCCATGTCGGCCTCGAACAATTCGAACGCGTCGGCCAGCCGGGGATTGGCCCTGAGCGCGGCCTTGGCACGATCGGTGATCGTCGCGGTGATGCGGGCCACCTCGGCTCCCCAGCGATGCCAGTACTGGCGGTCGCCGCACTGCTCCACCACCTTCGACGCGACCGCGTCGTGCAGCGGCAACCGGCCCTGCACACCGATCCGGGAAGCGTCCGCGGCCTCGCACTCGCCCTCGCAGCCGGACTCGCCGCAACGGTCGCAGATGCCGGAGGTGAGGATCCTCACCGGCGGCCTGCCGGTCAGATCGGCGGTGTTGATGGCCACATCGAGGCGCTCGTCGTGGGAGCGCAGCGCCTTGAGCACGCTCCACACCACCTTGAAGTCCGACCCCGACAGCACCCGATCGTCGTCGAGGCGCATCCCGGCGGGCACCACCACCGGCAGCACTACATAGCCGCAGGCCTTGCGCGGGGAGCGGCGCATCACCCGGCCCACCGCCTGCACCACGTCTATCTGGGACCGCTTGGGCTCCAGGAACAGCACCGCGTCCAGCGCGGGCACGTCCACGCCCTCGGTCAGGCACTTGGCGTTGGTGACGATCCGGCAGCCACCGCCGGGGTCGCCGCCCCTCAGCCACCCCAGAACCTGGGCGCGCTGCAGTGCGTTGCGGCTGCCGTCGGTGTGGCGGACCTCGAAGCCGAGCAGGTCCGGTCGAGGGCTCGCGCCCGGCGACCGCGGCGAGCCTCCACCGAGGGCGAGCCGGCCCGCCCGTTCGCGGGCCTGCTCGGTCTTGGAGTCCTCGCCGGAGACTGTTTCGACTATCCGGTTCCAGTGCCTCTCAACACGTTGGGAGCTCTTGATCGTGTTGGTGAACGCGATCGCACGCCCGGCGCTCAGGCCGCTGTCCGGAAGCGCTCCGGTGACCCGGCCGTGCGGCGTGCGCGTGCTCGGATCCGCCAGCGCGTCCCAGCATCCCACGAACTTGACGGCCTCCTCGGTGGTGATTCGCTGGCCCCCCCCCCCCGGCCGACCGTCGTCGATGTTCAGCACATCGGCACCGAGCACGGCGGACACGTACAGTTCCGACACCGCGATGACCAGCACCTCGTAGTCGCTGAGATGGCCCTGCTCCACCGCCGTGCCGAAGCTCATCCGGTACAGCTCGGGCCCGTAGACCGACTCGTCGTCCATGGAGAACACGTCGAAGTCGCGGCTGTGCTCGCGGGTCTGGGCCCGCACCCGGTCGGTGTAGATGCGAGGCGTGGCCGTCATGTACAGGCGCTTCGCCGCGCCGATCCGGGCCGCGTCGTGGACCAGGGTGAAGTGGCTGCCGGAATCGGCCTCGTGCACCCCGGTCGTGCGATGCGCCTCGTCGCACACCACAAGATCGAAACCAGCCGGCGCCATGCCGGCGGCGGCCGCGCGCTGGGCCTCCTCGATCACCCCCAGCGACTGGTACGTGCAGAACACCACCGTCATGGCAGCCGCTCCGCCGCCCGCGAGCGCAGCCGAGACCCGGCCGGGGTCGGTGGTCACCGGCATCGCCAGCTCGGCCAAGTCGGCGTCCTCGTCGTTGCGGCCCGCGCGGGTGTCCGAGCAAACCCCGATGTAGCGGTGCGGCACCCCGGGGTCGCCCTGGGAGGCCCACTCGCGCATCGTTTGGCCCATCAACGCGATCGACGGCACCAGATACAGCACGCGGCCGGCGAGGCCGGCCATGCGCTCCGCGATCCACAGCGCCACCACCGACTTGCCGGTCCCGCAGGGCAGGATCAGCTTGCCGCGGTCGCTCTCCGCCAGCCCGGCGACAACCGCGTCCACCGCCTCAGCCTGATAGGGCTTCGGCTCGTGACGCACCGGCGCGAACAGGAGATCCTCGGGACGGTCCAAGAACGCCGCCCAGTCCACCGGCCACTCGTCCAGCTGGGCCGCGTGCAGCACTTCACAGCGGGGATGAGCCTTCTCGACCATCAGCGCAGCGTTGGCGCCCAGATCGGCGGTGACCACCAGCAGCCGCGAGGAGAAGCACTCCCCCGCGGAAGCGGCCAAGAACGAGTCCACCCCGGACTTGCCGATGCGCCCCGCAGGGCCGTGCAGCTTCGCCTGGACGGCGCACAGGCCTCCGTCCCACTCGTCGGTCTGCTCAGCCACCAGATCGATGCCGACGTCGGGCCCGTAGCCGTGGAGTTCCCGGTCGGGCCACTCCATCCACCGCCAGACCTGCTTGAAGCGCCGCGGTCCGTACTCGCCGGGATGGGACTCGAACGCGGCCTTCAACAGCCGCTCGAACACCCGGCCGCGCTGCTGCGGCGAACTGAAACGCCTCGCCAGAAGATCGACCACCGACTCTGGACCGGGCTGCGGCGTCTGAGGCATCACATCAGTCACGCACGGCTCAGCATAGACAGAATGCCGGCCGCACGGCAGCGGCCGACCCAACGGGAGCGGCCCCTCAGCCTCGAACCAGCCCGCGATCTCCTCCGCGTGCCGAATAGTTCCATGAAGCGGTCGCGGCAGGCTCAGAGACCTAGTGCCGGCATCTCGGGCTCCGGGTCTCGTGTCTCCTCCTGCGCGGTCTGCGCCAACTCGACGGCGGGACCGAAGCGGTTCTCAGCGTCTGCGGACGAGATGTCGAGAGCCTCGCCGATCTGAAGCCACGAGACCCCAGCGTTGCGGGCGGCCAAGACTGCCTCTGCGATCTCGCGGCCATCGCCCAAGCTCACGGCATCGACAACGCACCCAACGAAGAACTCCGAGACCGGCCTCTGATTCTCCGGCGGCGGGCCGTGCCGCTCAAACCAGTCAGCAAGCTCCTCCGCCTCGTCGATGACCTCTTCAAGAGACCGCGGCATGACCTCAACTATAGGTGCAGAGCTAGGGCCGGTCGAGTCAGGCTCCTGCGGCTAGGGGCCGTCGGTCAGGCGGACTCTCTGGTTGCGGGGATCGTAGAAGCTGCGGATCGACGGGGTGGCCGGCACCAGCTCGCCGCCGACGTTGATCTCGAAGGCCCCCGTGTCGAGCCAGTCCTGGACCACGCCCTGAGGCCCCGGGCGGCGCAGGTAGCCCATGGCCAGGCAGCGGTCCTCGACGTAGCTCCACATCGACGACGTGGTGCTGCCCACCGGCTCGCCGTCGCGCAGGATCGGGTCGTCGTGGTAGCAGAGCAGCTCGGGGTGCTCCAGGCGGAACTGGATCAGGCGCTTGTTGCGGGGCCGCTCGCGCTGGTTCTCCAGCGCGGTCCGGCCGTTCCACGGGTTGGGCTTGTCCCAGCCGATGGTGAATCCCAGCCCGGCCTCGATCGGGGTGTCCTCGTCGGTGATGTCATGGCCCCAGTGGCGGTAGCCCGACTCCAGCCGCAGCGTGTTCATGGCGTGGTAGCCGGCCATGGCCAGCCCGTGGGGCTCGCCCGCGGCGGCCAGCGCGTCGAACAGCTCGACCGCGTGCTCGTTGGGAAGGTAGAGCTCCCAGCCCAGCTCGCCCACGTAGCTCATCCGCAGGGCCAGCACGTCGATGCCGGCCACATCGATGCGCTGGGACGTGCCGAACGGGAAGTCGGTGTTGTTCAGCGACGCATCGGTGAGCGGGCCGAGCACGAAGCGGGCCTTGGGACCCATCAGCCCGATCATGGCCCAGTGCTCGGTGATGTCGGCGATGTCCACGCTGCGGCCGCGGCAGGCCCGGCGCAGGCGGGCCCAGTCCCGGGTCTGGGCCGCGGCAGCGGTCACCACCAGGAAGCGGTCCAGGCCCAGGCGGGTCACGGTCAGGTCGGCCTCGATCCCGCCCCGGTCGTTGCACCACTGGGTGTACACCGCCCTGCCCACCGGCACGTCGATGCGGGCCGTGCTCAGCTCGTCGAGCACCAGCAGCGAGTCGGGGCCGTCCACCGTGAACTTGGCGAACGAGGTCTGGTCGAACAGCGCCACCCGCTCCCGCACCGCCCGGCACTCGTCGGCGGCGTTGGCCCACCAGTTCTGCTTGCCGTAGCTGTAGACGTACTCGCGGGCCTGGCCGTCGCGGGCGTACCAGTTGGGCCGCTCCCAGCCGGCGGTCTCGCCCCACACCGCCCCGGCCGCGTCCAGCCGGGCGTGCAGCGGCGACACCCGCTGATCCCGGGCGCTCTCGTACTGGTAGAAGGGCCAGTGCATGGCGTAGAGCAGTCCCAGGCTCTCGGGGACGCGCTCGGCCAGGTAGGCGGGATCGGCCTGGAATCCGAACGTCCGGCGGATGTCCACCGACGACAGGTCCATGGGCGGATGCCGGTCGGCGATCCAGTCGGCCAGGGCCCACCCGACACCGCCCGCGGACTGGATGCCCACGGAGTTGAACCCGGCCGCCACCCAGCATCCGTCGACCTCGGGAGACTCCCCCAGGTAGTAGACGCCGTCGGGGGTGAACGCCTCGGGGCCGTTGAGGAACAGCTGGATGCCGCAGTCCCCCAGCGCCGGCACCCGGTGGATCGACCGCTCGAAGATCGGGCCGATGTGGTCCCAGTCCTCCGGCAGCGTCCCGAAGGAGAAGTCCCGGGGAATCCCGTCGAGCTTCCAGACCTTGCCCCGCGGCTCGAAGAACCCGGCCATGATCTTGCCGGTCTCCTCCTTGAAGTAGGTGTAGTTGCCGGGATCGCGCAGCACCGGGGTTTCGGAGTCCAAGTCGAGGGGCTCGGAGACGACGTAGAAGTGCTCGCAGGCCTGCAGCGGAACGTTCACCCCGATCTGGGCCGCGAGCTGGCGGGTCCAGACGCCGGTGGCCAGCACGACGTTCTCGGTCTCGATACTGCCCTGCTCGGTATCCACCCGCGAGATGGCGCCGTCCTTCGTGAGCAGCCCGGTGACGGCCACGTCCTCGACGATCCGCACTCCCCGGCTGCGAGCCCCCTTGGCCAGGGCCATGGTGGTGTCCACCGGCGAGGTGTGGCCGTCGCCGGGGATGTGGAGCGCGCCCACCAGGTCGTCGGTGCGGATCAGGGGCCAGCGCTCGCGGAGCTCGTCCATTCCGATCTCGCGGGTCTCGACACCGACCGAGACGGCCATGGCCGCGCCCCGCCTGATCTCCTCCCAGCGCTCGGCGTCGGCGGCCACCGAGATCGACCCCGGCGTGCGGCAACCGGTGGCCTGGCCGGTCTCGTCCTCCAGCGCCTCGAACAGCCGGGCCGAGTAGGTGGCCAGCTTGGTGAGGCTGTGGGTGGACTTGAGCTGCGACACCAGCCCGGCCGCATGCCAGGTGGTGCCGCCGGTGAGCTTGTTCTGCTCGAGGACGACCACGTCGGTGATGTCCCGGCGGGCAAGGTGGTAGGCCACGCTGCAGCCGACGATGCCGCCGCCCACCACCACGACCTGGGCCCGATCGGGCAGCGCTCGGACCATCGGGCTCCCCTCCGTCGATCGGTGGCTCGGCTCGCCCAGCGGTGGCTGGGTCAGCCGGCGCCGGGCACCCAGCCCGTGCCGGCGAGGGGAACTCTAGCCATAGCCGCCGCCTCTACAGTGAGCGCGGCCAAGTCCTCCGGCTCCAGGTTCAGGACATGCGACTTGCCGTTGGCCCGGGCCAGGATCTGGGTCTCGATGGTGAGCACCTGCAGGTAGTTGGCCAGACGCCTGCCGGCCAGCACCGGATCGAGGCGGACCGACAGCTCGGGATCCTGGGTGGTGATCCCGGCCGGGTCGGTGCCGGCCTGGAAGTCCTCCCAGAAACCGGCCGAGGTGCCGAGCGCCCGGTACTCGGCCTCGTAGGCGGGATCGTTGTCGCCGATGGCGATCAGCGCGGCGGTGCCGATCGAGGCCGCGTCGGCGCCGAGGGCCAACGCCTTGGCCACGTCCGCGCCCGAGCGGACCCCGCCCGCGACGATGAGCTTCACCTCCCGCCGGTGCACGCCGAGCTCGCGCAGCGCCCGCACCGACTCGCCGATGGCGGCCACCGTCGGGATGCCGACATGCTCGATGAACACGTCCTGGGTGGCCGCGGTGCCTCCCTGCATGCCGTCGACCACCACCGCGTCGGCGCCGGCCTTCACCGCCAGGGCGGTGTCGTAGTAGGGGCGGGCCGCGCCCACCTTCACATAGATCGGGACCTGCCAGTCGGTGATCTCCCGCAGCTCGCCGATCTTGATCTCCAGGTCGTCGGGGCCCGTCCAGTCGGGATGGCGGCACGCCGAGCGCTGGTCGATGCCCTCGGGCAGGGTGCGCATCTCGGCCACCCGCTCGGTGATCTTCTGCCCGAGCAGCATCCCCCCGCCGCCGGGCTTGGCCCCCTGGCCCACCACCACCTCGATGGCGTCGGCCGCCCGCAGATGGTCGGGGTTCATGCCGTAGCGCGACGGCAGGTACTGGTACACCAGCGTGGCCGAGTGCCGGCGCTCCTCGTCGGTCATGCCGCCGTCGCCGGTGGTGGTCGATGTGCCTGCGACGGACGCCCCCCGTCCGAGAGCCTCCTTGGCCTGGGCCGACAACGAGCCGAAGCTCATGCCCGCGATGGTCACCGGGATCTTCAGGTGCACCGGGCGCTCGGCCCGGTCCTCGCCGATCACCACGTCGGTCCCGCACGCCTCCCGGTAGCCCTCCAGCGGGTAGCGGGACATCGACGCGCCCAGGAACACGAGGTCGTCGAGGGTGGGCAGGCGGCGCTTGGCCCCCCAGCCCCGGATGCGGTAGATGCCGGTGTTGGCTGCCCTGCGGATCTCGGCGATCACGTTGCGGTCGAAGGTGTACGACTCGCGCAGGTGCCAGAAGTCGGGATCGGAGGCTTCTGCCGGCTCGGCACCACCGGTCAGCGGAGCATTCATCGGGCCCTCCGCTCGATCATCGGGCCACGCCCCTCCGCTCGGCCTCTAGGGCGTCCACGTCGTCGATGGTGAAGTTGTAGAGGCGGCGGGCCGAGCCGTAGCGGCGGAACTGTGACGCATCGGCGCCGCCGGTCGCAGGGGCGGCTGCGGCGAGCAGGCTCCGCAGCGTCCCGACGTGCTCGGGCCGCATCTCCTTCTCGATGCAGTCGGCGCCCAGCGACTCCACGTCACCCCGGACGAAGATCCGGGCCTCGTAGATGGAGTCGCCCAGATCGGCGGCCGCGTCGCCGCACACCACCAGGTTCCCGGCCTGGGCCATGAACGCGCTCATGTGGCCGACATCGCCGCCGACCACGATGTCGACGCCCTTCATGGAGATCCCGCAGCGGGCGCCCGCATTGCCGCCCACCACCACCAGGCCGCCGCAGCCGGTGGCGCCGGCCGACATGGTGGCGTTGCCGGTGATGCGCACCACCCCCGACATGATGTTCTCGGCCAGACCGGTGCTGGCATTGCCCTCCACCAGCACCCGGCCCTGCTGATGCATCCCGGCGCAGTAGTAGCCGACCGAGCCCCTCACCACCACGTCGATGTCCGCGGTGATGCCGCAGGCCACCGCATGGGCGCCCCGGGGGTTGGCCACCTCGAAGGACTCGCCGCCGGAGGCGTCGTGCAGGGCCTGGTTGAGGGCGCGCCGGGTCGTATCGGCCAGGTCGAAGGTGATCACGCGGCCAGGCTCCAGGTGTAGATGCGGGCCGGCTCGGGCTCCCAGACCTCGGCGTGGACGGCGCCCGGCAGGCGGGCAATGGCCCGGTACTCCGACGACATGGCCACCCAGTCGTCGGTCTCGGCCACCACCGCCGGCTTGCAGGCGATGGGGTCGCGCAGGATGGCGAAGCCGTCGGCCACCCCGATGGCGAACGTGTAGAAGCCGTCGAGGTCGTCCAGGGCGCCTTCAAGGGCCTGTGAGATGGTGTCGCCCGAGCGCATCCGCCACGACAGGTAGCCGGCGGCCACCTCGGAGTCGTTCTCGGTCTGGAACGACTCGCCGTGGCCCTCCAGGAAGCGTCGCAGCCGGTTGTGGTTGGACAGCGACCCGTTGTGCACCAGGCAGGTGTCGGCGCCGGTGGCGAACGGGTGGGACCCGGTGGTGGTGACCGCCGACTCGGTGGCCATGCGGGTGTGGGCCAGGGCGTGGGTGCCGGTGCGGGAGGCCAGGTCGTAACGCTCGGCCACCAGGTCGGGGTCGCCCACCGCCTTGTACAGCTCGATCTGGGAGCCGTAGCTCAGCACGCTGGCGCCGGCCACGTTGTCGATGATCCACTGGCGGGCGGCCCGGCCGTCGCCGTCGGTGGAGAAGACCGCGTGGTCGTGCACGCCCCGGACGGTCACCTCGGCGTCGAGCACCCTCTCCAGCGCGGCGGCCACCGGCCCCCAGTCCACCTCGATGCCCTCGGCCAGGACGGTGATGCGGGTGCGTCCCGGCGCGCCGGTGTCATAGGACGCGAACCCGGCGCTGTCGGGGCCCCGGTCGCGCATCTCACGCAGCATCACCGCGGTCAGGCGGCCCAGTTCATGGCGGTGGGTCTCGGTCTTGCAGAACAGGCCCACGATCCCGCACATGGCACTCACTCCCCCGAAGCCCTGACCGTCCGAAGTACGGCCCGCACGGTAGCGCCCCGCCACCTCCCCACCTCAGCCCGGCGGCTCATCGGCGAGTCACCGGGCCGGAGGGCCCGATTCCCTGACAGGGGGAACGTTGACTACTCTCGGGCGCCGCGACCCAGACGACAGCGAGACGACCACAGGGGGACCGACATGGGAGCACTCGAGGAGATTCGCCGCCGGGTGGAAGCCGACGGCGTCGAGTTCATATACGCCATGTTCGTGGAGATGCACGGCAAGCCGTGCGCCAAGCTCGTGCCGGTAGGAGCACTCGAGGGCCTGATGAGCGACGGCGCCGGGTTCGCGGGCTTCGCGGCCGGCCCGATGGGCCAGGACCCGTCCAGCCCCGACATCCTGGCCCTGCCCGACCCCGCCTCGTACACGCAGCTCCCGTGGCAGCCGAACGTGGCCGCCATGCAATGCGACCCGACCGTCGAGGGCGAGCTGTGGCCGTACTCGCCGAGGGTGATCCTGCGCCGGGCGCTCGACGCCGCGGCCGAGCGCAACCTGGTGCTCAAGTGCGGCGTCGAGGCCGAGTACTCGCTGGTGGTGCGCAACGAGGACGGCTCGATAGCGGTGGCCGACGACCGCGACACCATGGACCTGCCCTGCTACGACGCCAAGGGCCTGACCCGGATGCTGCCCCACCTCACCGCGGTGTCCAAGAACCTCGACGCCATGGGCTGGGGCAACTACGCCAACGACCATGAGGACGCCAACGGGCAGTTCGAGCAGAACTGGCAGTACTCCGACGCGCTGACCACCGCCGACCGTCTCATCCTGTTCCGGCTGATGGTGCACACCCTGGCCCAGCGCGACGGCCGCTACGCCACCTTCATGCCCAAACCGTTCGGCGACAAGACGGGCAACGGCCTGCACACCCACCTGAGCCTGTGGTCCGCGGACACCGACGAGCCGCTGTTCATCGGGGGAAGCGCCGGCGGGCCCGACACCAAGGGGCTGGGCCTGAGCGACATGGCCTACAAGTTCGTGGGCGGCATCGTCGAGCACGCCGCATCGCTGGTGGCGGTGGCCTGCCCCATCGTGAACTCCTACAAGCGCATGGGCGTGGGCGCGCCGACCTCGGGGGCCACCTGGGCGCCGGCCTACGCGGCCTACGGCGGCAACAACCGCACCCAGATGATCCGGGTGCCCGAGCCCGACCGGATCGAGATCCGCCTCGGCGACGGGGCGGCCAACCCGTACCTGATGTTCGCGGCCATGCTGGCCTGCGGGCTCGACGGCATCGACAACGGCACCGACCCCGGCGAGCCCAACAGAGACAACCTTTTCGCGCTGTCGGCCGAGCAGGTTGCGGCCAAGGGCATCAAGGCCCTGCCGCCCACGCTGCTGCACGCCGCCGAGCAGCTGGAGAGCTCCGAGGTGATCCGGACCGGCCTGGGCGACACCGCCGAAGGCCCCTACTCGGAGTACTTCGCCAAGGTCAAGCGGGACGAGTTCCTGGCCCACCACCATGTGGTCACCGCAGGCGAGGTCGATCAGTACCTCACGCTGTTCTGACGCTGCCTCAAGCGCCGCCGCGGGCGGTCCGTAGACTGGCGGACCATGGCTGACGGCGCGCCGCTGCGCATCTGGCGGGGGGCCGTGCTCGACGAGTGGATCGACTACAACGGCCACATGAGCGAGGGCTTCTACGGCGTCGTGTTCGGCATGGCCAGCGACGAGTACCTGACCCGCATGGGCTTCGGCGAGCGCTACCGGGCCGACACGGGCGGATCGTTCTACACGGTGGAGACCCACATCGTCTTCGTCGACGAGCTGTCCCCGCGCACGCCTCTGGCCGTGGACACCACCGTGGCCGGCGCCGACCCCAAGCGGGTGCACCTCTTCCACGAGCTGCGCCGCGCCGGCGACGAGGCGCTGGCGGCCACCCAGGAGTCGATGATGCTGCACGTCGACACCAACACCGACCGGGTGGCGCCCATGGGCGCGGACCTGTATGCGGTGCTGCGGTCCGACGCCGAGGCCCACGCCGGGCTGCTGGACGCGGGCACGACCGGCCGCGCCATCAGGCCCGCCGGCGCCTGATCCTCGCTGAGGGACGGGCCGGAATGTGACCGTCTCGTCCCGGGCCACGGAATGGCACCCTCTGGGACTGGTGGCCGTAGGAGCGGCGGTGACGTGCTGGGGCGTCGGCAACATCCTGGTGCGTCAGGTGGATCTTCCCGGGCTCGAGCTGGCCTTCTGGCGGCTGGTGCTGAGCTCGGTCATCTACGTGGGGATCGTGCTGGCGCGGCGGGGCCGGGTGACGTGGGCCCAGTTCCGGGCCTGCCTGCCGCCGGCGGTGATGATCGGGCTGTGGCTCCTCACCTTCTACCAGTCGATCAAGTCCACGACCGTCACCAACGTGGCCATGATCGTGTCGCTGTCGCCGGTGGTGCTGCTGTGGTCGGCCGTCCGCCGGTTCGGCGAGCCGGTCTCGCTCAAGCTGCTGGCGCTGGTGGCGGCCGCCCTGGCCGGGACCTCGCTGGTGCTGTTCGGCTCGACCTCGGTCCCCACCTGGAGCCTGCGCGGCGACGGTCTGGCCGTGCTGGCGCTGCTGTGCTTCTCTGCCAACATGGCGCTCTCGAAGGAGGCCCGCCAGAAGGTCGGCGTGCTGGAGTTCCAGGCGATCGTGTGGACCGTGGCCATGGTCGTGGTCGCCCCGCCGGCGATACTGCTGAGCGACGACCTGTCCTTCCCCGGCATGACCGACTGGCTGTGGGTCCTCGTGCTCCTGGCTGTGCCGGGATCGGGCCATCTGCTGATGAACTGGGCGCACCGGCACGTGCGCATCACGGTCTCGTCGATGGCGCTTCTGGGCGCGCCGCCCATCACGATGGTGGGGGCCGCCCTGTTCCTGGACGAGCCGATCAGGATCGCCCAGGTGGTCGGCGGGGCCGTCGTGATCGCGGCGGTGGCCGGCGTGATCCGCCGCGACCTCCAGATCACCGCCCGCCACGGCACCCCCACTGCTTGAAAGCAATGAGCTTTAGCATGAGCGCCATGGCTCGGCTCCAGGTGATCGGCGGCGGCAAGATGGGCGAGGCCCTGCTGGCCGGGCTGGTGTCCTACGGCTGGGCCGACTCCCACGAATTGCGCGTGGTCGACCCCGACCCCGCCCGGCGGGACGCGGTCACCGGCGCTGCCCCGGGCGTCTCAGTGTCGGGCGAGCCGGTCGCTGATGCCGACGCGGTCATCGCGGTCAAGCCCGATGTGGTGGCGGCCGTGCTTCCCGCGCTGGCTGCGGCCGGCGTGGGGCGGGTCCTGTCGATCGCGGCCGGCGTGCGGACCGGCGCGATCGAGGCCGGGCTGCCGCCGGGGACTCCGGTGGTGCGGGCCATGCCCAACACGCCCGCGCTGGTCGGCCAGGGCGCGGCCGCCATCGCGGCGGGATCGGCCGCGTCGGGCGAGGACGTCGCCTGGGCCCGCGGGATCCTCGAGGCGGTGGGCACGGTCGCGGTCGTGAGCGAAGCCGACCTCGACGCGGTGACCGGCCTGTCGGGCAGCGGCCCCGCCTACCTGTTCCGGCTGGCCGAGGCTCTGCGGGCCGCGGGAACGGCCCAGGGCCTCGATCCGGCCACCGCCGACGCCCTCACCCGCCAGACCCTGCTGGGGGCCGCGACGCTGCTGGCCTCCTCCAGTGAGGATCCGGGGCGCCTGCGCGAGAACGTCACCTCTCCGGGCGGCACCACCGCCGCCGGCCTGGCGGTGATGGACGCCGCCGATTTCATGGGCCTGATCGACCGGGTGGTGGATGCGGCCACCAGGCGCTCCCGGGAGCTGGGCCAGTGACACCGGGGGCCGCGACCGGCCGGGACGGCGGGTACGACACCATCTCGTTCCTGTCCGACTACGGCCACGCCGACGAGTTCGTCGGGGTGGTCCACTCGGTGATCGCCGCCATCGCGCCCCATGTCCGGGTGGTGGACGTCACCCACGGCGTCGCGGCGTGCGACGTGCGGTCCGGCGGTCTGGCCCTGGCCCGGGCCGCCCAGTACCTCCTCCCCGGCGTGGTCCTCGCGGTGGTGGACCCCGGCGTGGGAACCGACCGGCGGGCGGTGGCGGTGGAAGTGGGGGACGGCGCCTCGGTGCTGGTAGGACCGGACAACGGGCTGCTGGCCCCGGCGGTGGCCCTCGTCGGCGGCGCCGGCCGGGCCGTGGAGCTGGCCGGCGGAGACTATCGACTCGAGGCCCAGCCCGAGCTGGGATCGACCTTCGACGGCCGCGACGTGTTCGCCCCCGCCGCCGCGCACCTCTGCTGCGGTATGCCCCTCAGCGCCCTCGGGCCGCCCATCGATCCGGCCACCCTGATGCCTGGGATGCTGCCGCTCAGCAGCCGCGAGGGTGACGACCTGGTGGCCGAGGTGCTGTGGATCGACCGCTTCGGGAACTGCCAGCTCAACCTCGATCCCGCCGAACTGGACGACCTGGCTCCAGCCGGGGCCCCACTGCAGGTCACGGCCGGGGAGGACCTCCGCACCGCCGAGCGGGTCCGTGCCTACGCGGAGGTGTCGCCGGGCCGGGTGGGCCTGATAACCGACTCGAGCGGCCTGGTGTCGCTGGCGGTGCCGAGGAGGTCCGCCGCCGACGATCTCGGCCTCCACGAGGGGGCCGAGGTGCGGATCGGTGCTGCCGACGCCGGGGGCTCGGACCGTGCTCCGGCGACAGCCACGCGGGTCGGCCTGGGACGCCGGCCGGCGGCGCCCGCAGGACACGACATCGGAGGCGGACCATGAGGCCGGGAACCACCATCGTACTAGTGGCCCTGATGGCGATCATCGTGATCGCCGGGGTGTTGCAACTCTTCCTCCTGGCCCGCTGACGGCCGCCCTCGCCCGCCGGCGCGCTCGGCCTTCAAACCGGTCATTCCCTGCCCGGCAGCCGGTGGGCGGCGATAGCATCGCGCCCAGTGTCGCTGGTAGTCGTCGGTAGCAATCACCGATCCACGCCGCTTGATCGGCTCGAGCGGATGACGGTCGCGTCCGGCGACCTCTCCAAGATTCTCCACGAGCTGGCGTCGGCCACCCATCTCAGCGAGGCGGTGCTGCTGTCGACCTGCAACCGCATCGAGGTCTACGCCTACGCCGAGCGCTTCCACGGCGGCTACGCCGACATCCGCGAAGTACTCGCTGTGCACTCGGGGCTCCCCCCTGAGACCGTCGCCGACGAGCTCTACTCCCTGCACGACGCCGAAGCGGTGCAACACCTGTTCAGCGTGGCCGCCGGGCTCGACTCGGTGGTGGTGGGCGAGCACGAGGTCCTGGGCCAGGTTCGGGACGCCTGGCAGACCGCACAGGCCGAGGGCACCGTGGGCGCGCTGCTCGATCCTCTCTTCCGCCGGGCGGTCGAGGCCGGCAAGAAGGCCAGAGCCACCACCGGCATCTCCCAAGGCGTCGCGTCGCTGTCGCATGCCGCGGTGGCGCTGGCCACCGAGCGTCTCGGCACTCTGTCGGGCCGGCGAGTGCTGGTGCTGGGCGCGGGGGACGTGGCCACCGGCACCCTGAGGTCGCTGGCCGACGCGGGCGCAGCCGACATCGCCGTGGCCAACCGCACCCCGGACCGGGCCGCGGCCGCGGCAGAGACCTGCGGTGGGCGCGCCGTGAGCCTCGACCAGCTGGAGGCGGCACTGGTGGCAGCCGATGTCGTCATCACCACCACCGGCGCCACCGACATCGTGCTGGAGCACAGCGACATCGACACCGTGATGACCCGGCGGGGCGGAGCGGGCCTGCTGATCGTCGACGTGGCCGTTCCCCGCGACGTGGATCCGGCCGCCCGGGAACGGCCGGGCGTGACGCTTCTCGACATGGACGACCTGGGCGACTTCGTCCAGCAGGGCCGGGGCGGCAGGGAGCGGGAGATCGACGCGGTGACCGCCATCGTCGACGACGAGGTCGGGCGCTACCTGGCCGAAGCCTCGGCCCGGGAAGTCGCACCCCTGATCACAGCTCTGAGGTCCCGGGCCGATCGGGTGACCGCGGCCGAGCTGGACCGGCACCGCTCACGTCTCGCCGATCTCACCCCCGCTCAGCGCGCCGCGGTGGAGGCGCTGCTGCACGGCGTGGTGAACAAGCTGCTCCACGAGCCGACGGTGAGGCTCAAGGACGCGGCCGGCCATGCCCGGGGCGACCGGCTGGCTGAAGCGCTGCGCGATCTGTTCGACCTGTAGCGAGCACGGCCGGCATCGGCTGGCACGAGATCGTTGGCAAGTTCTTCCGGTCGTTATGGGAACTATTTCCCCACAACTCCCGGAAGTTCGGACGAAGGCGGGGCGCGAATCGCAGCCGTGTCGGCTAGTAAGCATCTCGTGAGGACTCCAGTGCTGCGGGCGGCGACTCGGACCAGCCCGCTAGCCGGCCGACAGACCGAGATCGTGTTGGAACTGCTGTCGGCGACCTGCGGCATCGAGACCGAGGCGGTTGCGGTGTCGACCGTGGGCGATCGCCGTTTCGACACGCCGATCCACGAGATGGGGGGCAAGGGCGTGTTCGTGAAGGAGGTGCAGGCCGCGGTGCTCGACGGCCGGGCCGACATAGCGGTGCACTCGGCCAAGGACCTGCCGTCGTCGACCCCGGAGGGCCTGTTGCTGGCCGCGGTGACGCGGCGCGGCGACCCCCGCGACGCGTTGGTGGGCTGCCCGCTGGCCGATCTGCCTTACGGCGCTACGGTGGCCACGGGCTCGGTGCGCCGCAAGGCCCAGCTCGCCTGGCTGCGGCCCGATCTGACGTTTGCGGAGCTGCGGGGCAACATCGCCACCCGGCTCGACAAGGCGGCCGGCTTCGACGCCATCGTCATGGCTGCGGTGGCTCTGGGCCGGCTCGGGCTCGAGCCGGATGTGCTCGACGTGCTCGAGCCGGACATGTTCGTGCCGCAGGTCGGCCAGGGGGCCATCGCGGTGGAGTGCCGGAGCGACGACCGGGAGACTCTCAGGACGCTGTCCGCCATCGAGCACCAGCCCAGCCGGCGGGCCGTCGACGCGGAGCGCGCCTTCCTGGCCGAGTTGGGCGGCGACTGCAGCCTTCCCGCGGGCGCTCACGCAGCGGACGCTCCCGGCGGCGGCCTGGAGCTGACGGGCCTGCTGGCATCGCTCGATGGCCGCGTGCTGATACGCGACACCCGCCGGGGCCGCGACCCCTCCACGCTGGGCCGGGCGGTCGCCCGGCACCTGTTGGACGACTGCGGGGGCCGGGTACTGCTGGGGGCCGACCGATGACCCACCCACTACACGCCGACGCCCACCCGCCAATCCCGCTGCGACTGCGAGCCGTCCGATGAGCCGGCCCCGGCCCCACGCACCCAAGCCGCTGGCCGGGCTGCGGATCGTGATCTGCCGGCCCCGGGAGCAGGCCAAGCCGCTGGCCGACGGTCTGGCCGCGGCCGGGGCCGAGGTGGTCAGCGCACCGGTCATCGCCATCACCGACCCCGCCGACGACGGCGCCGGGCTGCGGGCCGCGGTGGCGAGGCTGCGGGCTGGCGACTGGCTGGTGGTCACCAGTCCCAACGGTGCGGCCAGGGCCGCGGCCGGCGGGCCGCTGCCCGACGGCGTGAACGTCGCCGCCATCGGTCCGGGCACCGCCGGCCGGGCGGTCGCGGCCGGCTTGACGGTGCGCATGGTGCCCGACCGGTCCATCGCCGAGGGCCTGGTGCAGGCCTTCCCGCCCCCCGATCCCGACGGTGGCCGCCTGGTGGTGCTGGCCCGGGCCGCGGTGGCCCGCTCCGTGCTGCCCGACGAGCTGCGAGCGGCGGGCTGGGAGGTGCTCGACGTGGCCGCCTACCGCAACGTCGCCGCGGCGCTAGGCGACGACCAGCGCCAGGCGGTGGCCGCCTCCGACGGCGTGGTGTTCACGTCGTCGTCCACCGTGAAGCGCCTGGTGGCCGAGGTCGGCGCCCCCGCCGTCCCGCCTCTGGTGGCGTCCATCGGTCCGGCCACCTCGGCCACCGCGGCCGAGCACGGCCTGGAGGTCACCGTGGAGGCCGCCGAGCACACCATCGACGGAGTGGTGGCCGCGCTGGTCCGCCACGCCCGCTCGTGGTCGGCCTCCGGCGACGGTGGGTAGCCTCGCAGGGTGAACTTCCCGCAGCGGCGCATGCGCCGGCTGCGCCGTACCCCGGCACTGCGGCGGCTCGTGACCGAGCACCGGCTGCACCCCGCCGACTTCATCGCGCCGCTGTTCGTGCGCGAGGGCATCGACGAGCCCGAGCCCATCGTGTCGATGCCCGGACAGTTCCAGCACACCCGGGCGTCGCTGCGGGCCGAGGTCAAGGAACTGCACGCCCTCGGCGTCGGCGCGGTGGTGCTGTTCGGCGTGCCCGAGCGCAAGGACCACATCGGCTCCGAGGCCTGGAACCCCGACGGGATCGTTCAGGTGGCGCTGGCCGACCTGCGCTCGGACCTCGGCGACGAGATCGTGCTGATCGCCGACCTGTGCATGGACGAGTACACAGACCACGGCCACTGCGGCCTGCTCGACGGCCGCGGCGACGTAGAGAACGACGCCACCCTCGAAGTGTACGCCCGCATCGCGCTGGCCCAGGCTGCCGCGGGCGCCGACATCGTGGCCCCCTCGGGGATGATGGACGGCCAGGTCGGCGCCATCCGCACCGCCCTAGACGGGTCCGGGTTCGAGCAGACCGCCATCCTCGCCTACGCAGCCAAGTACGCCACCGCCCTGTACGGCCCGTTCCGCGATGCCGTGGACGTGACCATCGCGGGCGGCGGCGACCGCCGCGCCTACCAGCAGGACGTGGCCGGCGCCCGGGAGGCCCTCGAGGAGATCCGCCTCGACGTGGCCGAGGGCGCCGACATGGTGATGGTGAAGCCCGCGCTGGCGTTCCTGGATGTGATCGCGGCGGCCCGGCGCGCCTGCGACCTTCCGCTGGCCGCCTATCACGTCTCCGGCGAGTACGCGATGGTGTGCGCCGCGGCCGAGCGGGGCTGGCTCGATCTCGACGCGGTCGCATACGAGCACGTCCTGGCCATCCGCCGGGCCGGGGCCGA
>JAPOQG010000265.1 GCA_026710865.1 Acidimicrobiaceae bacterium
CCCGAGGGCGGCGAGAGCACCCCGATCCTGGCCGCGGTCGGGCCCTTGCAGTTCGACGTGGCCGAGCACCGGCTCCGTCACGAGTTCGGTGCGCCCGTCAAGCTGGCCCCCGCCCCGTGGACCACGGCCCGGCGCACCGACGAGGAGTCGGCCTCGGTGCTGGCGACCATGTCGGGGGTGACTGTCGCCGCCCGGGACAGCGGCGAGCTGCTGGCCCTGTTCGAGAGCCCCTACTGGCTGGCCAGACTCCAGTCGGACCACCCCGAGCTAGTACTGGAACGCCTCATCGGCGAGGGCTGACGGCCCGGCAGTCGCGTACCAGCCCAGCTACATCGGCCTGTTCTGATCTGCCACGTCAACCGTGCGCCGCGAGTTCGCTGTCGAGCGTCCACACTCTCAGACTGCCATGGGCCGTCCTTCGCTCGAATTGATCCCGCTCCACGAGTATCGCCAAGTCCCCGGTGCCCAGTCGCCCGTCACCTAGGAGAGTGACAAGGTCTGCGCCGGTCGAATTGCCGGCCAGCAACTCTTCCGCGAAATGTTGGTCCAACGTAGCCTCGTGGAGAATCCACGGAGGGTGGGGCCGGTTCGCCTCCTCGATGACTTGCCGAAGCCGCTCGGCGAACCGCCGTCGATTTGACGACAGTTGAGCGACACGATTGCCGACCTCGACGAGCGCTGTCACCGGAAGCACGAACCGCTGGCCTGCCTCTCGCCGCCTGTCGAACTCGGCAGCCACTTCGGTGGCCAGCGGCTCGCCGTCCATGCCGATTAGGCGGACGATGATCGACGTGTCGACGAAGACCACAACCGGAAGGCTCATCAGCTATTGGAGTCCGAGCACATCCACCAGCGACCGAGGGGCCTCGGAGGGGCCTTCGCTCGGGCGCAGGCGGTCGCGCACAGCCGCCGTTCCGAGAGAGCCTCGGCCGACTACCTCGAAGTAGTCGGGGAAGTCCGTGAGCCTTGTGGCTCTACTCCATCCATCGGACCCACGGCTGCACACAAGGACACTCTTGTGGTCCTTGCCCTCGAGCTCGTCGAGGATCGCAGGGCTGTGCGTGGTGGCCAACGTGCGGACACCGGTGTCCGCCGACTCCTTGAGTCGGTTCAGCAGCAACGCTGCCTGAGACGGGTGCAGTCCGTTCTCAATCTCTTCCACAACGAGCAGCCGTTCACCGGCGACCGAATCATCCGCACCGCTGCCGGATTGCGAACGGTCGAGGAGCGCCGCGGCTATGGCGAGGAACCTCAGCGTGCCATCACTCATCAAACGCGCCGGCATCGTCTGCACCGCTGAACCGATCCGCTCCTGGATCGCCACCATCACGTCGCCAAGGTCGCTGTTCACGGTTTCGATCTCGGAGACCTGGGCCTCTGAGAGCGACCGGGTCATCTTGAGCAGGATGCCTCGCGCCGCTTCGTCCTTCAGAAGACTCGCCAGCACTGCTGACAGGTTGTCGGCGTTGCGGCGGAGGCGGACATCCTTCTCGGGGACGTACTCCCGCATCTGGTGCGGCACGGGGTCGAGGATGAACACCGTCGACAGCGCGGCAAGCACCTCCTCCGCGACCTGCCGAACATGGCGGCCGGCCTGCGAGGTCGCAGGCACCCGGGTCGCCACCTGCGCGGTGAGGAGCTGCGATGCGCGGAACGTCACCACAGGATTCGGTCCCTGCTTCTTGTTATCCCACCGCGCGACGATGTCGCCAGAATCGGGACTGGGCGGGTCTGTCTTCAGTAGTTCCTGAGGGTCTCCGTAGCGGGGGCCGCTCAGTCGTCGCGCCCACAACCGCTCGCTGATCACTTGCACGTTCGGCCGTACCGAGACTCTTACGTCGAGGTGGTAGAGCCGGCCGTCGACATCGACAGAACAGCCAACCGCGAACGAATCCTTGCCCAATGGCGCGCATCCCTCCGAACCACCCCGCACTAGCGGCCCCGAGCGGCCACCATCGAGCGAGTCCCGAATTGTCCCGCCGCCCGCAAGCGAAGACAGGGCGGCCAAGGCGTCGAGCACGTTCGACTTTCCGCTGCCGTTGCGACCGACTAGCAGGGTCAGCCGGCGCAGCGGAATACGTGCCCGTCGCAGGCTCTTGAACTCCGGGAGGCGCAGCTCCACCAACCTGGCAGCCATGTCGTGGAGGGTATCCGCGTGGTCGCGGCGCTGCCCCGCCGCCTAGGTCGAGTCCTCCACGCGAGGAGTGCCGCAACGGTTGGCCCGAAGGGGCGGTGGACCAGCCGGCGCACCGGCGGCCGCGAGCGGGCGGGCTGAGCCTCAGCTGCTACCTCACGGACGCCTTGCCATGCTCACCATCGGGCGAGACCGCACACCGGCCGCTCATGGCCCAACGTAGCGCGGTCCGCCAGACATCAGCCTTCGGTACTTGACGCCAGGTCGGGACAACCGCCATCAAGCCAGTTGGAGGCAGCAGGCTGCTGGCCCTGTTCAATAGCCCCTGCTGGCTGGCCCGCCTACAGTCGAGCCACTCCGAACTGGTGCTGGATCGCCTGATCGGCGAGGGCTGACAACCTGAGTCACGAGATCGACACCAATACAACCGACCACATGTGAGCCAGACATGAGCGACTCCACCACCACGCCAGGTCCTGTCACTGGTCCGGGCAGCAGGGCAGATCCCATTCACCGCGACCTCGAGGAGTCCCGCCGCGATGTCCTCGATCTCTCACTCCGCAACCCGCTGATCAACTTCCGCCCCTCGAAACGGCGCGGCCTGGAAGTCGTCGACGAACTCTCCCAAGAACTCTTCAAGATCCTTGTGAGCGGCGAGCGGACGATGTACTTCCTGCCCGTCCCCGAAGGCGAGGCGGAGCCGGAATCCTCCTCCGATGTCCCCAACGAACTCCTAGCGCTTCTTGCTGAACCCGCCTCCGGCCCGGGCGCTCCCGCGGCGAGGCACACAGACAACAAGCTCCAGACCGCGCTCACGCTCACAGATCTCAGTCTCCGCCTGCGCGAGACCTACCGGCAGGCCCGCCTGTCGATCGAGGAACAGGGGGTCAACGTCCTCTACCTCGCCCTTGGAATGCTTAGGTGGTATGAGGCCGACAGCGGAAGTACCGAACGGCGCGCACCACTGGTCCTTATCCCCGTCCGGCTCAGCCAGTCCGACGCGCGCGAGAACTTCAAGCTCTCGTGGACGCAGGACGAGATCGAGCCGAACCTCTCCCTTGAGGCGAAGCTGAATCAGGACTTCAACGTCCGACTACCCGAGATGCCGCTCGAGGAAGACCTCGATATCGACGCCTATCTGGCCGGTGTCGAACGGGCGGTGGCGAAGCAGCCCCGATGGTCGGTCGAGCGCAACGAGATCCACTTGGGCCTCTTCTCGTTCAGCAAGCTGCTCATCTACAAGGACCTCGATCCGGCTACCTGGCCCGAGGAGGCCCACCCTGCGGACCATCCGCTGGTACGGCAGCTTTTCGGCCAAGACGGCTTCACCTACCAAGCGCCCGAATTCGACCAAGACGGGCATCCGGACCGCGACCTCGGCGAGGCTGGCCTCCACTCGGTCGTGGACGCGGACAGCTCACAGACCCTCGCGATTCTGGACGCCATGAACGGCCGCAACCTGGTCATCCAGGGACCCCCGGGGACGGGGAAGTCGCAGACCATCACCAATCTGATCGGCGAGGCGCTCGCCCGCGGCATGACGGTGCTCTTCGTCGCCGAGAAGATGGCCGCGCTAGAGGTCGTGAAGCGCCGTCTGGACACCGTCCACTTAGGCGACGCGTGCCTCGAACTGCACAGCCACAAGACCAACAAGCGCGCTGTGCTTGAAGAGCTGCGGCGCACCCTCTCACTGGGCCGCCCCGCAGCCGACGACGGCACCGAGGACCGGGTGCTTCTTGAAGAGAGCCGGAGCCGGCTGAACGACTATTCGCAGGCTGTGAACACGCCGGTTGCAGGCAGCGAGCTGTCCCCGCACCAACTGGTCGGCCGCCTCGCGAGGTTGGAAGCAGACGGGTTGGCCGTCGAAGGCAAGGGACTCCCCGTCCGGGACTCGGTGTCGTGGAGCGCCGAGGACTTCACGCGCCGCCGCGCGTTGGTCGGCGAGATGCAGGAGTTGGTGCGGGCAGTCGGAGTGCCGCGTCGGCACCGATGGTGGACCTGCGGTCGACTTCACTTCGCACCCACGGAGATGCACACGATTCGCGAAGTCGTCGGGGAAGCCTCCAGTGCGCTTCACCGTTTGGGCCGGGATGCGGACGCGCTCGGGAAGACGCTTCGCCGTGACGCTCCGTTTCGGGACTTAACGGGCGCTGACCTGCGACGAGCGACCCGCATTGCACGGCGGTGGCTGGAAGCTCCCGGCCTGCTGGAGGCGGATCACCGACACGCGGGTTGGACGACCGATGCCGACCGCATTGCCGAAGTTGCCAGTGCTGCTCGGCGCTATGCCGCCGTCCGGTCGGAGCACGACGCCGTGCTATTGCCGGAGGCCTGGGACCAGGATGTGTGGGCTGACCGCGAGGCGTTGCATTCCTGCGGCGACAAGTGGTGGCGATTCCTTTCGGGACCATTTCGCGATGCGCGCCGAAGGGTGACAGGACTATGCCGCGAGGCGGCACCCGAAGCTGTCCAACAACAGATCGAACTCGTAGACGCCATCCTGGAGGCCAAGCGCCTGAGGCGGGCCATCACAGAGACCGGTGACCTCGTGGCCCGGCTCTTCGCCGAGCGGACGCTTGATGACAGCGCTGAAGCTCATCGGAGCTTTGCGGAAGCCGCGACATGGCTTCTGGACCTCCACCGCGACGAAGCCGACGGTCTCATTGATTCGGACATTCACGACTTGCTCGACCAGGCTCTGGATCATGCCGGCGTGGAGGCGGCCGCGGGCGCTTGCGAGCGTGCGATAGAAGCACTCGATGGGGCGCTAAGTTCGCTGACGGCCACCGTGGAACTGCAGACGGATCGCTTCGAGACCGGAGAGACTCTCGAAGAACTCGCCTACGGCGACTTGGATGCCTGGCTCCAGGACGCCCACGACCAGGCTGCATCCGTCCACGACGTGGTGCGGTTCAACCAACTCGAGCGGAGGTCCAAAGAGTCAGGAATCGGGGAGGTTGCCGAGGCCGCGGCGTCGAGGGAGGACGCTGCGGAGCAGCTCACAGGCCTGTTCGAGCACGCGTGCTACAGCGCCTGGCTGGACCTGGCCTTTCGTGAACGCCCGGCACTCTCCGAATTCGACGGCGCGACGCACGCCGGCATCATCGAACAGTTCCGCGAGCTGGACACGGCACTGTTCCACCACAACCGCGCTCTCATCGCCGAGCGGCATTGGCAACAGCTCCCCCGTCACCAGGGCGGCGGCCAGCTGGGCGTTCTGAGGCGGGAGTTCCAGAAGAAGCGCCGTCACCTGCCCGTCCGGCGGCTGCTGAAGGACGCGGGACGGGCCATCCAAAGCATCAAGCCGGTTCTCATGATGAGCCCGCTCTCGATCGCGAAGTACATTCCGCCGGGCTCGGTCGAATTCGACCTTGTCGTGTTCGACGAGGCGAGCCAGGTGCGTCCTGTCGAGGCGCTCGGAGCCATCATCCGGGGCAAGCAGGCGGTCGTCGTTGGGGACAGCAAGCAGCTCCCGCCGACGAGCTTCTTCGACCGGATGGGCGACGATGGGCAGGAGGAGGGGAGCCAAACCGCGGATCTAGAGAGCATTCTGGGAATGTTCAGCGCCCAAGGAGCACCGGAGCGGATGCTGCGGTGGCATTACCGCAGCCGCCACGAGTCGCTGATCACCGTTTCGAACCATGAGTTCTACGACGACCGCCTAGTGATCTTCCCGAGTCCCGACGCGGGCAGGGCGGACACCGGACTCGCCTTCCGCCACTGTCCCGACGCCTCCTACGAACGCAGGGGGATCAACACGGCGGAGGCGAAGACGGTGGCACTGGCGGTGATTGAGCACGCCCGTACCTCACCCGACCTGACTTTGGGCGTCGCGGCCTTCAGCAACGTGCAGGCACGCCGCATCGAAGACGAGGTCGACATACTGCGGCGCCGAGACCCCTCGTGCGAGGAGTTCTTCGCCGAGCATCCGGAGGAGCCCTTCTTTGTCAAGAACCTGGAGAACGTCCAAGGCGACGAACGGGACGTGATTCTGATCAGCATCGGTTACGGCAAGATCGGCGGCGCACACCTGCCGATGAACTTCGGGCCCCTCAACCAGGACGGCGGCGAGCGGCGCCTCAACGTGCTGATCACGAGGGCGCGCCAGCGATGCGCGGTGTACTGCAACTTCGTGGGAGCGGATCTGGACCTGAGACGGTCCGGAGCCAGGGGTGTGGAGGCGCTCAAGACGTTTCTCGAGTACGCGGAGACTGGGAGCATCGACATTCCCAAGGCCACCGGGAGGGAAGCCGACTCGGCTTTCGAGGAGGCGGTCGCGGCGAAGCTTCGGTCGCTTGGCCTCGATATCGAGCACCAGGTCGGGTCGGCTGGGTTCTTCATCGATCTGGCTGTGCTGGATCCCTCACGGCCGGGGCGGTACTTGTTGGGAATCGAATGCGACGGAGCCAGTTACCACAGTTCCCGCTCCGCGCGCGACCGTGATCGTCTGCGACAACAGGTTCTCGAGGGACTCGGATGGACGATTCACCGCATTTGGAGCACCGACTGGTTCCGCGATCCGCAACGGGAAGTCGCCAGGATCGAAGAGGCGGTCCGTGCCGCGCGCGAAGCCGGAGGCGGTGCCCCGCCGGTACCGGTGCGTCAGGATGCGCAGCCCTTGGACCGGGTGCCCGAACCGGAGCCCGAAGTCGTCTTGCCCACGCGTCCCTACACATTGGCCGCTCTTGAGACTGGTCCGCTACACGGTGAATTGAGCGAAGTGCCGCCCGACCGATTGGCCGAGTGGATCAGCCGGGTGGTCGAGGCGGAGAGTCCGGTTCATTTTGAAGAGGCCATGCTGCGGGTCCGCGAGGCCGTGGGCGTCGGAAGAGCCGGATCCCAGATCCGCAAGCGGATGCGCTGGGGAGCGAGCGTGGGCGTGGACAGGGGATTCTTCCGAGAGGACCCGCGAGGATTCCTGTGGCGGCCCGACCACGAAGCCGCCGAGGTTCGGCGTCGCGACGGAGACATTCCCGCTTCACTCCGCAGGCCCGAAATGATCGCGACGGAGGAGATCGGCACCGCCCTGGTACACGTCGTTCGGGCCAGCTACGGCATCGAGCCCGCCGACGCGGTGCGTCGGGCGAGCCGCCTCTTCGGCTTCAAGCAAGCGGGTAAGGCAATCGACGAGCGCTTCAGTCAGGTGTTGGATCAGCTAGTGGCGGACGGGGCGCTGGTGCGAGAGGGTGTACTTCTGCAGGTTCCCGGTACCCAGCGCTGACCTGCGCCATCTACTCGCGGCGGTCGACCTTGCGTGATGGCTCCGGTTGCTTGCCATTGCAGCCGGAGGAGAGCCGCCGACGGCGGCCAGCACGCAGCCGAGTAGCGTCCGGTTGTGGCTGGGCGGCCCAACATCCTGCTGATCGTCTCCGACGAGGAGCGTCGCAACGGCTGGCTCGACGGTGTGGTGGACCTGCCGGGCCACGAGCGGCTGGCAGCCGACGGGCTGAGCTTCGACCGCTACTTCACCCACTCCTCGCCGTGCTCCCCGTCGAGGGCCAGCCTCTACACCGGGCGCTACCTGGCCGAGCACGGCGTGGTCGACAACGTCGCCTTCCCCACCCACACCGCCCTCGACCCGGCCATACCCACCATCGGCAGCCTGCTGGCCGAGCGGGGCTACCGGTCGAGCTACCTGGGCAAGTGGCACCTGGGCCACACCGAGGCGCCCGACATGGAGGCCCACGGCTACCGCGACTGGGAGGGCAACGACGTCCATTTCATGGGCAGCGCCTACACCGGCCGCTATTTCGACCCGATCATCGTCGACCAGGCCATCGACTGGCTGAGCGACCGGGCCGGCGGCAACGGCAACGGTCAGCCGTGGTTCTTGACCGTCGCGCTGGTCAACCCCCACGACATCATGTGGTTCCCGGCCGACCACGCCAGCTACCAGGCCGAGCACGCGAAGTTCGCCGAGTTCTTCGACGCGGTGCTGAAGATGCGTCTGGGCGACCTGCCGGTCACCCCGCCGCCGGAGGACTACCCCCGCCTGTTCGACCGGCTGCCCGACAACTTCGAAGACGACCTGCACACCAAGCCGGAGGTGCAGCGGGCCTGGCGCCACGTTCGCAACCGGGAGCACGTGGTGGGCCGCATCGACGCCGACGACCACGACACCTGGCTGCGGGGCCTCGACTACTACGCCTGGCTGCACATCGAGTTGGACCGCAGCCTGGCCCGCCTGCTCGACGCCCTCGACGCCCTCGGCCTCTACGACGACACCGTGATCGCCTACACCTCCGACCACGGCGACGCCTGCGGGTCCCACGGCCTGAGGGCCAAGCTGCCCTGCGTCTACGACGAGGTGATGGGCGTGCCGCTGATCGTCAAGGCCCCCGGCGTGCCGGCCGGCGGCCGCACCGAGGCGCTGGCCACCCACGTCGACTTCGCGGCCACCATCGCCGCGCTGGGCGGCATCGACGCCGCCGACACCCCCACCCTCTCGGGCCGGGACCTGGCCCCGGTGCTGGCCGACCCGGCGGCGTCGGTGCGCGACTTCGTGCTGTTCTCCCAGGACTCGGCCCAGTCCGACCTGATCCGCAACACCCGCTACGCGGTGCGGGGCTTCTACGACGGCGAGACCAAGTACGCCCGCTACTACGGGATCGGCGGGGGGATCAGGCGCGACGGAACGGCCGAAGAGGATGGCAAGCTCTTCGGTGTGGACGCCGACTTCGACGACCACGACCACGAGTGGTACGACACCGGCGAGGATCCCCACGAGCTGGTCAACCTGGCCAACGACCGGGGTCGGCGCAACGAACTGCGCGACCTGTTCCGCCGTCTGCTGGACTATGAGGCCCAGGAGCTGACGTTGACGCCATGACCTATACCACGGACACCTCTACCACCGAAGCTACCGACGACTCGGGCGCCGGTAACCATGTGGGTCCGGAGCCTCGGGCGCCGGTGACCGACTGGGCCACCGACTTCGACCATGTCGACCCGGGCTACGCAGCCCGGGCCCCCGAGATCTGGGACGAGTTGCGCAGCGAGTGCCCGGTGGCCCACAGCGACCGCTACGGCGGAGCCTGGCTGCCGGTGCGCCACGCCGACGTCTGCGCCATCGCCAAGGACACCGACACGTTCAGCTCCAACGGGGTGGTGGTTCACGACGGCCGCCCCGAGATCCCTCCCCCGGTGGGGTTCGCCCCGCCGATCACCAGCGACCCGCCATTCCATCGCATCGCCCGGGAGTTCCTGCTGCCCGCGTTCGCGCCCAAGCCCATCGAGGCCAAGCGGGAGTCCACCCGGGAGACCTGCCGGGAGCTGCTCGACGATCTGCTGGCCGACGTGGAATCGGGCCGCACCGGCATAGTGGACGCCGCGCTGGGCTACACCCAGCACATCCCGGTGCGGGTCATGGCCGACATGCTGGGCGTGCCCCGCTCCGACGGCGACCAGTTCCGGATCTTCATCCACCAGATCATGGAGGCGCCCGGCACCGGGTTGCAGGTCGACTACGAGGAATCGATCGACTTCTACCTCGACACGCTGATCGCGGCCCGGGCGGAGGAACCCCGCGACGACCTGATCAGCCACATGACCCACGCCAAGATCGAGGGCCACTCCCTCCAGCACGAGCACATTCGGGGGACATGCGGCCTGCTGATCATCGCCGGGGTGGACACCACCTGGTCGGCCATCGGGGCCTCGCTGTGGCACCTGGCCCAGCACCCCGCGGACCGGAGGCGCTGGATCGAGGACCCAGAGGTGCGGCCGTTCGCGGTGGAGGAGTTCCTGCGCTTCTACGCCCCGGTGACCATGGCCCGGCTGGTGGCCAAGGACGCCGAGTTCGCCGGTCGCTCGATGCGGGCCAACGACTGGGTGCTGCTGCCGTTCCCGGCCGCCAACCGCGACCCCGAGGCCTTCGAGGACGCCGGTGAGTTCGTGATCGACCGCATGCGCAACCGCCATGTCGCCTTCGGGCTCGGCATCCACCGGTGCCTCGGGTCGAACCTGGCCCGCATGGAGCTGACCGTGGCGCTCGAGGAGTGGATGGCCCGGGTCCCCGACTTCGAACTGGCCGATCCCGCCGGCGTGACCTGGTCGACTGGCCAGATCCGCGGCCCCCGGAGGCTGCCGGTGCGCATCCTCAACGGCGCCGCTGCCAGAATCTCGGGAGAGAAACCTGTCGTATAGGCACACAACCAACCCGAGATTCCCGGACGCTTCTCCGCGCCCGGCTTGAGTCCGCTGGAGTTCACATGAGGCTGCACAAGTTCAAGGACGTGGACGCGTTCGTGGCGCTGGACCTGGCCGGCGCCGAGGCCGCGTCGGGGCCGGTGCGCTGGGCCCGCAAGGTGCTGCAGGGCGGGGCCAAGGACCTGGCCCGCTCCCAGACCTACACCTACGCGGCCCTGCAGATGCGGCGCAGCGGCGCATCGGCCGGGATCAGTGCCGAGGCGCCGGCAAGGGCCGAGGCGGTGGCCGCGTTCGTGGCCGAGACCGCGGCGCTGGTGCCCGACGGCACCTACCTGCCCGACGCGGCCAAGGGCGTCGCCGACGCCGATCTGACCCCGCTGCGGGACGCTGACCCCCGCACGGTCGCCCGGCTCGGCCCGTTCGCCGCCGCGTGCGACGGCCTGTCCGCGGCCGTGGCCGCCGACGCAGCGGTGGGTCTCGAGGGCCGCACTGCGGTCATCGAGGGCTTCTCAGCAACCGGGCCAGCGCTGGCGGAGGCCGTGGTCGAGAGAGGTGGACGGGTGGTGGGCCTGGCCACCGCCGAAGGTTCGCTGGCCGCCGACGGCGGTCTCGATCCGGTGGCTCTGGGCGAGGCCTGGGCCGAGCACGGCGACAGGGCGCTGGGCGCGCTGGCCGGCAGCGACGACGGGTTGGGCAAGCCGGGCGCGCTGTGGGGCGTCGAGGCCGACATCGTGTTCGCCGGCTCGAAGATGGGGATCGTCGACCACGGGGTGGCCGAGGGCCTCGGGTGCCGGGCCCTGGTGCCCAGCGGGCGGCTGGCGTTCACGTCCAAGGCGCTGGCGGTGTGCCGGCGGGGCGGGGTGGCCGCGGTGCCCGACTTCGTGGCCCTGGCCGGATCGTCCATCGCGGCCTGGAGCAGCCCCGACACCGGCGACGACGAGGTCCGCGCCGAGATCACCGCCACCGTCGCGGCTCTGATGGCCGACGCCCTCACCTCCGACGACGGCCCCTTCCTGGGCGCCTGCTACGGCGCGGAGGCGTTCCTGTCCAGCTGGCAGGACGAGCTGCCCTTCGGCCGTCCCCTCGCCTCCTGAGGCCC